>NZ_JAQITG010000007.1:0-109222 GCF_028618615.1 Bartonella sp. AU15XJBT
AGAGGCTTTAAATGATCTTTGAAAGGTCTTTGAAGATCCTTTGAGAACCACTTTAAAACTCTTTGAGAAAAAATAAATTGCTACAAAACCTAGTGGCAAATTATACAAAACCTACTGGCAAGCTACACTGGCAAGCTACAGCTACAACAAGCTACAACAGACAAGCTACAATCTGAAAAAAATGGTAGCGGAGGAGGGATTTGAACCCCCGACACAAGGATTATGATTCCTCTGCTCTAACCTACTGAGCTACTCCGCCAAAATAAAATTATATTGCAAATAATTACATCTTCTGCGGATATAAGGGGTAGAATAGTGACATGTCAAGCATCGTTTTTAAGCTTTTCTCTTGTCATTCTATTTTATCCTCGATATGTAAAAGTATAATTTTATAGATAAAGTAGGGTAAGGCATAAAAATGGTGCCACGTGTAGCGGTTTTAGGATGCGGTCATTGGGGTGAAAATCATATACGGACACTCCATTCTCTTGGGGCTTTAGCAGCAGTTTCTGATATTAATGCTGATCGCGCTGCCAGCTTTGCAGCAATGTATGGTGTAGAGGTTGTTCCACCAGATGATCTTTTCACTCATCAAAATATTGATGCGCTAGTATTAGCGCTGCCTCCACAATTTCATACGCAAAATGTGCTGCGGGCTGTTAAAAATGGTAAAGATGTTTTGGTGGAAAAACCAATAGCCTTGAATGTGGCTGATGCTAAACGCCAAGTTCAGGAGGCTGAAGCCTATGGGCGAGTTTTTATGGTGGGTCATATTTTACGTTTTCATCCCGCTTTTGAAAAAATGTGTGAATTGGTGAAAAACGGAGAATTGGGGGAGGTGCGGTATATTTATTCTCATCGATTAGGCTTTGGAAAATTTCACACACATAGTGATGCTTTATGGGATCTTGCCCCTCATGATCTCTCAATGATTTTAGCATTGACAGGATGTGAACCCTCCGAAATTCGCGGTGAGGGGACTGCTGTCGTTGATCAGATTTCCGATTTTTCCCATGTTCATATGACTTTTCCAAATGGTATACGGAGTCATCTTTTTGCTTCACGCTTGAGTCCTTATCGTGAGAGGCGTTTAACTGTTGTGGGGACAAAGGCTATGCTCATTTTTGATGATATGGAACCATGGAGCCGTAAATTGGCAATACACCATTTTGCCGTTTGGAAAGAGAATCAAGAGTGGGCTTTTAGCATGGAAGAGCTGAATTACATTGATGTTTGTGAAGATTTGCCGCTTACTTGCGAATTACGGCATTTTCTTTATTGTATTCAAATGCGTCAATTGCCTCGTACAAATGGTGATGATGCTATTGCGGTTTTACGGATTTTAACAGCTGCTGGTCTCAATTATGATAGATAAAAGAGATAAGTAGCGCTTTTGCATTTTTGTGATGATCAATGGAGTTAATATGCAATTCATCGACCTTGGGGCGCAGCGTGCGCGTATTGAAGATAAAATTAATTCTGCAATTGCGCATGTGGTCGCGAGTGGTCAGTATATTTTGGGGCCAAAAGTAACAGAGTTTGAAGGGAAATTGGCTGAATATCTTGGCGTTAAACATGTCATTGCATGTGCGAATGGAACAGATGCTTTGAAGATGCCTCTTATGGCTAAAAATATTGGTCCAGGGGATGCTGTGTTTTGTCCTAGCTTTACCTTTTCGGCAACGGCCGAAGTGGTGGCTTTGGTGGGGGCTGAGCCTGTTTTTATTGATGTGTTACCCGATACATTTAATATTGATGTTGAAAAACTTTCTCACGCTATCGAAATGGTTAAAAAAGAGGGACGGTTAAAGCCAAAGGCTATTATTGCCGTTGATTTATTTGGGCTTTCCGCTGACTATGTGCAGATTGCTCAAGTGGCAGCAAAGGAAAATCTTTTTGTCATTGAAGATGCTGCTCAATCTATGGGTGGAAGAAGCGGTAATACTATGTGCGGTGCTTTTGGTGATGTGGCTGCCACAAGTTTTTATCCTGCAAAACCATTAGGGTGTTATGGCGATGGAGGCGCTATGATGACCAATGATGATTATTTGGCAGAACTTTTACGCTCTATTTTGTTTCATGGTAAAGGTGAAACACAATATGATAATGTCCGGATTGGTATGAATTCGCGTCTTGATAGTATTCAGGCTGCAATTTTACTCGAAAAGTTTGTGATTTTTGAAGATGAAATGGAAAAGCGTGTAGAAATTGCTCAACGCTATTCCAATGGTTTAAGAGATATTGTTACAGTTCCAGAAATAGAAGAAAATATTCGTTCTGCTTATGCACAATATACGATTAAGGTCAAAGAGCGTGATAAATTAAAAGATTTTTTACAAAAAAATTCTATCCCTACAATGGTTTATTATAAAACCCCTTTGCATCAACAGCCAGCTTATAAACATTTTCCTTATGTAAAAGATTCCCTTTCTGTTTCAGAGTCTTTAGGGGAGTGTGTTTTAAGTTTACCAATGCATCCTTACTTGACGCAAACGGATCAGGATATGATTATAAAAAAAATAAGAGATTTTTATTCCTCTTGAGAGCGTGCTTTTATTTTTAAAACTTATGGTAAAAGCTTTATGGGTGGTCCATCTTAGAAGATATTTTTTGTTAGAGTGTGTGATGAATATTTTAAAGTATTATTTGCCTCTAGGACTCATGAAATGTTGTCTGGGCTGTGATATGACAAGTAAGTCGCATCGCTAGACAAGGAGATGGATTTTTTTAAATCGGTGTAGGGTAAGAAATTTTGTCTTTTCGCTTCAGAAGAAAGCCACGCTTAATGAAAAATATTTGGTTTTATGAAAGTTACCATGAACCTTTGTTGGTTTTATTCTTCATTTAAGGTGTTTTCAAAGGTAACTTATTTAACGGGACTTTTGGAGAGAAAAATTATTTTTTTGCGAATACGTGATGCTAGGTCGTTTTTGCTTTTGGATTTTTGAATCAATGTGTTGATGGGTGATTTATTCCCTTCTTGTAGGGCTATTTGAGCGGCTAATGTTGCTGCAAGTTCTTTTGTTTCTTCACGGAGTTTTTCCAGCAGTTGGTGGTTAGCAGTTGTATCAAGCCCATGCGTTTGGATTTTTTGTAAACGTTTCTGATAGTGTGCGATTTTTTCATGCATCGTTTTGCTTTCCTTTGGAGGTGTTTGTTGTGACGATATTTTGTTTGATTGCGATCGTTTCTTTGGGAAAAGCGTTTTGTGCAGAAAGGTATAGCTGATAAAGTTGTTCTTTTAATTGGCTCAGGTGTATTTTCTGTTGGGCATATTTTTTTTGCAAAGATTCGTACTTTTGTTGGTTTTTTGCTAATTCTACAGCATGTTGTGCGCGGACAAAATCGTGGTTTGCTTGTATTTCCGTGAGCGATAATGGAATTTGTGCACAAACATTTTTATGCGCAAAATGAACAGCTTTACGCCAAATAAGAGGGGATAAAAGCACCAGTAACCAAGAAGTGGAGGCGACGCCAAGAATAAAAAAAAGAAACGATTGGATAAGCATAATACCTCTTTTCAAATAAGAAACCGTTTAAAACGGATTCCATGTCGGTCTCGGTGTTAATTTTAAATACCCTATGTTAATACCAAGGCGTGCACCGATTCCTGTCCGTATTGGGATTAACAAGGTATCATGGTATTTAAGCACATGAAAACCAACCCCTGCAATTAAATAGGCCGAACCTGAAACACCGCCATAGCGTCTCCATAAATTATTTATGCTCTTAAGATTGTAAACCAAGATCATGAGACGGGAACCTTGGCCACCAAAATCCCATCCTACTGAGGGACCTTGCCAAAAAACTTTATGCTGACCATAACTTTTACTAAAAACTTTTCCTTCGCCATAGGTTAATCCAGCAAAAAAGGCACCAGAAGCTTCTTCTCCTAAAATATAGGCATTGGGATAACCGTATTTTGAAAAAATATTTTGAATTGCGATCGCCAGACCACTAGCTGTTTTTCCAAAAAAAATATGACCAGAATCAATAATTTCTTGAAGTGAATAATGGGGCTCGTTTTGCTCTATTGGTTTTAGTTGAGCATGTGTAGTGTTTATGGTGACGAATAAAAGGAAAATTAAAGATATAATATTTTTGTACCAGTATTTTAGCAGAGAGAGAGCCATAGAGTTTTCTCCTTTTATTAGTGACAAACAAAAAGATAATATTAGAATTTTCATTCTATTCAAATAAAAAATAAGGTGTAAGGTTATTTAAATTCTTGAATTTATTTCTGATTTTTTTTTAGCATGATTGTTAATGTTTTCTCTTATGCATTAGATGTTAAGAGTTTTCCTTTAAAATAAAGTTTGTTTTCTTGAATTTAGGAGTTTTCAACCGTTATGACGTTCGCTATTTCTTTGAAGCCTATGGATCTTGCTGCTTTGCTTTGTAGTCGTATTTGCCATGATTTGATTTCACCTGTGGGGGCTATTCAAAATGCAATGGAGCTTTATGACGACGGGGGCGCTGAAGAAGAGGCTTTGCAATTGGTGCGTTTATCCGTTGCGAGTGCTTCTGCACGTCTACAATTTGCGCGATTGGCTTTTGGTTTTGCTGGTGCAAGTGGCGGACAAATAGATACACGTGCTGCAGAGCAGGTTGCTCAACAATATATGCAGCAAGAAAAAGCAACTTTAAAATGGCAGGCTCCTTCTTTGTTGTTACAAAAAGATGAAGTTAAACTTTTGCTTAATTTGTTATTGATTGCCAATGCAACAGTTTCTCGTGGTGGTGAAATTGTTGTTATGATTGTGCAAGAGGGAAATAAACGTTCTTTTCGATTTGAGATTTTGGGTCAAACTCTCCGTATTCCTCCTCATTTTTTGGCATTATATCATAGAGAAGTTAAAGAAGAGCTTATTGATGCACATGTCATCCAATTTTATTACACAATGTTACTTGCTCAGATGACAGAGATGAAAATAAATATTGATGAAAGAGATCATTGTATTGTTTTAGAAAGTGTGAAAAAGCTTTGAATGAGAGAGAAGCGCTTAAGCCGTGTTGGGGAAAAAGAAACTTCGATTAAATTTACGAGCGATAGGAGTATATTTGTGAATAGGGTGTGGTTACTTCTTAAGCTTTAAGCGCTTTCTATATGAGATTTTTTGTGTGCGAGTTTTTTTATTTGTGACAGAGAAAAATCTTGGGAAAAATCTCGGCCCGCTACATTCCGAGATTTTACAATGTGTATTTTCACTGCTTAAGCGGTTTTTCGTACGTTTTCTTCAACTGGATCACGCAACACATAACCACGTCCCCAAACGGTATCAATGTAATTTACATTGGAAGAGACTGCTTCCAATTTTTTCCGTAATTTACAGATAAAAACATCGATAATTTTCAGTTCTGGTTCATCCATTCCACCATAGAGATGATTGAGAAACATTTCCTTGGTCAGTGTTGTACCTTTGCGCAAAGAGAGAAGCTCTAGCATTTGGTACTCTTTACCGGTTAAGTGAACAGGGCGTCCTGCAACTTCGACGGTTTTTGCGTCAAGGTTAACGGTGAGATCACCGGTAACAATAACTGATTGTGCATGTCCTTTAGAACGACGAACAACTGCATGAATACGCGCAATAAGTTCATCCTTATGAAAAGGTTTTGTCATATAGTCGTCTGCCCCAGAGCCAAAACCACGGACCTTGTCCTCAATGGCATTCATCCCGGAAAGGATAAGGACAGGCGTTTTTATTTTTGCCAACCTTAGAGTCCGCAAGACATCGTACCCTGACATATCAGGTAAATTCAGATCAAGCAAAATGATATCGTAATCATAGAGTTTTCCTAAATCGATACCTTCTTCACCAAGATCAGTGATATAAACATTAAAATTGGCTGACTTTAGCATCAACTCAATGCTTTGAGTAACCGCTCTATCATCTTCAATTAATAATACGCGCATTTTAGATCCCTCACTTCGCTCCTTTACGAATCACAAGGAGCATTTCTCTTTTATAAACAGTTAATAAAAACCACTGCTTATAAAAACAATTCATGAAATCAAACACTTAGCAATAAAGCGTTTATGAATATTTCAGTAGTACGCGTAACAATCACTACTAAATTCCCCACTATCCATGATAGTGGTTAACAAAATATTTTTATTTTTGAAAGAGGCTATAAAATTATTTTAAAAAAATCGCGGACTTTTTAACATAATAAAAAATGAAGGGTCTTTTCTATAAACTTTAACCTAAAAAAAATCTTGTAAAAAAGCCTTATAAATTACTTTTTTACAATTTCAGTGTTTATTTACGGAGCTTTAAACCTCTTTATTTTATAGTGGGAGGGAAAAGTAAAGAAATAGTTATGGCTCTTAAAGAAGGTTGTGTTTGCAGATGCTTTAAGGAAGGACGAAGTTATAGTCTCCTTAATGGACTGTTTTTTTCGGATAGGCATATAACTAAAACAATATGAATTGAGTATGGATGCGCGTTTTGAGTTGGCACAATCAAGGAGTAGTGAGTATGAAACCACGGGACAATATGGTGCGATTGAGGATGTTTCAAGTGCGTGGAAAGCGCCGTGAAATTGCACAGCTTGAGATGATGATTGCAGAATTTGAACGAATGGTGTTAGAACTGGAGTCACAGATTTGTCACGAAGAACGTAAATCTGGAAACAATGATGTTCACCATTTTGCTTATTCTGCTTTTGCGCGTGCAGCTCGGCAAAGACGCGATAATCTGCTCAATTCCATTCGTGATTTACAGCTTCAAAAAACAAATGCTGAAATTGCTCTTCATGAAGCTAATACAGAGCTACAACACGCACAGCTTTTGGAAGCACGAGAAAAGAAGACTGCCGCGGATGATGAAGATATTTTGATTCAATCTAATTCAATGGTTGGCTAATTCAATAACTGGGTGATCAAAACAATTATTGAAAGATCGATTTTTTCAGTTTTATCATTTTGAAAATAATATAAAAACAGCTAAACTCGATAAAAGTTTAGCTGTTTTTATTTCTATAAAGCGCTTTATGTTATCGAATCATGATCAATGGCAACTTAATGCCTGTAGTGTTGGATCTTGGTCGTTCGTAATCCCGCTAAGCCGTGTTCATCGATCAAACTTTGCCATGAAAGAAATTCTTCCACAGTCAAAGTATAACGTTGACACGCTTCGTCAAGGCTTAACAATCCACCTCTGACAGCCGCAACAACTTCAGCTTTGCGACGAATCACCCAGCGCCGTGTTGTTTGTGGCGGTAGGTCGGTAATTGTAAGTGGACTTCCATCTGGCCCAATAACATATTTCATTTGTGTTTTTATCAAATTGGTCATTCGTATCCTCTACCTTTAGTCAAGGACTTGATTCGTTTATAGAGCATGAAATTTAAAAAAGAACTAAACGCGCTGAAAGAAAAAATTAATAAAGTGATTGAGCGTGTAAAAAGAGGCTCAAGTGAACTGTGTAGAAGCGCCTCTTGTAACATTTTTCCTGATTTTATTTTGCCAGATTTCAAAGAAGAGAAAAAAGTTTTCCTAAATGATTTTCTCCAAGTGATTTCCATTATGCCTTATTTCTATCACTCTTTTTTATTTACAGCTGCTTTTAAGAAAATGATGCTATGGTTGTGGAAAGGATAAAAAAACAATATAAAGACAATCAATAGCATAAAAGTGGTGAAGAAGCGCGCATCAGAATGTTAACATATGAGTATCCATTAATAGAGCACTAAATAGAGAATGAATACATGTTTTTGAATAGTCTTGATTTACCAGGACAACCTAAGGACTCTCGCATTGTTGTTGCAATGTCAGGGGGGGTTGATTCATCTGTTGTTGCAGGCCTTTTGAAAAAGGAAGGGTATAATGTCATTGGCATTACATTACAGCTTTATGATCATGGGGCTGCAACGCATCGGGTAGGGGCGTGTTGTGCGGGACAAGATATTGAAGATGCGCGCCGTGTTGCAGAAACGTTGGGAATACCGCATTACGTTCTTGATTATGAAAAGCGCTTTCGCGAAGCTGTTATTGATCCTTTTGCAGAAAGCTATGCTCATGGAGAGACGCCAGTGCCATGTATTGCGTGTAATCAGACGGTTAAGTTTGCTGATTTATTAGCAACAGCACGTGAATTAGGGGCAGATGCTTTGGCAACGGGACATTATATTCGTTCGCGTTCTCATGGGGCACATCGAGCACTCTTTCGTCCTCTCGATAACGATCGTGATCAGAGTTATTTTCTTTTTGCAACGACACAAGAACAGATTGATTATTTGCGTTTTCCGCTTGGCGATCTTCCAAAAGCGCGCGTTCGTGAAATAGCTGCAGAAATGGGCTTTGTGGTTGCCAATAAGCATGATAGTCAGGATATTTGTTTTGTTCCACAAGGAAAATATTCAGATGTTATTGCAAAACTGCGTCCAGAAGCCGCTAATCCTGGCTTTATTGTCCATATCGATGGAAAGATTTTAGGCAAACATTCGGGAATTGTTAATTATACTGTTGGTCAACGTCGTGGTATTGGGGTGTCAACGGGTGAAGCGCTTTATGTGGTTTATCTCGATGTGGAAAATGCACGTGTTATTGTTGGTCCGCGTGAAATGTTGGAAACGCATAAGCTTTTTTTACGTGATGTGAATTGGCTTGGTGATGAGCTGTTAGATAATTTTCCTTCAGAAGGTATTGAGGTGGCTGTAAAGGTGCGTTCAACGCGTCCTCCCCACCTTGCGCGCTTGCATTATAAAGAAGGTGTTTTTTCTGTTGATCTGTTGGAATGTGAAAATGGTGTGGCACCAGGGCAAGCTTGCGTTCTTTATGATGGGAATGGTCATGAGGCGCGTATTCTTGGGGGAGGATTTGTAACGCATTCAGAACGTGCCGCTGACATTGAAATGATGTTGAAGCGTGTTTTATGCAATCTTGAAACAAAAGATTCTGTTTCCTCTCAACTTAAAACAACAGTTTCATAAAAAGATCGTGAATTAATTTATAATGGTAACTTTTATTCTCCAACTTGAATGAGAGATTTCCGTAAGATTTTCTCATTGCGGATTTGTTTTATGATCGAATCCATTAAAACCATGTTTCTTACACATTACACGTGGGATTATGGTGGGGAAAACCATAAAAGAAAAATGTAAAAATCTCTTTGATGAATGCTCTCAAATGCTAAGCGATAGCAACCTTGGGGGCTGGTGAAGAACATACATCATCGGATATTTGTTACAACTTAAAGTATTATCATCTTGTGTGGTCAAAGTCGGTAAAATGGGCGAGAGCGATCCCTGAGGCTGTGGCAACATTGAGGCTGTCAAAGCCGTCAGTCATGGGAATTCGTAAGGCTTTTGATTGTTGTAGTATATGGGGTGGTAAGCCATCTCCTTCTGTTCCAAAAATAAGTGCCATTCTTTTGTTTTTGTTTGCTTGCTTGAGCGTGTGCGAGGCAGAAGGAGAGAGTGCATAAAGATGAAAATTTTCATTGTGTAAAGCAGCTATAAAGTCATCTATATCAGCGTTTTGTGTATAGGGCACTTTTAGAGCAGCGCCGGCAGAAACCCTGATTGATTTGCGATAAAGTGGATCGCATGAGGTTTTGTCAACAATAATGCCGTGACTTGCAAAGGCTGCTGCATTACGAAAAATTGATCCCATATTATCATGATTCGAGATACCACATAAAACCAGAATCAAAGCTTTTTCTGGAAGATTTTTTAAAAAACTTTGTAATGATGGGAGCGTTTTGCGTTTACCGATACCCAGAACACCGCGATGAACATGGAAACCGGTGATATCATCCATGACTTTTTGTGGAACGCAATAAATGGGACATCGAGGCTGTGTTTTTTCTAAAAGTGGTAGAAGTCCAGGGAGGCGTTTTGCGACAATAAGTAGCGAGAGAGCAGAGAACTCTTTTGAATGCAATAATGCGGACAATGTTATTTTACCTTCAGCAATAAATTGCTGTTGTCGTCCAACGAGATCTTTTTCACGGATATTATGATAGTCTCTCAGACGTGGGTCATTCGTTTCGTCGATTGTTGTGATATTCAAATGCATGCGAGATTTTTAATGCTTTTTTCTTTCAATTTCCAGATGTTAGAATTTGCTTTAGTTTTAAGTTTTATTTTTAAAAAGAGAGATAAAAAAATATTATTTTTTAAAACTTATAGTAGAATTTGTGTTGACAACATATATTAATAAGTGTATTGTAGAAATACTGATGCGGGATAATAATATTGTTTTCGTATCGGGTGCAGTGTCTTGGGTCCCCGCTATTTCCCAAGCTCTGTATGCCCTTAAATTATAAGGGAAAAGAATCTGGGTCCCCAATGCCCAGATTCTTTTTGGGGGCATAACTCTTTTTCTAAGTTTTTTAGCAATCATATTTTAAAATGTCCTTAAGCTGTGAGGTTACAGGAGAGCGCTCAGTCATTTTTTCTAAGGTGAAAAGATGTTTATAGATGGCTTATAATGCACATCATAAGATATGAAAAATAATGCATGATCATGATATATTTGAGCCAAGGCCAAGTTTTTCGTTCATAAGACGTGAGACGGCTTTACGTTATTCAGAAAACGTTTAATAGAGGGGATGTATTTGTTTTTTGATGTGTATATTTCTCTCGGGAAAGCTGTTTGTTTATGACTTGTTTTCTTCATCCTTTATTGCTGATGTTCGTGTAACTTGAGCAGTTTTTGCGATAACAATAGTGAATTGAGACGTTTAGTGTATGATGAAGCTTCTGTAATATTGAGAAAATATTGCTGATATGCCAAAAATATCATTATAGGGCTAAAAATATTATTCCTTGTTTTGTGAGGAAAAGGATGGAGTTCATGAATGTGAAAATCAATATACAAAGCTTAACTTTATACTCTATTTTTATTGCGTGTATTGTTTTTGCTTTGAAATATTGGGCATATCACATTACAGGGTCGGTTGCGCTTTATTCTGATGCATTGGAATCAATTGTTAATATCCTTGCGTCATTGGCGGCATGGTGGGCTGTTAAAGTGAGTATGAAGCCTGCGGATCATGATCATCCTTTTGGACATCATAAAGCGGAATATTTTTCCGCGATTCTTGAAGGGATCCTCATTATTATTGCGGCAATTGTTATTTTAAGAGAAGCATGGATAGCGCTTTCTACTGTTAGATTATTGCAGAAACCTGGAATATGGCTTGTTATTCATCTTGTTGCAACTGTTATAAATTGCATGTGGGGAATGGTTCTTATTTGGCAGGGAAAACGTCATCGCTCACCGGCTCTTAAAGCTGATGGCGTGCATTTCATAACAGATGTTTTTACTTCGCTTGCAATTTTAATTGGTCTGATTGCTGGTTTTGTAGGGGGATGGGGCGTTTTAGATCCTATTTTAGCGATAATCGTTGCTGTTAATATTCTCTTACAAGGCTGGAAGGTAATTAGGAATGCTGTTCAAGGCTTAATGGATGTTGGCGTTGAATTGAATGAAACTATGCGGATTCGGGAGCTTATTTCTGCAAATGCTGATGGTGCACTTGAGATTCATGATTTACGGACGCGTGTTGCCGGTAGGGTTACTTTTATAGAGTTTCATTTGGTTGTGCCAGCTGTCATGCAGGTCGGAGAAGCTCATAAAATTTGTGATAAAATTGAAAGTGTTCTTCAAAAAGAATTTGATAATGTGCGTATTTCTATTCATGTCGAGCCTGAAGATGAGGCCAAATTGCCTCCCGGTACAACGATGATACCTTTTATATAAAAATTTTTTTCAAATTAGCTATCATGTTACAAACATTAATTTTTTACGGTGAGGTAGTTAATATCTCTTGAAAAGACAATCTTGCTCTTTCGTTGATTTTATTTTTGCATCAATAAAGTAGAAGGTTAAACTGAGTATTCTTAGGTAAGATTTATTCTGTTGCCGTACACTGTCATTTAAGGTGTGTGAGATAAGGCCTATAAAATTTGATCTATTAACTGTTTTTAGAGTGCGCGGTCAATATTGAGCAGGATGGCGCTTAAGCGAATCTCATGAAATGGTTAGCTGCTGAATTTTTTTTTAAGAGGACGGATTGTTTACGGGGACCTCGAGAATAGATCTCTTGTTTTTAAGGGCAAGGGAATGAAGCTTTCTAATAAGTTTAATGAAGCTTAATTATAAATTTTATATAAAAGTCATAATTTTTATAAATTACTTTATGAGACAACAATTATAATATATCTGGCTTTACTTATTCTTACAAAAAAATGTATGTCTTTTATATTTATAAAGATTAGAGTAGCAGTAATCTATAGATAATTCTTGGCTCGAAAATATGAAAAGAAAGCGTGATACGACAACAGAGTTTTGCTTGCCTTCTGCTTTCAGTCAGCAAAGGTAATTATAAATCCGTCACTTCTCCAAAAATGATTTTGTCATATTGTTATACAAAGTTAGATCAAGAAAACGTTGTTTTGCTCTTAAAACGATAAACAAATATGATTTTATCCGTATAGCTTGGACGAAGTTAGATGTTTATCTGAATAACTTCAGTATATCTATTAAGAATAAAAAAGTTCTTTCATATCGCTATGATGTTATTCAATGTTATTGAAGGGCTCTTAAAACAATGATTCCTGGTGTTTTTGCAACATAATCCATAAAAGGTGAATCGACGACTTTTTCATTTTCTTTTCGTGAAGAAGCATTTCGTAACATTGGTCCTTTATCTGTCATGATAAAGAACCCCACATGCGTTACATCCAATCCAGCAAGTTTTGTATAAATGCCAATGAAATCCCCTGATTTTAAACGGCTTATAACCTCTTCATTAATAAAGTTACTTGGAATATATGTTATTGTACGTTTCACAACTGGAAGTCCAGGGAGATAGTTTTCATCATCAGCTTTCTTATTGAGATATTTTTCTATGCTCACCGCATGAGGACTTATTTCAGCGGTAATATCAGTGGCGAGTTTATATTCTCTATACGCCCAGTCTGTAAAAAAATGTTTTCGATTTAAAAAATGAACATTACCCTTAATGTAACGTGTTTTTATGACGTTATTTATGAATTCTTTTGGAGATGTTGATTTGCGCAATGCTTCAACATAATCCAGATAAGTGAAGCAATCTAAGCCTCTAAAATCAATGATGAGTTTTTCTGGTGTCTTTTCTGAGCCCTGTAACATATTTGCTTTGTAAGGTGTCCCTAAAAAAGCTTCAGAAAGAAAGTCAATCGAGGCTCCATTTTCGTGATCATTTGTTTCTGAACGTTTTTTGAGAAGAGTATTTAATTTATTTAAAGTGTAGGGATCTAGCTCTACGTTGGTTGTTTGTGGTGTTTCTATTTTATTTTCTAAAACACCTTCTTGTGAATCAGAATTTTGAACATCACAGCCTGTCACGAACATTAAAGTGAGAATTAATAGGGATATTTTTCGCATTTTATACACCATTTTTGAATTTAACAGTTTATGGTCAACTCTCACTAAAAGTGGCATTTTCTCATGCTTATTAGATCATTATTGGATTTCATAATAGCATATAATCATTGATGGCTTCAATAAATATGATCAAGTTTTTACAGTGTTAAGCTATTCTGATGATGCTTCTTTAACTTTATCGTATAGTTTGAAGATGAGAACAATTTTAAGAACTTATCTTTTTGTAAGGTTTTCATTATTATGGGATATCTTATGTATTCAATAGAATTGAGATTTTTAAAAGTAGTGGTACGAGAAGGGGAAATGATGTCTGATAAAATCAATCATAATATCTATAAAATTTTTAGAATGTTCTGTATTCCCTGAGATCTTATGCATGATTTATAATCATGAATATTTGTTTGTTTAATATAAAAAATAATTTTATATTTTTATCTTGACTCTTACTTAAATTTTTACTTTGTTATTATTTTATATGTGAAAATTATACGATATAGAGTACTTAAAAAAGAAAGGGAGATAAAAGAAAGCGGGGGCGTAACGGTGTATGTAAAATGAGTAACTGAGTGTAAAATAGTGTGTATATCATGCAAGATGAGATGCTCAATCCGAAGTTTGTTCAGCGTGGGCTCGTTTTAGTGTTCATCACTTTATTGTTAGATATTCTTGGCATTGCGATCATTTGTCCTGTTTTGCCTGAATATTTTTCTCAATTAACTGGAAAAGATGTCAGTACATCTTTTGTCGAAAGAGGAAAATTACTTGCTGCTTATTCAGTGATGCAGTTTTTGTTTGCTCCTGTTATTGGCAATCTTTCTGATCGTTATGGTCGTCGTCCTATTTTGCTTGTCTCTATTATCTGCTTTGCTCTTGATAATCTGATATGTGCTATAGCATGGAGCTATTCTATGTTATTTATCGGGCGCCTTTTGTCAGGGATAAGTGGTGCTAGTTTTGCAACTTGTACAGCTTATCTTGCTGATATATCAGATGAAAAAAGCCGTACACGCAATTTTGGTCTATTAGGCGTTGCATCTGCATTAGGGTTTATTTTAGGGTCGTTTATTGGTGGTTTTTTAGGTCAGTTTGGTCCGCGTATTCCATTTTATTTTGCCGCTGGTTTTTCACTCATTAATTTTATTTTTGCGTGGGTTATGCTTCCAGAAACTCTTTCTTTATGGAATAGGCGCTTTTTTGATATTAAACGGGCAAATCCCTTAGGCGCTTTTTGGCAACTGAAGCAATATCCGATGGTTCTTTGGGTGTTATTGGTCTTTTTTCTTTATTGGTTTGCGGAATCGATATGGCTAAGTATTTGGGCATTCATTGCAAAAGAACGCTATGATTGGAGTTCGTTTTCCATTGGGCTATCTTATAGTGTTTTTGGTATAGGACAATTTATTGTCGTTGCACTTATTTTGCCTTATTTTTCTAGGCGATGGAGCGATTGGCGTATTACTATAGTAGGGCTTTTGTTTGCAGCTGTTGCTATGCTGGGTTATACATTCGCAACAAAGGGGTGGATGGTTTATATGGTTTGTGGGTGTACAATGCTTGAATATCTTGTTCATGCACCTATCCGCGCTATTGCTTCAGCACAGGTGCCGACAAATGTACAAGGAGAACTACAAGGAGCCATGACATCTGTTGTTTCATTGAGTTTGATATTTGGTTCTATTTTTTATGTTTTTCTCTTTGAATGTTTTACAGATAAGAATGCACTGTTTTATTTTTCTGGTGCTCCTTTTGTTGGAGGCTTTTTGCTTCTTGTCGTTGCAACGGTCATTTTTACCTTGCGGGTACGTTAATTTGTTGAAGGGAGTAAGTTAAGAATATTTTGTTCGAGAAGGAAACTGATTTTTTTGTGATATTTGTTTTGCAAAGTATTGTATAAAATATAGATATATCCTTTTCATTCATTGGGAATAATTTTTGTGTTTTGTAATATGGTTATGCATCGTAAAGCTCGTGTTTTTTGCTTATCACTAGCCAGTGCTTATGAAACAGTATGTTGAAAAAATGCATCGGTGTTAGATGCATCAATGTTGTGCGAATAATTTCAGATTTTTTATACCCAAATTGGAAGTAAAATATTGCGTATATTTATTTGTATCATTTCTGGAATCGAAAGAAAATCTCATTTGGAAAGAATATAAAATTGAAAAGCCGTTTTTAGTGTTTCCTTTTTCATTCGGTTTTACTGTTTTCAAAACTATTATTGACACTAATATTTTTTAAATAGTACAGATTTATTGCTTTGCCTCACACTTTTTATTTGTTTTGTCCTTTAATAGGAATGATGCTTCTGATGCATAGTAGAATGCTCAGAACTATCTTGTGAATCGAGCACTTGTTTTGAGAGGATCGTTTTCAATGAGTTTGCACCAATTTCGTGATAGTGTCGATGAAGAATAGAAGGTAACAGTTTTTGTAAATGGCATAAGATCCACAGTATACTGTTCTCTTTATTTATAAAAAGATGCAGCGTCCTCATTCACTTTGCCAGTTTTCAATGTACGATAGCTCTTAGTTAGGCACTCAAAATATGGACATACTCATCTTGCTTGGGGTGTGTAAGCCTATGATTTTGATTGATAGGATACAATCCTAAAGGAGGGGACTAAGAGAGGATGAGAATGAATAGGAGGAGAGTGAGAAAATTTTACGCTATCCAGCGCTCTCATTTAAGTTGCAAAATAATGAAAATAATACTTATTCCATAAATTGTTGGGAACAATATCGTTATGTATAGGAAAACGATAGAATTCAAAGAAGAGAAGCGAGAAGATGAGACATTTTGTCTTAAGATATTTTTTTATAATTCATAATGAGATCACAGAAATGCTGAAAGAGGTAGTGACTATCTTGTGGTCCTGGGGAAGCTTCGGGGTGATATTGAACAGAAAAAACGGGTTTTCCAATAATTCGAATACCACAGTTTGAACCATCAAAGAGAGAAATATGTGTTTCCTGAACATATTTTGGTAAAGAGGTTACATCGACAGCAAAACCGTGATTCATCGATACAATTTCAACTTTTCCAGTGTTAAGGTCTTTAACGGGGTGGTTTGCACCATGGTGTCCTTGGTGCATTTTTACGGTTTTTGCACCAACTGTCAGAGCGAGAAGTTGATGACCAAGACATATTCCAAAAATTGGTAAATTATGATCAATCAATGTGTTGATTGTTGGTATGGCATATTGAGCTGTCGCTGCGGGATCTCCAGGCCCATTAGAAAGAAAAATACCATCAGGATTCATTGCCAGAATTTCTTCTGCACTTGTGTGGGCGGGTACAACAGTAATGCGTGCTTTTTGTGTTGCCATAAGGCGAAGAATATTGCGTTTAATACCATAGTCAATGGCAACGATATGAAGATTATGCACATTGTTTGTGCCATACCCTTTATTCCAACGCCATGGTTCTTCATTCCATTGCATTGACGATTGAGATGTCACTTCTTTCGTAAGGTCAAGATTGATGAGACCGTGCCATTTTTGCGCACGTTTTTTTAAAGAAGGAATATCAAAATTCCCATCAGCATTATGCGCAATGACAGCATTTTGCGCACCTTTTTCACGAATAAGAATTGTGAGTGCACGTGTATCAATACCACAAAGTGCAATAATTTTATGGGCTTTAAGCCATTGATGAAGGTTTTCATTGGCACGATAATTTGAAGGAGGTGTAATATCTGCCTTGAAAATAGCGCCAACAGCACCGTGACAGTTGAGAGGGGTGAGAGCCTCAATATCTTCACTATTTGCTCCTACATTTCCTATATGAGGAAAAGTAAAATTAACGATTTGTTGTGTGTATGATGGATCTGTGAGGATTTCTTCATAGCCTGTGATGGCGGTATTAAAGCATATTTCAGCTTCAGCAATACCTGTCGCACCTGCTCCTTTGCCTTCAATGACGGTTCCATCAGCTAGGACTAAGAGGGCTGTAGGTTTGCTGACACTCCAAGGGCTGTTCGATGAAATCGTTTGTATCATAGTGTGTATCCACAATTTATTTTCTGAAAGGTATAATGATCAATTTTACACAAAAATCATACCTCTAACAGATGCTGTGTCTATTATTTTCGTCATGTTTTACTTAAAAAAGGGAGTATAAGGACATTCCATGAAGAGGTAAAGTCTTGTTTTTATCTTTTCTAAGATCGAGACTTCAATTATTTTTTTATCTTCCATTGCAAGATGGATAAAGATTAGTTAAAAGGCGTTTTCCGCTTGAACGAAATTGGATAAATTTATGTTGCGTGACCAGATTGATGGGGCTCTTAAGGCTGCTTTGAAAGCGCAAGATAGTATACGTCTTGCTACACTTCGTTTAATGAATGCTGCGGTTAGGGATCGTGATATTCTTTATTATGATGAAGGGAAGCGAGAAGTCGATGATCAGCAGATTCAGTCTGTTTTCACTAAAATGCTTCAACAGCGTGAAGCGTTAATGCGTGTCTATAAAGAGTCTGGTTGCTTGGAGTTAGCAGAGAAAGAACAAGCAGAAATAGACGTTATTCGTGAATTTCTTCCCTATCAGCTTAAGGAGATGGAAGTAGAACAGGTTATTTGTGAAGCTTTGGAACAAACGAAAGCTGAAAAATTACGTGATATCGGTAAGGTGATGGCTTGGCTTAAGGAACGGTATGCGGGGCAAATGAATTTTTCTAAAGTGTGCAATAGTCTTCGTAAAAAATTGCAATAGATCTTATCCAATTCAAAGGAATAGGAAAATATTTTTTATT
Organism: Bartonella sp. AU15XJBT; assembly: GCF_028618615.1. Lineage (NCBI taxonomy): Bacteria > Pseudomonadati > Pseudomonadota > Alphaproteobacteria > Hyphomicrobiales > Bartonellaceae > Bartonella > Bartonella sp. AU15XJBT. The sequence continues at coordinate 18,130 of NZ_JAQITG010000007.1, forward strand.
GTGCAAAACCTTTGTCCGTCAGTAGGATACCAGTCAATGGTATTATTTATCTCATACATAAAGCTCTTATCAAAAAAATAATCCTTTGAAATGAACAAACCTGTTTTTTGGGGATTCATGGAGTAGTAAAATATTTTTTCTATCTTATATTTTGTCGTTCTCTAAAGTTGTTACATCATTAAAAAAACAAAAAGATTATAGTTTTTTTTTACTTTTAAAAAGATTTATTGTTTTCACTGTTAAAGATAAAAAATAGGGTGATGAGAAAAAGCTAACTCATAAAAATTTTAAACTTTTTGTTGGCGTGTATTGTCGTCTTTTTTGATGATTCAAAGCGTTTCTTTGATAAAAAGTTGCCGTTATTTTCCAAGAATGGTAGATTATTCGGCAAGAAGTTTAAATGCAGATGATCTTATCAATATGGTGTGTCTCTGCTTAATTCAAGCACTGGTTTTCATGATTGGGATAAAGAAAGCAGAACTTGAAAATGCTTTTTTAAATGGGGAACATTTTTAAGCGGGGATAAAGAGGTATTTCGAACAGAAGTCTTTGTTTGTCATTTATTTTGAGATGATTTTGAAAATTACTTTCTCAGATACTCCTTTAAAGTTATGCAAAATCTAGACATTATGCAGAATAAAATGAATATCCTCTATTTATGGTGGAGATATAGTGGTGAATTTGGTAAAAACAGTTCAGTTAGCAACAACGGCTTACCCGTTAACCGCAAACGGGAACGGCGTGCCCATAGCGCGTCTTGTTGGCCGATATGAATGTAATCGCGGGTTAGGTTGCCACTATTAAATAAATAGTGTCCTAAGGGGGTCGTTCCTAAATGCATCAAGGCTTGATTGTGTAGAAGGGTTTCTTGTGGGATGACAGTGCGTCCGAGGAGCCAAGGTTTATTATCTCCCATTAATATGACTTCGCGTAGCCAATAACGAGCACTTTTGGGGAGATGTTCTGCTTCTTCTTTTAATTTATCTCGCGTAATAAAACATTCGCGTCGTCGTTGAACTTGGAGGCAGGTGCAGTATTTTTTTAATCGAAGCGTCATCGAGCCCGATTCCATGAGCCAATCGCGAATGTTTTCTGGTACGGGAAGATTTTGATCAGAGAACCATTTCAGAGGTGGTAAGATGGAATCTTCAAGATCAGACATCATTTTACTCCACATCTAAAATCCTATTCCATATGTTATGCTAAGTGAGCTAAAGAGATAGCTCTATTGTAATACAGGCGTATAAAAGCAGCAAGATTTTAACAGGACAATATCAAAGGGAAAATCGAGAGAAAAGATCTTTAAAAGAAGAGAGGCGGAAAATAGATTATAGAGTTATTTTCATTAAAAGAGCAAAATAATCTATTATGCTTTATCTAAAGCACTTTCCCATAATACTTTATAGAATTTTCTTGATAGTACGAGGGGAATGGGTAGGGTATCTCGCGCTTTAACATTCGTTTGTAACGCATATGAAAAAGTGATGAAGAGTTCATCTATGTTAGACGATATTAAAGAGGAAATTTTAAGAGGAGTAAAGCCCTTATAGTTTAGAAAGTGAGATACTCAAACTTTTTGAATTGAGATGGAAAAGTGATCGTATTTTTTATAAGACAGAGTTTCATAAGAATGCATTTTGGAAAAAATTAAAATAGCTTATAGTATTTTATTTTATGTAATAATTAACTTATTATAATAAAGATATCTTCTGCTAAAATTATTTAGATTGTCTTTTGAATTATATTCATAGTCTAAATATAGATTCATTGTAAAAAACAATTTAAAAGAATACATCATTATTTATATTTTTATATTAAATGCTTTATATACCTTTAATTTATAAATAATAATAAATATAAAAAAGAAAAATGGATCATATAAACTTTATAGTATTTATTTTACGCTTACTTCCTATCTTTATCTTTGAAGAATGCAAAAGAGCTCTTCGGGTTTTTCAGTAAAAATGGTCTTATTGATGAAGTGTATAGGCGTTAAGTGTTATGCGGTAGGATCTTTAACATCACGATTGGTTTTGTAATCTTGTAGATTGCTATGACAGTGCGATGAGCTGGATTTGCACGTTTGGTCCAAAAATACGGGACAAAAATAAGTTCGTATTTCAGTAAAATAATGCATACACCCCTCCTGATCTGCGTAGGCTTATATAGATATGGAAGGGTGCATTATAAATGTTCTACTGCTTTTCGTTAAAATGCATGATGGTGCATGACAGAAATCATGACTTAAACATCTCACCATCATACCAAAAATGGTGTCAACGCGTTAGGGAGAAATATTTCAAAATATTCCAGTTGTTTTATTGAACACCAAAAGGTGATTGAAGCAATAAATGCCCTAAGATCGAATTTTTTGTCCTATCCATATAAGAATACAGGCTCCTATAAAACCTGAAATAAGATAACCGAGCCAACCAGCAAAATTTACGCCTAAAAGACTAAAAAGGAAGCTCGCTAACGCAGCACCAATAATCCCTAAGATAATATTTATCAATATCCCTGTTTGGCTTTTCATAATATACTGTGCAGCCCAACCTGCAACCCCGCCGATAACAATAGCTGCAATCCAACCGATGTTTGCATTTTCCATGATACTCTCCTTTGCCTGAATCTAGATTGTAACTAGAGTAAACTTTGTAAAGATCAAGGTTTATTCCTTTTTACCCAGTGGAAAGGATATTTTTGTTAGAGATTTTACTTATTACTTTCCTGTATATTAAACTAATATTCATATTACTATAATTATAATATTTAATAAGTCTAAATATATATAACAAATTTTAATTATAAATAAATTATTTAATTGAAAAACATGAATTAAAAAAGAAAATATTTGTAAAGATACTTTAAGAATGCATAAAGTGTATTTGTCAGCTTTTTTAACTATCTTTCTTTCCCAAGTTTTGAAAAAAAATAATTGTGATTAAAACAATAAATCAAATGGATATTAAAGATTTGGAGTTTGCAGATTGATATCAATATTTTTTGAACTGAGATTAAAACTGTTTTGCTAATGCGTTATAAAATGCTGTATAAGTTCAATCTCTACAAATATTGATACAAATGTTTATGGACATAAACGTTACAATTGGGTGGGGTTTCGCATTCTTTATCGGATATTTCTTTATTTTTCTGCTGCTGTGAAGTGGTAGCTTTTTTACAAGGTGAATTTAGGTTGACATTATCATATTTTTAGTCATCTCCTATAGAGGTCTCTCTTAATGCTCCCAAGCCTCATTTTTACGATGGCGTCCGTGAAGGGTGGTAAATTCATTGAGCATCCCACTTTAGGCTTCATAAAAAACAAGCCAGCACCATCACACACTTGCCCCGAATGTTGCACAGTTCTTGGTTCTTAAGACGTTTTATAAGAGGCCTTTTAAGTCCTTTCTTGTATATCTTCTTGTGTAGTTTCACTCCACGCAGAATTCCCTACTTGTACCGTGCAAGCATATAGTTTGGATTGTTAACATAGAACATGCTTGAAATGAGAGAATCTTATGATATTCGGGTGTCTCATTCAATATGAAAAGTAAATTAATCATTATAAATTAATATGTTGCTTTATATGGCTAATAGTTTTTGGTATATTTAACAGTTTTTCCTTTGAAATAGTGAGGACTTCTTTCTGTAAAAACTTTATTCTACATGGCCGAACAGCTTGTAGAAGAGGAAGCAAATGATTTTTAGGAATTCATTATGAATAAATGAAAAATGAAAGAAATTTACGCTATTGAAGAGAGCTCATTTAAATCGTCATAAAAATATTTTTATTAAATCAATATGTTAGGCAAGATATTTGAATGTTCAAAATTGAATCATTGATGTGATGTATTTTTTGTTTGTTTTATTTTAAAAGTTTAAGGTTTTTCTGTCTGTTCTTCAGCAGGATTGCGTAGGCGCGAACTTTGAAGAAGTCCCTGTTCTTCTAAAATAGGGTAGATCATTGAGGTCAACAGAGAGTTAATTTGTTTGAGGTCGCGGACAGTATCAAGATGAAGACTGGATGATTCTACATTTTTGAGATCTCCTTCACGTAAGCGTTTAAAATGTTTTAAACTCATTTCTTTTTCTAAGCTTCGTAGTTGATCTTTTTTTTGAACCAATAGATGTGCCGTGTGCGTGTCACGGGAGACGAGAACATTAAATGCAATATGCGCGTTGGCCAGTACAATGGCATGGAAACGAAGAAGATCATTCCAGCCTTCGCTGCTGAACTTTAGATTTTTTTGTTGTTTCTTTTTAACCAGCATCAGCATATTATGAATAATGATATCGCCTGCTTGGTCTAATTTTATACAGGCGCCTAGAAGTTCTTGCGTTTGAAGAGCTTCTTCATCTGATAATTTTTGTCCCGCTAATCGTGCAAGATAAAGTTTTATGGCGATATGTTTTTTGTCCAATATGGTATTTAGTTGATTGAGTTCAGCAATAATATTGGGATCAGGCTTTTCATAAAGTCCCATGATTTTTTCTAGCATGATGTCGACAAGATCACAAATATGAATAACCTCACGCATGACATTCGAGAGCGCTAGAGCTGGGCGTTCAAGAACGCTATCATCAAGGGCTGTTTGATCCGATAAATTAAGCGTTTTATCAGCTTGTGTTTTTTTTGTACTCATATGAACGATTTGAGTGGTTAATTTTAAAACCCATTTTGAAAGCGGTATTCCAGCTAGGAGAATGAAAACATTAAAAACGATATGGGCGTTGATCACTTGCGTAGGGGCGTTATTGCCAAGCCATGTGATGGGTGGTTGAAAAGCCAGAAATAAGATCAGCACAAGGATTGAACCGGCTCCACGCATGAGTAAATTTCCCAAGGGAACGAGACGGGTGTTCGGAGAAGCGTTGCGTGTTAAAAGGGGAGCTATAAGAGAAGAACCGAAATTGACACCAAGAACCATAACAACGCAAAGTTGCGTATGGATAAGGTCATAGTTGGCAAAATTAACCAGCAAAATGATTCCTGCAATGGATGAATGTAAGAGGTAAGTTAAAGCCGCAGCCAACAAAAAAGTTGAAACAGGATCGGTTGAAAGATAACGAATGATGCTCGGTAAAATTTCGCTATCCCGTAAAGGTTCTGTTGCTGTACTTATCATTTGTAAAGACAAAATCAAAAGACCAATACCGATGACAATACGTCCTATTTGGCGCCACTCACGTTTTTCCGTTGTCATGAAGATACAAGTGCCTATTAAAAGACAAAGGGGCACAATAAGTGTGAGATCGTAGGTGAGAATTTTGATAACGAGTGCTGATCCTAATTCTCCTCCACGTACAGCCATAAGTCCCGCTACTCCAGAGACAAAACCAGATTCAACGAAAGAACCAACAAGGAGTGTTATGGCTGTAGAACTCTGTAAAATCATCGCTGTAAAAAGCCCAAAACTTACAGCAAACAATGGTTTTGAAATGACGTGACGCATGTTATATTTAAGCCTGTCACCATAGGCGCGTTCAATTCCTGTGCGTACCATGCGTGTGGCCCAGAGAAGTAAAGAAACAGCGCCAGCAAGATGGAGGAGCACCAATGAGCCATTCATGATACTTTTTCTTTCTCTTTTGTTTATGAATAGGGTTAACTCAAAATTGATCAATTAAAGTTGATTGTTTTTACTTTGCTTTTGCTTTTAATACTTGATTAAAATCATAACCGCTTGGATTTTGAAAAACCTTTAGACCAAAAAAGGGAAGAATGGAGTAAAGGTGGTCAAAAATATCACCTTGAATTTGTTCATAGTCTAGCCAAACGGTGGTGTTTGTAAAGCAATAGATTTCCAAGGGTAAACCATTTTCTGTAGGGGGTAGTTGTCGGGCCATAAAGGTCATATTGGGGTTGATGTTGAGATGCTGTTGTAGATAAGCAAAAACATAAGCACGAAAAGTTCCAATATTGGTTAAACGACGCGTATTGGCTAAAACATCATGGTTTTTATCTAATTGAGCATTCCATTGATTAATTTCTGCTATTTTTTGCGTAAAATAATCTTCTAATAAATTAAATCGGGAAAGATATTTTTGTTCTTCTTCTGTGAGAAAATGGATACTGGATTGATCAATAAAAAGGGAACGTTTGATGCGTCTGCCACCTGATTCTTGCATTCCACGCCAATTTTTAAAAGGGTCGGTTACAAGCTTACGGATAGGAACTGAAGTGATGGTGTTGTCAAAATTTTGAACTTTAACAGTATGAAGGGCAATTTCAATAACATCACCATCAGCACCGAGATTGGGAATTTCAATCCAATCGCCAACACGAACCATATCGGTGGATGAAATTTGAATGCCGGCAACGAGAGAAAGAAGTGTATCTTGAAAAATTAACATGAGAACCGCGGCCATTGCACCAAGACCGGAGAAGAGAATAAGAGGAGAGCGGTCAATTAATGTGGCGACCATTAAAACTGCCGCAATCGCAAAAAGTGCAATTTTAGCAATTTGAATATAACCTTTTATTGGTTTTAGTCGTGCTGTTGGTCGTTGTTCGTAAAGGATGTTAATGATATTGAGACTGGCAGAAATTGTTAGAACAACAAAAAAGATAATGAAAGCGTTGGCAACATTATCGATGACAGTGCTGAATGCATCGGGTAATGTTGGTATGAAATTAACACCGACTGAAAGAATAAAAGCTGAAATAATATTCGCTAGGTATTGAATAGCATTTTTAATATCAGTCGTTGTATTCTTGGGGAGGAAAGAAGAGAGCTTTTTTGCTCCGTGAATGAGTAATTTTCGTCCTACAAAGTTGATTAAAAGGGCCACTATAGTAAGAATAATAAGCCAAGAAATAGCTTCTAACCACGGATATTGAACAATAAATTCGATCACTTTTTTACTCTCCATTTTTAAAATTATAGGCAGTTGAGAGATTAAAATTTTACAACTGATTAAGAGGAAGTCTTGGAATTATGCTCTAAAGTCGTTAAATATGCAAAAAAGAATTTTAAAACTCTGTGAGAGATAATGCGTTTTCCGCCTGATTTCCTTAATGAACTGCGTAGCAGACTTCCAATTTCAACAGTGATTGGTCAACGGGTGGACTTTGACACGCGAAAAAGTAAGCCTTCACGGGGAGATTTTTGGTGTTGTTGTCCATTTCATGGTGAGAAAACGCCTAGTTTTCATTGTGATGATCATAAAGGGCGTTATTATTGTTTTGGTTGTGGTGTAAGCGGAGATATTTTTACCTTCCTGTGCGAGCTTGATGGATTGAACTTTTCAGAAAGTGTTGAGCGTTTGGCTGATTTTGCGGGAATGAAACTTCCCGTTTGGGATCCACAAAGTCATCAACGTCAAATGGAAAAAGCGGACCTTTATGATGTGATGAAAATTGCTACAGACTTTTTTCAATATCATTTACGCGAGAAAGGAGGTGCGCAGGCTTGTCGTTATCTGGATGCACGTGGTGTTACGCAAAAGCTTATAGAGCGTTTTCGAATTGGTTTTGCACCGGTGAGGCGTACAGCTTTGAAAGAGGCTTTAAGTGCACGGGGTATTTCAATAAAGCAAATGGAAGAATGTGGACTTCTCACGGTGCATGAGGAGAGCACGGATTCTTATGACCGATTTAGAAATCGCATTATGTTTCCTATCGAAGATTTGCGCGGACGTGTGGTGGCTTTCGGAGGGCGTGCATTAGAGAAAGAGACACGAGCAAAATATCTCAACAGTCCTGAAACAGTTCTATTTCATAAAGGAAATATACTGTATAATGCGGCAGCGGCTCGCAAAAATAGTCGCTTTGTTGGCGATGAAAAAATTCATTCACTTCTTGTTGTCGAGGGGTATATGGATGTCATTGCATTGACTAAAGTCGGTTTTGAGGGTGTTGTCGCGCCCTTAGGGACAGCATTAACGGAAGCACAAATTGAGCTTTTATGGCAGATAGGCAAAGAGCCCATTTTGTGTTTTGATGGTGATGATGCTGGTTTAAAGGCTGCTTTTCGCGTTGCTGATCGGGTATTGCCTCTTTTAAAGGTTGGGGTTTGTGTCCGCTTTGTTTTGTTGCCACAAGGAAAAGATCCTGATGAAATTGTTTGTGCTGGTGGTGCACAGCTTTTTTCTTCTTTTTTGCAAAAAGCAATTCCTTTGATTGAGCTTTTATGGTGGCGTGCTACCTATGGAAAGAATTTTGAAACTCCAGAGACACGAGCGACACTCGAAAAACAACTCAAACAACAAATTTTTACAATTAAGGATGAAGATGTCCGTCGTTATTATTTGCAAGATGTAAAAAAACGCCTTTTTGATTTTTTTCGTCCCTCTTTTTCAAAAAAGAAAGGGGGAGGGCGATATGAACAGACTTCACCCAATAGATTCTTTAAAGATCAATCCTTTTCTCTGTTAGCAAATTCTGAAATAGTACGAAATTCTTCGCAAGCTATTCCTTTACGTGAAGCTGTGATTTTACTCACTTTAGCTTACTATCCTGAGTTATGGCATGAAAATTTTGAGATTCTCTCTGAATTAGAATTAAAAAATACACAATTGATCTGTTTTCACCAAACGATGTTGGAAATTCTTGGAGAGCAGACGCTCCATGATAAAGAGACAATGGTTGCGTTCTTAGAAAAAAGAGGGCAAAAGGCTCTATTAGAGCGTATGAAACAGCTTGTGCAAAATATTGGTATGCGTATTATCTTTGGGGGAGCTTCTATCGAAGATGCACGAGCTATATTAAAACAAGCTGTCTACTTGCATCTTCAGGAACACCACCTACATAAGAGGTTACAGGATATTGAAGAGCAACTTGTAGAAAATCCTAAGAGTGAGGTTTTTGATCTCCTTCGGGAGATAAAAAATGAGCTGGAGCAGATGCAGGCAACAGAAGCATTAATTGAAGGGTTTGGAAGTTGGTTGGATGAAAAAATAGACGGGAATACACAAGATACGATAAAATGATTCGCTTTTTTAATGCGAATCAGTCACTTAAATTTTAGATGAGGAAGTTTATGTAGAGTGACATTTTTATAAAGATGACAATTAAATTTTAGAATAAATTTTAGGAAAAGCGGGAAATTGGTTCTTACGATAGGGTGCAGAGATTATCTCAGAAGGGCTGAGAGGTGTCGGGGAAACTTCTGGAGTTTTCCCGCGTTTTTGTCTGGATGTCAGGTTTATCTGGATATCAGGGCGTATACGAAATGTATTCTTTCCAATAGTAATCTCTTAAAAGGAAGTATATAGGAGAAACTATTGGTTGATTATAAGTGAGAACAAAAAAGCTGGTCACATGGAAACTATGAAGTGATCGAGTGGAGTTATGGTATGGCAACAAAGGTTAAACAGAAAGATAATGCGGAAGTAACAAGCCAAGCGAGTTTGGATAGTCCTCTTCTTGATTTTTCTGATGATGCCATCAAGAAAATGATTAAACTTGCCAAAAAAAATGGTTACGTAACGATGGATGAACTCAATGCCGTTCTTCCTTCTGATGAGGTTACATCTGAACAAATTGAAGATATCTTGGCGATGTTCTCTGAGATGGGGGTTAATGTTGTCGATGATGAGGATGAAGTTGAGTCTGAAAATTATGAAGACGAAGTTACGGTAGAAGGGGGTGACTTAGTAGAGGCCTCTAGCCACGCACTTGCAACGACAACGAATAAGCGCGAAGTAACAGATCGTACGGATGATCCGGTGCGTATGTATTTACGTGAGATGGGAGCTGTTGAGCTTCTTTCACGGGAAGGCGAAATTGCCATTGCTAAGCGTATTGAAGCAGGGCGTGAGACAATGATTGCGGGACTTTGTGAGAGTCCTTTGACTTTTCAGGCTCTGATTATTTGGCGTGATGAGTTAAAAGAACAGCGTATTCTTCTTCGTGAAATTATTGATCTTGAAACAACTTATGCGGGTCCAGAAGCAAAGCAGGCTCCTGTGATTGAGCGAAGTGAAGTTGATAAGATAAAAGAAGAAAAGATGTCTTCTGGTATACGTAATATGGGGGAAAATGTAGCAGAAAGAAGCATTGAAGAAGATGATGAAGAAGACGATGATGATGTTAATTTATCCCTTGCAGCAATGGAAAATGAGCTTTGTCCTCAAGTTATGGAAACATTGGATTTTATTGCTCAAACCTATGTAAAATTACGCAAATTACAAGATCAGCATGTTGAAAGCAGTTTGGCAGAGCGTAAAGAGGGGGCTCTTACAGCTTCTCAAAAGAAAAAATATATTCAATTAAAGGGTGAGTTAATTCAAGCAGTGAAATCTCTCTCTTTGAACCAAAATCGTATCGAAGCTTTGGTTGAACAGCTTTATGACATCAATAAGAGATTGATTCATAATGAAGGTAAGCTGAAACGAATCGCTAACAGTTATGGCATTGGCCATGAGGATTTTTTAAGAGAATACCAAGGACGTGAGTTGGATGCAGATTGGATGAATTATATTGCCACTTTGCCTGCGCCGGGTTGGAAAGAATTTTCAATGCGTGAAGCAAAAGAAATTCAAAAATTGCGGAGTGAAATACAAAATCTTGCGCAAGAAACGGCTATTTCGATTGGTGAATTTCGTCGGATTGTTATGCAGGTGCAGAAAGGTGAACGTGAATCAACCATTGCGAAAAAGGAGATGGTCGAATCTAATTTACGTCTTGTCATTTCAATTGCAAAAAAATACACTAATCGTGGTTTGCAGTTTCTTGATCTTATTCAAGAGGGCAATATCGGTTTGATGAAGGCTGTGGATAAGTTTGAATATCGACGCGGCTACAAGTTTTCAACTTATGCAACATGGTGGATTCGTCAGGCCATTACGCGTTCAATTGCGGATCAGGCACGCACTATTCGTATTCCTGTTCATATGATTGAAACAATTAACAAAATCGTTCGTACCTCACGTCAGATTCTCCATGAAATTGGACGAGAGCCAACACCAGAAGAATTATCTAGCAAGCTTTCTATGCCGTTAGAAAAAGTGAGAAAGGTTCTTAAAATTGCAAAAGAGCCTATTTCACTCGAGACGCCTGTTGGTGATGAAGATGATTCCCATTTGGGTGATTTTATTGAGGATAGGAATGCATTATTACCTATTGATGCTGCTATCCAGGCTAATCTGCGTGATACAACAACACGTGTTCTTGCTTCATTAACACCACGGGAAGAACGTGTTTTGCGGATGCGTTTCGGGATAGGGATGAATACAGATCACACTTTGGAAGAAGTAGGACAACAGTTCTCAGTTACAAGAGAACGTATTCGTCAGATTGAAGCAAAGGCACTTCGTAAATTGAAGCATCCTAGCCGCTCACGAAAATTGCGCAGTTTTCTCGATTCTTAAATAAAAGAATTGGCGCATTTTAATTGTTCCCTCTTTCTTCTTCATGGAGGGGGGCTTGTATACTTGGATGCTTTTTTTAAGAAAAAAATGGGAAGACTTTGAATAATCTAGAAAGTTTGCGATATTTAACGTTTTTCGTAGCTTTGGCGCTTTGTACTTCTCTCGGTCTCAAAAGAACAGATATAGGGCAAAGGGTAGTTATGGAGTAGAGAGTAAAGGAGGGGCTTTCAAGAAATGAACGATAAAATATTATTTTGCCTAGAGTCGTTTTTTTTTAAGAGATGGGATATCTCAAGAATAAACTTATAGTGCAGCGTACTGTCTTTTTGATGAGAAAGGTTATTCTTTGCAGAATTATTTTATCATTTTAGGTGACGCATTTTATTCTTTGTCGATTGACAAAGGAATTTTTCAATAGATTATGTTCATTTATATGCGCTATTTTTTGAATATTCGCTTTTTCTTCAGATAGATTTTAAGAAAATTGTATGAAATACGCATTGAGTTGAATCTTTTTAAGAGACAGAAATAGATGAATTTATAGAAATTTTTTCTTTTTTCTTTTTTATCGATCGTCTTCATTAAAAAAGGTGTGCCTGAGTTTATGAGTGGAGAACTTCCTTTTTGGAAAGTAAAAAAATTAGAAGAATTTTCCTTCGCTGAGTGGGAGAGTCTTTGTGATGGCTGTGGTCGTTGTTGTCTCCACAAAGTTGAGGATGATGATACGGGTGATCTTTATGCAACCAGTATTGCTTGTCGTCTTTTAGATGGGGAAACTTGCCAGTGTCGAGACTATGGTCATCGTAAATCAATTGTACCAGATTGTATATCGTTAGACATTACAACCGTTAAAACGGTGCGTTGGCTTCCAGAAAGTTGCGCTTATAAATTAATTTATGAAGGAAAAGATCTCCCATGGTGGCATCCATTGGTATCAGGAGATTGTCAAACGGTGCATAAAGCATATATTTCTGCTCGTGGATATATAGAGATCTACGAAGACGAATTATCATCTGAAGAAGATTATCTCACTCATATTACTGGTCTTCTATGTGAAGGCCAGTGATATGAGTATTTTATACAATGGTTGGTGTTTTAATCGATCGCAAAGACGACAGTGACACTCACATTATAATTTAATTCACCCCCTGCAAAATTTGTATCTGCGTAGCTTGCATCTGCTGCTCTACTCATGAGACGCGGTGTTGGGCGGTAGTAATCATCTTTTTCATTGATTTCAATAATTTTTCCTAATTTTAAGTCGGCAGCTTGTGCTATTGTTTGCGCTTTTTCAATGGCTTCAGTAATGGCTTTTTTACGTGCTTCTTGATAAAATGGCTTTGTATCTGCGTTGGTAAAAGTAATACCATTCACTGAATTAATTCCCAGTGCCATGGCTTGATCAAAGATTTTACCAGCATTGCTAAGATCACGAATGCGTACAGTTAAAGAATTTGAAACGTGATAGAGTTTTTCATTATTCTTTTTTTCGTGGGACGACTGATAAATAGATAAACCTGATGTTTGTAAATCATTTGCGTGGATGCCATTATTTTTAAAGGCATTTATAATATCATTCATAGATTTATTATTGGAAGCTAATGCTTTTTGAGCCGTTTTGTCATCCGTAATAACGGCAAGATTAATAATTGCCATATCCGGTGCAGCTGGACTTTCTCCGATTGCAGTCACTGTAATCGTTGCATCTCTTTTATTTTCTTCAGCATAAGCATGTACGACAGTCAATGAAGCGGCTAAGAGTGTGAATGTTAATAGAGCTATTTTAACCAAAAAACTCTTCAGTGGTTGAATTTTCTTTTCTATCATATCTATTCCTTTTCATTTGTCATTATTACTCTCTCATTTTTGAGAGTTCTTGTAAAGAAATTAGGGCATTAGAAAAAAAACCAATAGAAAAGAGAAAAAGATGGGTTATAATCTAAGTCAGCTCTTGTATCATAGAGCATTTTAGTTTAGAGAGAGACCACCTGTGTGGGGCCTGTAGCTCAATTGGTTAGAGCCAGCGGCTCATAACCGCTTGGTTGGGGGTTCGAGTCCCTCCGGGCCCACCAATAGGGAATTGTCCAATAGGAAAATGATTAGTTTAGTAAAAGTTTGGGGATTCTACATCCTTCGTTCTTTTGGCTTATTTCTCCGTTTGTTCTAAATTCTTTTGTCATTTTTTTGCAGTGTTTTTCTATCAGTCATTTTAATATATAAAGTGATGATATACTTTTTAGTCTCATCAAAGAAATGCTTTCATTTGCAACATTAGAGCATCTGGATTAATTTGATATGTGTTTCTGTTTACGTTTTTAATTCATACGTTGTTTTTTATTTTTTCTGTGTGATGTTCTTCATAACAAGGGCTTAATATTTTCATGAGATGAGTTTATTTGTGCTTGTTCTGCCAAATGGACTGCCCTCAATAGAATCAATGCTAAACGTTGTGCGCGTTTATAACAAACATCCCGAAAAATGGTGAGTGTGAACCCGCTTTCTTTGAATGATCTTTACGATTTTGAGATGTTCGAATAACATCATCATGATAAAATATTGTATATGAAAGGATATGATCTATAGACCTTCATAGGAGTTATGGGCGTAATCATAGTAATATTTGTTGATATTTTTTTCATGAAAAAAGTTTTTTCTGATTTTTGAAACGTATTGTTTATAGGGGCGGTGGAGTGTTTTCTAAAAAGAATTTGATCAATCGTCCTTTGAGATCCCAATTGAGGGATTGTGGGTGGTGCCTTATGTTATCCAAATTTTACTGTGATAGGTGTTTTATTATTCTGTAAGAATATTTTCTGCAATATTGGAAAGTTCATTAAAATGGTACCTCTTTACCATTGTGCGTTTTCTACCTAATGCTCAAATTATATTTCTTATGTCATTCAAATTGTTATTGAAGTCACAAGGTCTTTTTTTGATTTTACGCTCATAAAGCATTGGCAGTATTTCGGTAAAACTTGCTCTTTTTTGGTATTGCTAAAATTTTTTCCTATTGATTGTGAAAAGAGTTTTCTCTTTTCTGCAAAATAATTGGCAGGGGAAGTGATTTCTTGTTGGAAAAGTACTCTTCTTCTTCGAAGATAATCATTTTTCATTTACGTGAGAAAATTTTTTCCTTGTTGTAAATCTACATACAATTTACGTACGGAGATCATGAGTGATGATTTATTTTATTTTTTTAAACATCGCCATTTTTATTCATGATAACGAATCAGTATTTAAAAAGTGTTTTTAGAGGGGAGGTTGCCTTGTAAATGCATTACAGGGTTTTAGGGGACGCGGCTGTTTATAAGAACTTATTCCTATAACATTGTTATATCCTTGCTTTGCAATATTGTTTAAAAAACATAGATGGTGCTATGTAGAATAAAATTGTGATATATTATTTCTTTTGAAATAAGCTTTTTCGTGTTCTCTTATAAAGAGTTCAGGAGTATCTTCAGAGATATTTTCACACTAATTTGTTATTGGCCCGAATCACAAGATTTGCGTAACATTATTCGCGTTGTTGATAGATCATACCAATTTTCATAAGAAGGTCTGGATCGAGCGATGCTTTCTGTTTCATCATGGTACATAACTCATAGAATTTTATCTGATTTCATAAAATAAGTTTGTACACAATTGCTTCCATACTGCCTATTGCAAATATTTTTTTCTAAGGTATGAGATATGTTTAAACGCTTTAGCGTTATATAGTTTGACAATATGGAGTATGACTATGAAGAATGATGAAAAATTTGAGGCGGCTTTATCGGATATTATTGTGAAATGGGAGTCTTTATCGACGTCTCAAAAGCAAGCGATATTGGATAGAGTAGAAAATTCTACAACTGCTCCTCATTCAACAGAACATTTAAAGCTTCAATCTTCTTTTTATCTCCAGACGAAATCAAAGCTATAAGTTTTAAGTCTTCATCGGAGATATTGAAGCCGGTTATGACATATATGGCGCTAGCATTTCCGAGTGTATTTAGAATAGCCATAAGTTTATCGACTGAAGGTCTCTTTCCTCCTTTTATCATTTGTTGGACATAGTTTTGTCCACAGCCTGCTGCTCTGCTTATTTCGATCATCGTTCGTCCGTCACTCTTTATTAATTCAATTAAGCGTTGGAACCAATCTTTTTCAGTCTTTGTCATTTTTAGACCTTTACACATTTACGCTATAGCGTTAATATTGCATCGCGAATCCAGAATATATGATACAAGGAGCGTGAAAATATCCATGCGTAGCTCTTCGCTAATGAAGCATATAGAGTTGTTTTTAACTAATAACAAAATGTCCCCATACACTTTTAGATTCGAATCAATAAAAATGGTTCCTTAGTTTCACGGTTGTAGAGAAATCACTGCGTCTACCAGAAACAGTGATACGCACGCGTGTGTTCATGAGATTTCGCTGTGATAGTATACGTAGCAGCATTATAAATCAAGATATACCCCAACATCAGCATTTGTAAAAAATTCTGCGTTAAGTCGGTATGGGAGCATATAACGAAGCTTTACAGTCTCAAGAGACAAGATTGTGGTTGTAGAAAAAAACATAAATTCATAAGTTTAAAATGCTCATTTCTTTTTTATTGTAATAAATTAGGTCACTATCAGATGGTATGTCGTATGTGTACGTTAAAAAACTTTAGAAATATCAAAAAAAATGATTTTGGTGTTTTTATAGAACACAAAAATAATTTGAAGCATGAAGGTGGTTGTTTGCTGGAATGGGATATCCGCGACCAATGCTTCTATGAGGATGGGTGTGCTTTTGATGACACGACGGTTTATAATAAAGTCTGTGTTTTTGAGGATATTTTTGTTTATGGCAATGCGCTAATATATGGTCGTCTAGGGGGGACAAGAATTTGCATGTTTATGAGAGGGGAGGACTTTATTGTCATTTGAATATGAGTGGAGAGGCATATGTTTACACTAATGTAGTCGTTTTGGGTCAAATTTTGAATGCTCAATATATTGAAGTTTGTCGTAATACTTTTGATTATAGAAAGGCTCGTGTTTATAATAATGTTTTGGTTTGCGGTGATGTAAAGATTTGTGGGAAGGTAAAACTTTACAGAAAAGCTGTGCTTTGTGACGCTGAAGATCTTTGTAATAATGAAAAAAATTCCACATACAGCCATATTCCATATGGCGTAAAAGAGGAAAATGGGAATGTTTCGGGGAAGGCGTGTATTGATTTTATCACGTTGTTCGTTTTGTTGGAAGTCCCTTATTTTTTATATTTTGGATCAATAAATATGTCGCAAATAATTGGTGTGGGCGTGTGGATTTAGCCGCTTTCAGGGTGTTTTTTGCGTCATTTATCAATGTTTTAATGGAGAAAATACGAATGCCGAGGGTGATTATTCGCACTTGGAATATGGAGTTTATTGCCTTCTTTTTTGATAGAGAATGAAACAAAATAAATTGCTTAAGATGATCACTTGAGCGGCAATGAGAGGAGATCAAAATGAGTATAAACGAAATTTTATTGGGAGCAATGATCGTTGTTTTGTTGTTCAGCGGGTTTATATTTCGGTTTGCTTTATATTATCGCAGTCAAATTAAAGCTCTAAAAGAGGAATCCAGAAGGATAAAGCATGAGTTTTTAAGGGATTCTATGAAGATGACTGAAGAACGAGATAGAGTTCTTAGAGAGCAAAATATGGTGATTAAAAGACGCGATCAAGCAATTGAAAAACTGAAAAAACGAATTAAGCAATATGAAGAAAACGAAAAGAAATATCAAAAAGTGCTTAAATCTGAAGGTGATAAAGAGTGATTGTATTCATATTTTGTATCGAATTTATGCATTAAAAGATTTGGAGATGTGTTAGAAAGATTGGAAATAATGAGAGAGACATGACTTTCATGAAGTCTATTATAAGTGTTCGTGGAGAGATTGTATAGGAAGAGAATATTCGAGTTTACTCTGTTCTATAGTTTATAAAATCGTTACAGTTGATAGAAAGCTAGTCGTTGGCGGTCAAAATAAAAGTTTATGGTGATGCCTCAGTTTATAGCTTAGGGGTATTAGTAAAGGGTATCTATACGATCCAGCAATTGTTATGGTGATTTATATTATTGTAGAAAACAATTTTGCGCGTTCCTTTTAGATTTTAGGTATAATGCTGCGATAGTTTCAAGGAATAGGCGTAAAAAATTTCATGATAATAGAAAGAAATATTTGTTTTTTATGAAGGCGAAGGCGATAAGTCAGTTATGATTATCCGATACAGAATAGGAAGATGAACGTAAAAGATATTGATATCTGAAAAAGCAATTACATTCCTAAATTATGCTTTGTTTTCTCTTCATAGGTGTTTGTTTTATGAAAAATACAGGACTTGAGGGATTTACTGCTTGATAAATGCTATCAAAACTCAATTATATTTGAAAATAAACATACACCCTGCGAAAATTTAACTTTCACTTACACGTATTAAAAGTAACACAAAAAAATTTCTTTCACTGAGAAAAAATCAGTCACTTTTATTCATTACAAAAACATAGCCCAAAATCCCATTATACAAACTGAACTCTTATCTTAATGGTGAAGAATGTTAAGACTGGAGTTCTTTAATAAGAGCTTTATGGGTAATTTCTTTGATTTGTTCAATATTCATGAGGATATCTTGTTTTGTTGGATACCCTTTACTAGAAAAAGCAATTTTTTGTGCATCTCCTGAGATTAAACGCCAGTACCATTGATTGTGAACTCCTTGAAACACCTCAAAATACATGTTTCTCACCTCATAAAATAGCTGATAATTTTCAGGATAAATACTCAACTAACCCATTTACGAATACTAATGTATGTCTCTATAGGAAGTCGTCAATATATTCCCCTTAAATTTTCTGACCTTAAAAAATAATTTCTATGAGAGCTATTATCCTTTTAACAAGAAAAAATTTCTTGTCAATAAGATATGAATGAGAATTTTATACTATAAAATTATTTTTTTTAATTTAATGACACTATACGTTTATTTACAATAAAAATATTTTTCTTTTATAGTATAACTTTTATAGAGCACACAAACTTCCACCAGCATGGATAAAGGAAAAATACTTTTCTCCATACTGGTGGCTCTTAATTATTTCTTGTTTTCTCTTTTGAAATAGACGTTTATTGACTAGCTATAACTTCTTTTTGGGATACGCTTCGAATGAGTAAATCAATGAATAAGCTAAGGGTATAAGAATTAGCCATTTTGGCTTTCATATCGATCAGAGAAGTTGCAGTTTTAGGGTTAAGGCCATTTGATAAACCTTGTCTTGACAAATATTGCTGCAATTTTTCATAAGAGCTGTCAATTTTTTCTTGATTTAGTTTTTCATTACGATCACTATTGGCAAGTGTTTCTTCTAGCCCCTCAATTTTTTTAATAAAATAATTCCAGTCAAAATCACCTTTTGTATATTCGGCGTCAAACATTTTTCCTTGTCCGGTTAAAAGCCAATTAATGTTGACACCATATAACGTGCGGTATGTTTGTAAGACACTAAGATTGGGTTCTCTCTCTCCACGCTCATAAAAAGCAATGGAATTTTTTGTCATGCTAAAACTTTTAGCTAAAGTTTCACGCGATGGATCGCCTAAAGCAAGACGTACATAACGTAAACGTTTTCCAAATATGGTTTTTGATTCAGTTTCAGGACGTGCCACGAATTATCTCCCTCGGTAAATCATCATGGTATAAATCATTAAATAATAAAAGCACACTATGTATTAATATTCTATGACATAATGTCAATATTCATCGTTTTAATTTTTCTTTATTTTTTTATTTTAATGGATAGAAAACAATCTTTCACTTATTGTAATTGACGATTAATATTCATCTCAAAACAAAATTCTTTGTTTACTGCATTTGTCTCTTGCTTTTTTTGAGAAAATTTTCATGTAACTTTACCATATATATTCTATACACCTCTGCATTAAGAGATGCAACTTTAAAGAGATACAAGCTTTTGATTTGCACTATTTGTCTGCTGTAGATGAATTAGAAAATAAACTTTGAGGAATGATCATGGCCCTGTTACGCTATTTTGGTTTTGCTTTTTTTTTCACGATTATTGGTGTCTTTTTAGGAGGGGCTATTGGTTGGTTTGAAACGGGAAGCATTACTGGTTTTCTTAAATATTTTTTTATTTGCTGTGTTTTAGGGGTTTTGGAAATTTCTTTATCTTTTGATAATTCTATTATCAATGCACGTGTTCTTAGTAGAATGAATCCGTTATGGCGTCGTCGTTTTCTTATATGGGGTATTTTGATTGCTGTATTTGGGATGCGGATTGTTTTTCCTTTGTTGGTGGTTGTCGTTGCTGTTGGAATTAATCCAATTGCGGCAGTTAAATTAGCGATAGGGGAACCACATCTATATGCTGAAGTCTTAACCGATGCGCATATGGGAATTGCCGCTTTTGGAGGAACTTTCCTTATGATGGTTGGCTTAAAATATTTTTTTGATTCTGAAAAAGAGGTGCATTGGCTTAATGTTATAGAGAGACCTGCTCAAAAGTTTGGGGCGCTTGTTGGGATTGATATTGCAATTGTTTTGATTTTGATCTTATTCGTGTCAGGGCAGATTGTTGCGGAAGATAAAGTCACTTTTTTATTAGCAGCCCTTTATGGGCTTTTGACTTTTATAGGTGTTGAAGTTGTCGGTCATCTCTTAGATGCTCCTAAAAAGACTTTGACGAGCGTGGCTCAAGGGGGACTAGGGGCGTTCCTTTATTTAGAAGTTCTTGATGCGAGTTTTTCTTTCGATGGTGTGGTTGGAGCTTTTGCTTTTTCACACAACCTTTTTATTATCGCAATTGGTCTTGGTATCGGTGCATTTTATGTTCGTTCTATGACAATTATGTTGGTCGAGTCAGGGACATTGTTGCATTATCGTTATTTGGAGCATGGTGCTTTTTATGCAATTTTAGTTCTTGCCGTGATTATGTATCTGCAAACGATTATACCAGTTCCTGAAGTATTAACAGGACTTGTGGGAGTCTGTATTATTGGAATGGCATTGTATTCTTCGATTCGTTTTAAGCGTCGTCAATTGGATAAACATGTTGCTTCTTAAGTAATGAAAACTTCATATTTTCTCATGCTTTTGTTTATCGCATATCCTTAATAAAAGAGAACTTTCATGCAAAACAAAATGCTATAGTCTTTCTTATTGGTGTCCTTATTTTAAAGTTGAAGCTATGATATGATTCTTCCCATGAAGGGAATAATTTAAAATCTCTTGGATAGCTTTGACTTAAATACAAGGTGCAAACGGGCGCTATACTTTTACCCGCTTTCAGTACGATGAAAGCTTTTATATTTAACGATTCATAAGAAGCATTTTTGTTGCTTTCTTGAGTGATTTTTATTTACATATTTATCCTAGTTGTGATGTGTAAAATGGTTTATTCATTATGAATAAGTTTGAAATGAGAGAATTTTATCCTATTCTGGTCTCTCACTTAAATATGTAACAACTCACTTAAATATGTAAAGAATAATGTATTTCTTATAAATCAGTGCTTTATAATAGGTAGTCAGAAAACAATATTTTAGGAGACCATTAACAGTTCTATACCAGCTTCGTTCATCGTTTTAAGCATCGTGTTTAGGGATTCGTTTACATCAATACCAGCGCAGGCATTTAATGAAACACTGACTTTAAAACCACATTGTATGGCGTGAAGAGCGGAAAATCCAACACAAAAGTCCGTTGCTAAGCCACACATAACGAGCTTGGTAAAACCGTGTTCTTTGAGATAAGCTTGTAAACCTGTTGATGTTTTTTGATCATTTTCAAGAAAAGCAGAATAGCTATCCATTTTTTGATTATAGCCTTTTCTAAGGATAAGTTGTGCCTTTTCCACTCTGAGAGATGGATAAAATTCTGCTCCTTGTGTTCCTTGTATGCAATGATCAGGCCAAAGTATTTGAGGACCATAGTCAAGATTGGTGGTATCATAGGGCTTTTTTTCAGGATAGCAGGAAGCAAAGCTGCAGTGGTTTTTGGGGTGCCAGTCTTGGGTTAAGATAACGTGGTCAAAATGATTGATAAGATTATTGATGGCGGGTAAAATAACATCACCTTGTGGTACTGCAAGTGCTCCACCGGGTAAGAAGTCATTTTGAACATCAATGACGAGTAAGGCTTTTTTTTCCATAAATATATTATTCCTATAGGAGGTGAGCTTTTATCGTATTTTAAAAAAGCTATATTTCGTCTTGAAGTTTTGAAATGACTTGTTGAATATTGATCTTATTTTTATAATTATCAAGCCAAAAGAGGGGGACGGGTAAGTTTTTACAATTCATTTTATAGTTTTTTACGAAGTGTAACCACGTACCAATGGGAAGTGCACTGTAGTCATTTGTTGCGACATGTTGGCGCAAAGCCTTCATGATCATTGGGCTTGGGACGTCAGATCCCATAAGGCGGCGGTCATTTTGTAAACGTAATTTAAGCCACATTAAAGCAAGGGGTGAAGTCCATTGTTTCCCGTAACAAAAAATCGATGAAAAAAGGAAAGGATTTTTTACTGCGTAAGTTAAAGCCCATAAAGCCAAAAAAGAAGGTGCATAGAGAATTACTTTTCTTTTTGGTTCCATATTACATTGATAGGTTGGTTTAATACGATAAAAATACAATGTTATATCTGGTATGGAAAAGAGGGGCAATGTTTGATAACATGTTTCAGGTACAGCTAAAAAGATTTGCTTTTTGCTTCTTGAGGGGATGTTTTTTTGCATTTAGAACCATACTGGGGCTTGTGAGATTAAAAAAAATGTACCAATATTAAAGTGAAAAGCTTTTGAGATGATGTAAGCGCTATTTACTGTACAGTTTCAAAAAGCGAAAGCAGTTTTTTCAAAATCCTAATCTTTAATATCGCACAATATAAAGAGAAGTTTATGGCACGTCAATTTATCTACCATATGGCTGGACTCAACAAGTCTTACGGCAATAAAAAAATTTTAGAAAATATTCATTTGTCTTTTTATCCAGATGCGAAGATCGGTATTTTAGGGCCAAATGGTGCGGGTAAATCAACTATTTTACGTATTATGGCTGGGCTAGATAAGGAATATACGGGAGAAGCGTGGCTTTCTGAAGGAGCACGTTGTGGCTATCTACCACAAGAACCTGTGCTTGATGCAAGCAAAGATGTGCGTGGCAATGTGATGGAAGGTGTTGCAGATAAACAGGCCATTCTTGAGCGTTATAACGAATTGATGATGAATTATAGCGAGGAAACGGCTGATGAAAGTGCACAGCTTCAGGATATTATTGACAGTCAGAATCTTTGGGATTTAGAAAGTCAAGTGGAAATGGCAATGGCTGCTCTTGGTTGTCCGCCAGCTGAGGGGGATGTGATAAAACTTTCGGGTGGTGAAAAGCGGCGTGTGGCGCTTTGTAAATTGCTTTTGTCAAAACCTGATTTGTTGCTTTTGGATGAACCGACAAACCATTTAGATGCTGAAACGACAGCTTGGCTTGAAAGGCATCTGCGTGAATATCCTGGCGCCGTGCTTTTGATAACCCATGATCGTTATTTTCTCGATAATGTTACGGGTTGGATTTTAGAGTTAGATCGCGGTAGAGGTATCCCTTATGAGGGGAACTATTCTGCTTATTTGGGGGCTAAAGCCAAGCGTTTGGCTCAAGAGGGGCGTGAAGAGGCTGCGCGTCAACGTGCTTTATCACGTGAGCAAGAATGGATCGCTTCTAGTCCAAAAGGGCGGCAAGCAAAGTCAAAAGCGCGGATTAAAGCTTATGATGAGTTGGTTCAGGCGGCACGTGAACGTCGTCCTGGAGAGGCGCAAATTATTATTCCTATTGGAGAAAGATTAGGACAGGTTGTCATTGAAGTTGATCATCTCTCTAAAGCTTATAGCGAACGTGTGTTGATTGATTCTCTCTCTTTTAAACTTCCTGCTGGGGGCATTGTCGGCGTTATTGGTGCTAATGGTATGGGAAAGTCGACATTGTTTAAAATGTTGACAGGACAAGAACAGCCCGATTCAGGCCAAATACGGATTGGTGAAACAGTTCACATGAGTTATGTGGATCAGAGTCGCGATTCTTTGGCGGGTGATAAAACTGTTTGGGAGGAGATTTCTGGTGGAAATGACATTATTAAGTTAGGCAAATATGAAATGAATAGTCGTGCTTATTGCGGGGCTTTTAATTTCAAGGGGGCCGATCAGCAGCAGAAGGTGGCAAATTTATCAGGAGGGCAGCGCAATCGTGTCCATTTGGCGAAACTTCTAAAAGAGGGGGGGAATGTGCTTCTTCTTGATGAACCGACAAATGATCTTGATACTGAAACGTTGGGTGCATTGGAAGATGCATTAGAAAATTTTGCTGGTTGTGCCGTGATCATATCGCACGATCGTATGTTTCTTGATCGATTGGCAACGCATATTTTAGCCTTTGAAGGTGATGGCCATGTGGAATGGTTTGAAGGTAATTTTGCTGAATATGAGGCTGATAAAGTTCGCCGTCTTGGGGGTGAAGCCCTTAACCCTAAGCACGCAAATTATAAGCCTCTTACACGCTAGAATTTCTTATCTTATGGGAACTTTATTGAGAAAATAGTGTGTTTTTGTGTTTATGATTTCATCAATAATGTCGTGTGTATTCCGTGGAAGTTTTTATTCATGGGAAAGAGGAGAGGCTCTTTATGAGACCATGACGAAAAGAAAGCTATTCTATTTGTGATATATACTATTCTTGCTTGTAAAATTGCCATGAAGAGGGGAAATCTTTCATAGAAAGTGCCATTGTACAAATGCTCTGGTCGTTGAGCATTAGCGTCTTTAATTTAAAGCTACAAACTGAAACCATCCTATTATTTATTCTCTTCCAATGTTGGATAATTTTTGTTTTGAGATAGCTATAAGAGGCATTTCACTTATTTTCTGTGTTTTTGTCCATAGGCCGCCATTTCTGAGGTGCAAGAGAATAGTTTAATTGATTTACCATGAATAGGTTTGAAATGAGAAAAGATGACGATATTTAGCCTTTTA
The DNA here is from genome assembly GCF_028618615.1 of Bartonella sp. AU15XJBT. NCBI lineage: Bacteria > Pseudomonadati > Pseudomonadota > Alphaproteobacteria > Hyphomicrobiales > Bartonellaceae > Bartonella > Bartonella sp. AU15XJBT. The sequence goes on from NZ_JAQITG010000007.1 coordinate 42,493, forward strand.
TTTAAGTTAAAAATGATAAATAATCATTATAAATCAAATTGTTATAATTATTTATGGGTAATGAGATAAGATCTGTTCATCTTTTACAGTAGCCTATTTTTTTCATAGGATGATAAAATGGCGGGAATGAAATAGATAAGAATATGCGCATTATGCTTGACTTTTTTTTCTATAAACAAATGTTTATAGGAAGGTTTAGGGGATAATTATGAAAAAAAGTACAAGTTTAGATGCAATGACTGTGCTGCTGAAAGCGGTAGCAGAAGTAAACCATTTACGTGTTCTTAGGCTCTTGCATCATGAAGATTTAACAATCGCTGATTTTATTTTTATCCTTGACCAGTCGCAAGTGTGTATATCACGATATTTATGTTTATTGTACGAAGCACGATTGATTGAGCGTTATCAGAAGGGAGGTTGTCTTTATTTTAAGCTTTGTCATGATTTTTGGGGTAAAGATATTGTGATGGGCATTTTTTCGGCTTTTCCAAAGCATGATGTGTTGTTAGCGCACGATTTAGAACGTTTGAAGGATGTCAAAAAGCAGCGTCAAAAAACGAGGAAGAAGCATTTTTTACAAAATATGTCGCAATGGGATCTCTTACGATCGTCCTATATGGTAGATCACAGTGTGGAAAATGCTTTACTTAAAATCGTGGGTGATAAGCCATTTCAGACGATGCTAAATATTGGAATGGGTGGAGATTTTGTTTTAAAATTGTTTTCTGATCTTTATACGCATGCGATTGAAATCGTGCTTGATCGTGATGTTTTGCACTTGCCTGTTGGAGAGACAACTTTTGATTTAGTCATTCTTCATTGGGTTTTACATTTTCTTGAAAATCCTGAAATGGCTCTTCATAAAATATCAGGTGTTTTGCGTCCTCATGGGCGTTTATTGATTGTGGATTTTGGTTATCATAAAGCTGAATCTTCACATTCTGATCAAGCGCATATGGGGTTTGGATTTTCGGCTTTACAAATAGAACAATGGCTTAAAAATGCAGGACTTGTTTTAGAACAAACGATTTGTCTTACTCCTATACAAAGTGAAAACAGTGAGGAGTGTGTGGTGACACTTTGGCTTGCTCGTGATCCCCGTTTATTGGTTGATGATATCAAAGATAAACAAGTCAATTTTGCATAAATCTCGTTTGTTAATGTGCTTTATTCTCTGATTTTTCTCAAGGAATAGTGCAGAGATGAAATTTTATTAAATCATTGAAAAGTTATTATTTTTTATATTTGCATTATGTTTTTATATGAGGATATTGGTGTTTCATAGGGGCGTGGAGGCTGTGTAATGAACTCTTATAGATGAAAGGCTATGAAGATTGTTATTTAAGGTGCCTTGATATCATATTTTTAATTAATCAATAAATTGATTTTAAAAGATCATTCATCTTTTAAAACTCCAATAAGAGTCTTGAATACAAGAATATTTTTTTATTTCAAACCTTTTATTTTACAATCCAAAGGCGTCTGTTTGTCTGTTACAAGAGGAGTTTTTTTGTGTCAATAAAATCGTTTGAAAGAGGAAATAGATCTTTCGCGCATTTTCTCAATGTAAAAGCAGTTGCAATATAATGTGGTGGTGGTTCGCACCTTCATACATGTTAAAGATAGTGGTTCCTAATCTTAAGTTATCTCTTTAAGAGTACCAAGAGATGGGGTGAAACAGGGTTAAGGGTATGGATGAGAAATGCCTTAGAGTTTTTCATGGGGAAAAACATTAAAGAATGAGAAAAGCAAAGACGTGGGGCAATGCGCTAAAAGATATGGATGTTTTTGAAAGCCGTAAAGGACATTAAAGGGTGATGTGATGGTAAAGATAGAAACTGGTTTCTACTCTTTCCTATTCTTTTCAAAATGAGGCGCTCTTCTAGCTTCAGAGATGACTCAAACAGATCTATGCAATATTTTTTTCCAATTTGGTCTATCAAAGCTGGGACTGCTTAACGTGGTTTTCATTCGCTTTGATCTTTGTCTCAAACATGCTGTTATGTTTGGAATATATGTTGATTTACAAGCCATAGAAAGACAAAAGCTTAGTAGATAACATCATATAATCACTCATAAATTGGTTATGGATCAGAGAGATATAGCGAATTTTATAAAACATTTTGTGAAACAATAATTATAACACATCTGGCTTTACTTTTATTTCTTCTTACAAGCATTCATATATATGCTTTGCATTATATTCATAAAAATCAAATTGGCGGTGATTTGTGGGTAATCCGTGGCGGAAAGTAAGAAAGAAAAGCGTCATATTACACTAAAGTTTTCTATCTCTTTACCATGAAAAGCCATGAAGGTTATTAATAAGTCCATTTTTCTTGCCAAAAGTGGATTTCTTTTTTTGTTGACGCGCGCATCTTATGGCGCAGCTCGTGGGTGAAATAGCATAAAATTTATAGGGCGGCATGGTCTTTAGTTTAAATAAAAGTTGTAAGCTGGCATCATTATTCTATTTTCAGTTTTCAATATTGTGTCGTCCTTGCTTTAAAATGGGCTCATCGGAGATATTTTGATTCCTTTTTATCGTTTTTATTCATAGGCCAATCTTACTTATGATGGGCCATAGTATGGGTTTGATTGATTCCATATAAGAAGATTTAAAATAAGGGACGCTTATAAGATCGGGAACGGTCATTTAATATGTAAAATGACCAATAATTATTAAAATCAATGTCTTGATATGTGACAAGTAGCATAGCAATTTTTGAACATAAAAATTGTTTTATTTATCATTTTGCAAGGCAGTTTAAGTGGTAAAGTTTAAAAGGAAATATCTGCTTAATCATTTTTTATGATACCACATAGGGATTTGTTGGCTATTGTTAAGATAGCTTATCGTTATTGGAAGTGATCATAGTGCATGATTCGAAATAAATACCTTCAGAGTTTTCGTTTTTTGTAAGCTGTTTAAATTTTTCATTGATGTTGTTGCGTAAGAGATTTGACAATATTTTTAAATGATCATTTTCAGAAATTTTCATGAAGATAGATAAGACTTTTTTCTTTAATTAATTGTTTTAATTTAAATAATTCATATTTTCTTTTGAACAGGTGTTTCTGCTTTTATTGTATAAGGCTTAAAGACGACGTTTTTCTTTTGTGGTGATCGCTGCTGGGCTAGTGATTCTGCTGATTCTATTTTTTATAGGGCGAATATATACAGATTACTTATTTTTTAATTATGATCACCCGAGTTGTGAAAGAAATTATTATAAAAATTATAATGGTGGTAGATTCTGATTGATGCTTGCCGAAATAAAATTGCTTCAAATTGGGGCATTTTTGAATTTTTTTTGCCTAAATTTCAACATTTTTAAACAATTTATAATTCTTTTGTGTTTTTTTGCGGAGGAGATGATAAGAATTTCTTGTTGTTTAAAGCATTTTATTCCATAGCAAGAATATTGCATCGGCTATCTTAGTGGTTGATGCGAGAAGACGATCGGGGAACCTCCTCCCCCCCCCCCGCGTGGATCCCCTAGATTGTCTGGCCTGACTGAGGATTTCCTCAGTCAGGTTTTTTTATAAATTGTTTTTAGGGCTTTGTAAGGTGTTTGCAGGGGCCTTAAAAGGCGTAAGGTTTGCTATTGTGTAGCATGTAGTACTAGGGGGATAAGAGTTTATTGAGTCGTTCGTATTATCGTGTTCATTTTCAATGATGAGAGTTTTTCTTTATTGAGAAATCGTTGAATGCTATAAAGAGAATCTGTGTTTGATTCTGTGATCTTTAGGTAAGAGATAATGGGATTTTTCTCCGGTCGTATCGCTTTTATTTTATTTATTTTTCTTATTTTTGGCGTTAGCATTTTTGCTTCCCGCAGTGTTGTCGTTCATAAGTTTCTTTCCGGCTACATTTCTTCTTCTTCTTCTTCTTCTTCTCAGCAGGTTGAGGTAACAGAGGAGTTGTTGCTAGAGAGATGGGCAATGGCTTTTCCAGATGTTATTGAGCGCCTTTCTAAGATGAGCCCTCAGCAGCAAGAGCTGTTTATTGAGCAAGTGCGTCGCGATGCGGTTTCATTTGCTTCTGGAAGTGGTCAGAGTCGTGAAGAGGCTCACAAGTTTGGTGAAACTGTCGCTATGGCTCTTTCAAAAGCGATGTCTCGCCCTTCCATTGCGAATGCTTATTTTTAACTATTTTTTTAATCACACTTTTAGGTTTTATTTTAAGGGGCAGAGCTTTTCGTGAAGTTTTGAAAAGTGCGAAGAAAGTAATCAATTTGTAAGATAATTAGCAAAATTTATCTTATCCAAAAGGTAGTCAATCAGAGTATTAAGAATAAGGTTGCGATCATTACAAAAGTGATCGCAAGTTCATCGAGGACACTTCACGGTGAACGGCGTTATCGATGTCTACAATGATAAAAGAAATAAAAAACAGCTCAAATCAAAACCGTATTTTCATAAAGGGTGAGAATAATTTGAGAGCGCTCATTTGTAGAAAAGAAAAGGTATGAATTGCTGTAACAGAATACGTTAAGCACATTTTTATATGCTCGTTATTTTTTCTGTTTAATAGAGAAGATGGAAAATTTTTAAAAGGCTTGAGCTTCCTTTTTCTTGCAGCTTTTAGGATGTTTACTCACTTGTCCGATTTTTGAAGATGAGGTGCAAGGCTAATAAAAGGCGGATAAGATGATAATCTGGGATAAGGCAAAAAATATTTCGATGAGGATAAGAAGTTCATTTTCCTTCAAAAGACTTTGAAGGTATTGCGTTTTCGAGTATTTAAAAAAACAGACAAAAATAATCGTTAAGCTTTGTTGTAGAAACAAAGAAGGATATGATTTTTTAAAGATATTTTTTTATAATGGTCATTTATCATTTTATATGTGAAATGCGAACCTCGAACATTGTGAAGTTCTCTCGTTTTAAATCTATTAAAGCAATCAAAATCAGTTTTTTGCACAACACAAAGCAAGGGGCTTTTGTGGATAAAAGCTCTTTTTAGAAAGAAGTAAAAAGCTTCTTTGAATCATCCAAATATTAAAGGCTATTGTAATATTTTGAATGCGTAAAGAGTATGAGGATTTTGTATCTCTATGAGCTTTTTATGCACAATGATATGTTTTGCGATTGGGATATGTTTTGCGATTGGCTTTGCTTGATGGTTTATTGGGTATTAAAGAGTATTGCGGGCATTTATTGGCGCGTGGGAAGCATTGATAACGATTTTTATTTTTTGTGAAACTTGTGCGATATCGAGGATCTTCAGTAAAGATTGTCTTTATTGCTTTGTGGAATTGATCTCAATAAAGAATTTGCTCATTGTCTGTAAAAAAATATTATGCCTATTTAAATTGCTATTTTTGTACTATAAAAATTGAGCGATACAATAGCAATAACAGAAATGGATAGAGTATATCATTTTATTGAATATGCTATAAGATTAACTATAGTCTCTTTATTTTTTTTATTTTATAATATAGGAAATCTATAATTTGTGCATAAAGAGATTTTCTTTTGTTGCAGAATTTTATCTTGAAATTGTCTTAGTATTTCCTTTTTCAAGCCGTTCTTTTGCTTTCTTTTTTTGTACAATACGCTCGCAAATTATTTGCGGATAGAATTTGAGAATGTTGTGAAGAGAAAGAAAATGCAATTTTTGAAAATCTTGTTAAATACAGCGTGTGCTGTATTTTTTGTATTTGATATAAGCTGGACTCATAGTGCTTTAAATATTGCAGAATCAAAAGAAGGCTCAGTGATTGTTGCTTCTAAGACACCTGCTCGTCCTTATGAGTTTCTTATTCAGAAACTTGCAACTAAGCATAATGTTCCCGTTAATTTAGCACATGCTGTTGTAAAAGTTGAAAGTAATTATAAGGCGGGCATAAAAGGGGCGGCGGGCGAAATAGGTTTGATGCAAATAAAACCCTCTACGGCACGAGGCTTGGGTTTTAGTGGTTCTGTAAAAGATTTGTACGATCCTGCAACCAATCTTGAATATGGTATGCGTTATTTAGCACGGGCCTATAAACTCAGCGGAGGAAGTACGTGTGGTACAATCCTTAAATATAACGCAGGTCATGCAGCAAAAAAAATGAATTCCATTTCGGCGAAATATTGCGCAAAAGTGAAAATGTATTTGGCTTCATTAAAATAAAAACGTCTTTTGAAAGAGATTGGCTCTAAAATATTTTAAGATGCTATTTTCACGGAGCAAAAAATGTTTTATAAGTTAGTGTGTCAGTCGGCTGGGCAGCCGCGCTTGTCCAATGCTGAAAAGCGGCAGGTGAGGAAAGTCCGGGCTCCATGGAAAGACGGTGCCGGGTAACACCCGGCGGGGGTGACCCTAGGGAAAGTGCCACAGAAAGTAAACCGCCTATTTTTATAGGTAAGGGTGAAAGGGTGGAGTAAGAGCCCACCGCGCATTCAGTAATGAATGTGGCAAGGTAAACCCCACCGGGAGCAAGACCAAATAGAAATGACGTGCAAGATTTAATTTGCAGCCGATTTCCGGGCGAGTCATTCGGGTAGGTTGCACGAGGCGGGTGGTAACATCCGTCCAAGATGAATGGTTGCCATGTAAAGTACAAGCTTTACTATACAGAACCCGGCTTATAGGCCGACTGATATTTCATGATGCGCGATATTTTATAAGATCAATGACATATGGATTTTTATGGAGTCTGTGTTTGAAATGGACACTTAAATAAAGAGCGTTTTAAAAAATTATAACATTTCTTTAAGTATAATACGTTAGGGTGTGTCTTGGGATAGCTTTAGCTTTTTCGCTCATAATGATTAATATGAAAGTTGAAGATTGGGTTATTCTAATATCGGTTGCCATGAGAGGGCTGTTGATTTGAAACAGCATAACTTCAAGACGGATTATTTTGACAAAACAGGATCAAAGAGCTGAACGCCATATTCCAGTGTTGTTGCAGCCAGTTTTGACTGGGCTTATGCCATTGGTTGGAGCAAAAGTGATTGATGGTACTTTTGGTGCTGGTGGTTATACGCGCGCTTTGTTAAAGGCAGGGGCAGAAGTGATTGCTCTTGATCGTGATCCTCATGCTATTGATGCAGGACAATCCCTTGTTGATGAATTTTTTCCACGGCTTCGTTTGGTCCATATGGAATTTTCACAGCTTGATCGTGTCGTTGAAGAGAAGGTGGATGCGGTTATTTTGGATATTGGTGTTTCTTCAATGCAGCTTGATGAAGCAGAAAGAGGCTTTTCTTTTCAAAAAGATGGTCCCTTAGATATGCGAATGGCTCAGACGGGTTTTACAGCGAGCGATGTTATCAATCATTTAAAAGCAAGGGATTTAGCGCGTATTTTTAAGATATTAGGAGAAGAGCGTTATGCAGGGCGAATTGCACGAATGATTGAAAAACGTCGTGTTGTTCAGCCTTTTTTGCGAACAGGTGATTTGGCCTATGCTATCGAAGCGTTGGTAGGGCGTAAGCCTGGAGATCGCATTCATCCTGCAACACGTGTATTTCAAGCTCTTCGTATCTATGTTAATGATGAAATCGGTGAATTAGCGCGTGGTTTATTTGCTGCTGAACGCGTTTTAAAAGCTGGAGGCCGTTTGGGGGTTGTCAGTTTTCATTCTCTTGAAGATCGTATGGTCAAAAGATTTTTTTCGGCTCGTTCTGGAGAATGTATAAGATCACGCTATTTGCCTGAAATAAAGCATTCTCCAGCAACGTTTTTTCCTTTGTTTAAAGGAGGAATAACGGCAAATAAAGAGGAGTTACAGCAAAATCCTCGTTCACGTTCTGCAAGATTGCGTATGGGGGTGCGGACTGACGCAGAGGCTCTTGCAGAAGATATGAAATTATTTTGTTTAGCAGAAATTGCCAGTTTTGAAGGTGGCAAGAAATGACAGTTTTCCGTACATTTGATATGATTTTAGTGATGATTATGATTTGTATGGCAGGTCTTACTTATAAAGTAAAATATGATGTTCAAAAACGAATGAGCGAGGTTCGTCATCTTGAACATGAAATTGCTGCAGCAAAAAATACGGTGAGTTTGCTTCATGCTGAGTGGGCTGTCATGATAAAGCCTTCACGCATGCAAAAACTTGCAAAACGTTATCAAAAAGAACTTGGGTTAGAGGTTATAAAGCCGCGTCAAATCGTGGAGTTTAAAGACATTCCGGTACGGGAACACGATCCAATTGAAGAAGTGATTAAACAAAATATCTTGGAAGATAATCAGGATATTTTGGTAAATAATCGGGCTTCTCAAGTCAATGGCGTTGTTCAAAAAGGCGCACAGCAATGAAGTCGCCCTTTTTATTCTCACAGAAAAAAAAGCGCTTAAAAAATTCGTTGAATAATCATAATGCTTTTGTTCGTCATCCCTATTCTAGTCGTCCACGTTTGCTTTTTTCGTTGTTCTGTTTTTTAATTTTATATGGCATCATAGGGGCTTGCCTTATTTCTTATGGGTTGGAAGGTGGACAGATTGAAGAAGCTAAGGGACCAGGCGTTCTTCAATTGATGGCACGGCCTGATATTGTTGATCGTAATGGTCGTTTATTAGCAACAGATATTAAAACCTATTCACTTTTTGCTGAGCCACGGCGTATTATTGATGTGGATGAAACAATTGAATTGCTCTCAACAGTTTTGCCTGATCTAAATTGGCAGGAAACTTATAAGCGTTTAAAAAGAAAAACCGGTTTTTCTTGGATACAGCGTGGGTTAACACCCATGCAGAAGACGCAAATTATGGCTCTTGGTATTCCAGGAATTGGTTTTCGGACTGAAATTCGTCGTTTTTATCCCGATGGACCTATAACCTCCCATATTCTCGGCATAGTCAATGTGGATAATCAGGGCATTGCAGGTATGGAAAAATATATCGATGATACGGGGTTGAGTGCTCTGCGTGCTGCTGGTCTTGCCGTGGAAGAATCATTAAAACAAGTTCAGCTTTCGATTGATGTGCGTGTTCAGGCAATCGTTCATGATGAACTTATTCAGGCTATGAAGCGTTATAAGGCAATTGCAGCAGGCGCTGTTATTTTAAATATCCATACGGGGGAAGTTTTGGCTTTGGCATCACTACCGGATTTTGATCCTGGAAATCCTATTGAAGCTTTAAAAAGTGATCGTCTTAATCGAATGACTGCTGGAACTTTTGAAATGGGATCGATCATTAAAAGTTTTACGACAGCCATGGCCCTTGATTCCGATATTTTTCATTTAAACAGTATTATTGATGCTTCAAAGCCCATAAAAGCAAGTAGTGGCTATACGATTCATGATTTTCATGGAAAAAATCGTCCCTTAACGTTATGGGAGGTTTTTATTTATTCTTCCAACATTGGTTCTGCTAAAGAGGCATTAGCGATAGGGATTGATAAACATCGTGGTTTTTTGCAAAAACTTGGGCTTTTGGATCGTCTCACAACAGAGTTGCCTGAAGTTGCCCATCCTATTGTGCCACGTCATTGGAAGGATATCCATTCTATGACAATTTCTTTTGGGCATGGTATGGCAACAACCCCCTTGCAAACAGCCGTTGGGGCTGCTGCTTTAATGAATGGTGGTTGGTTGATTGAGCCAACATTTTTAAAACGGACAAAAGAACAAACTTTACACCATGCAAAACAGGTTTTGCAGGCCAAAACAAGTCAAAATATGCGTTACCTTTATAAATTAAATAGTGATATTGGTTCTGGGCGTAATGCAAAAGTAGAAGGTTATCGGGTGGGTGGAAAGACAGGAACAGCTGAGAAAGTTGAAAATGGAAAATATTCTAAAACAAAAAATTTCAATAGTTTTCTGGCTGCTTTTCCGATTGATGATCCTGCTTATGTTGTTTTAACAATTATTGATGAACCTAAGCCAGAGGAGGGGAAAAATTCCGCAACAGCAGGGATGAATGCTGGACCAATGCTTGCTAATATTGTTCGTCGCTCAGCGAGTTTTCTTGGTGTAAAGCCCGATTTTAAAAAAGAATATGAGCCTCTTTTAGGTAAAAAGAGCCATTCAAGTTTCGTTAAACAACGGTAAAATGAATATAAAGGTGCGTCGTTATGTTGTTTGGAAAAGTTTTTACAGAATGTTTTGAAGATCAGAAGCTTTCTTCAATGGAAATAACAGGAATCAGTGCAGATTCTCGACAAGTCTTGCCAGGCTATGTTTTTGTCGCTGTTCAAGGAAAACAAGGGGATGGAAGACACTATATCAATGATGCGATAAAGCGTGGAGCACGTGCAATCGTTACTGATTGTCAGGCTATTTTTGAGGATTTATCTGTTCCAATTTTACGTGTTTTGAATGTTCGTCATAGTCTCGCGTTGGCAGCTGCCCGTTTTTATGGTTCTCAGCCTGAAACGGTTGTTGCTGTGACGGGTACAAGCGGAAAAACATCTGTTGTCTCTTTTATTCGGCAAATTTGGACTCATGTTGGATTGTGTGCTGCGAGTATAGGAACAGTTGGTGTTGTTTCTCCTAAACGGAATGATTATGGTTCTCTCACAACACCTGATCCAGTCGTCTTGCACCGTCTTCTTTGTGAAATTTCTCATGAAGGTGTGACTCATGCAGCTCTTGAAGCCTCTTCACATGGGCTTGATCAAGGACGACTTGATGGAGTCCGTTTAACGGCTGGGGCTTTTACCAATTTAGGGCGAGATCACATGGATTATCACAGGTGCGTAGAGGATTATTTGCGGGCTAAAATGAGGTTATTTGATACACTTTTGCCTGTATCTGCTCCTGCTCTGATTTTTGCTGATGATGTCTATTCACAAAAAGTTATTGATGTAGTTACACAAGCGCGCCGCCGTGTCTTGACAATTGGACGTAAGGGGCAATTTATCACGATTAATCGTGTTGAACATCAACGCTCAAAACAGTGTATTGAGTGTCGTGTGGAAAACAAGATTTATACATTTGATTTGCCTTTAGCTGGAGATTTTCAGGTGGCCAATGCGCTTGTGGCAGCAGGACTAGCCATTGCAACAGGTATTTCACCTCGTAAGGTTTTTTCTGCGCTTGAAACTTTGCAGGGAGCACCTGGGCGGTTAGAGCTTGTTGGAAAGACAGAAAAGAATGCGCCTGTTTATATTGATTATGCGCATAAACCAGAAGCTTTGGAGCAGGTTTTGCTTTCTGTTCGTCCCTTTACGCAAGGGCGTTTGGTTGTTGTTTTTGGTTGTGGAGGGGATCGAGATCAAGGAAAAAGAGCTTTGATGGGAAAAATTGCAGCGGATAAAGCGGATATTGTTATTGTAACGGATGATAATCCTCGCACAGAAATGCCAGAAAAAATACGCAAGGATATTTTACAGGCGGTACCAACAGCAATAGAGATAGCAGATCGTGGTGAGGCTATTTCTTATGGGGTGGGGCTTTTGAAAGCTGGTGATACACTCATTATTGCTGGAAAAGGTCATGAAGATGGCCAAATTATAGGGCAAACAACTTATCCTTTTTCAGATCGTCTGAAAGCAATAGAAGCTCTAGAGGACCGGAGGAGATGACAGCTTTATGGGATAAACAAGCACTTGTTACTGCAATTGATGGTGTCGTAATTGGAAGCGTGCCAGAAACTTTTCCTGGAGTCTCCATTGATAGTCGTACTCTTGCAGAAGGCGATATTTTTTTCTGCATTAAGGGACATTATCTTGATGGTCATGATTTTGCTCTGCAAGCTTATGCACAAGGTGCAGGCGTTCTTATTGTTGCGGAAAACCGTTTGAGAGATATGGAAAAGATATCTGCTCCACTCATTGTTGTTTCTGATGTTTTGCAAGCCTTAGAAAAACTTGGGAAAGCCGCACGCAAACGTTCAAGAGCTAAAATTATTGCGATAACAGGTTCGGTTGGAAAAACAACAACAAAAGAAGCTTTGAAACAAGTACTGGCAACGGTTGGCAACGTTCATGCGAATCTTGCTTCTTTAAATAATTGCTGGGGGGTCCCGCTTACTTTAGCGCGGATGCCTATGGAGAGTGATTATGGTATCTTTGAAATTGGCATGAATCATAAAGATGAAATTCGCCCATTGGTCCAACTGGTTTGTCCGCATGTTGCTCTCATTACACATATTTGTGCAGGGCATATGGGTTTTTTCAAAGATCTTGAAGAAATAGCAGAGGCAAAAGCTGAAATTTTTGAAGGATTGGATGAGGAAGGTACTGCCATTTTAAATGCGGATAGTGCTTTTTTTTCTTATCTCGTTCAAAAAGCAAGGCAATGCGGTGTGAAAAAGATCTTAAGCTTTGGTGAGACTGAAAATGCTGATTATCAGGCGCGGGATATACATCTTTTAACCGATCGTTCTTCTATGATGGTGCGTATTGGAGGACAAGATAGGGAGGTCAAAATTGGTGCTCCTGGACGCCATATTGTGCAAAATAGTTTAGGAGTTATCGCGGCTTGTGATGCTATTGGTGTTGATTTGGATTCTGTTGTGTTTTCTTTGAGCCATTTTTCTTCTCAAAGGGGGCGGGGTATTCGTTATCGGTTGTCTTTACCAAATGGGGGTGAATTTTATCTCATTGATGAAAGCTATAATGCTAATCCCGCATCTATGCGTGCTGCTCTTGAGCTTCTTGCTACAGGACCAGTAGGAGAGGAGGGGCGGCGAATTGCTGTTTTAGGGGATATGCTAGAGTTAGGAGAGTATAGTGAAAAACTTCATCGTGATTTAATAAAGCCAATACGTCTTTGTGGTGCTAATCCCGTTTTTTTATTTGGTGAGGCGATGAAATCTTTAGTCAGTGATTTGTCTGCTGATGTTAAGGTGCATTATGCTGAAAATATTGAGAAAATTTTACCGCTTCTTTTGGCAGAAATTTCTCCTGGGGATCTGCTTATGATTAAATCATCCAATAGCCTTTGTTCATCAAATATTGTTACTGTATTGCTTGATCGCTATAAAGCGGTTTCTTCATAGTTTTAAGAGGTTTTTTGTCCCATGATGCTGTTTTTTTCTTCGTTTAGTGATTGGCTTCCGGGTGTGAATGTTTTCCGCTACATTACTTTTCGCACGATAGCAGCAATGCTGACTTCGGGACTCATTGTTTTTTTGTTTGGGCCTAGCATCATTGCTTCTCTTAAATTGCGCCAGGGAAAAGGGCAACCAATTCGTGCCGATGGACCTCAAACACATTTTAAAAAGGCTGGGACGCCTACAATGGGTGGATTGATGATTTTAACGGGTATTGTCGTATCGGCATTGTTGTGGTGTAATTTATCGAACATTTATTTTTGGGTATCGCTCTTGGTTATGCTTTCTTTTGGGGCAATTGGGTTTTATGACGATTATCTTAAGGTTACAAAACAAACAGACAAAGGATTTTCTGGGAAAGCACGGTTAAGCTTGGAGTTTATTGTTGCAGCAATTGCTGCTTTTGTCATCCTGCAAATTGGCTCATCTGGATTCGCTTTGCCTTTTTTGAAAGATTATCTTATCAATTTGGGTTGGTTTTTCATTCCTTTTTCTGCTTTTGTCATTGTCGCGACGGGGAATGCGGTTAATTTGACAGATGGACTTGATGGGCTTGCTATTGTTCCTGTGATGGTTGCAGCCTTATCTTTTGCTTTGATTGCTTATCTTTGTGGTAATATGAATTTTGCTGATTATCTCCAAATACACTATGTATCGGGAACAGGTGAACTTGCTGTTTTATTGGGAGCTGTTGTTGGGGCAGGGCTTGGCTTTTTATGGTTTAATGCACCGCCTGCTGCTATCTTTATGGGAGATACTGGCTCGTTGGCTCTTGGAGGATTATTGGGGACTGTTGCGGTCTCTACGAAGCATGAGATTGTTTTGGCTCTTATTGGCGGGCTGTTTGTTGTGGAAGCTTTTTCGGTCGTTATTCAAGTTGGTTATTTCAAATTGACAAGAAAACGCGTGTTTCTTATGGCACCGATCCATCATCATTTTGAGAAAAAAGGCTGGACTGAAAGCCAAGTGGTGATACGCTTCTGGATTATTTCAATTGTTCTTGCTCTCATTGGTCTTTCAACACTTAAATTGCGGTGAGATTTTGATTTCTGTTGCGTGTTATAAAGGTCAAAAAGTTGCTCTGTTTGGATTAGGGGCGTCTGGATTAGCAACGGCACAAGCATTGATGCATGGCGGTGCGGAAGTGGTGGCATGGGATGATAATCCTGTAAGCGTGCAAGCAGCTTTTGAGAAAAATATTCCAACAAGCGATCTTCATGATGAAGACTGGTCAGAATTTGTTGCATTGATTCTCGCCCCTGGAGTTCCTTTAAATTATCCTCAACCCCATTGGGTTGTTGAAAAAGCGCGAAAAAAAAATATAGAAATTATCGGTGATATTGAATTATTTGTTCGTGCGCGCCATCATTTTTTACAGCATTCTGGTTTTTGTGATGAGGATGTTCCTTTCATTGCGATTACGGGAACGAATGGAAAGTCGACAACAACGGCTTTGCTTGCGCATTTGTTGGAAAAAATGGGCTATGATGTGCAGATGGGGGGAAATATTGGACAGGCAATATTGACGCTTAAGCCTTTTGTTAAAAAACGTATCTATGTGATTGAATGTTCATCGTTTCAAATTGATCTTACTCCCTCTCTGCAGCCAACCATTGGGCTTTTATTGAATTTGACACCTGATCATATTGATCGCCATGGGAGTTTTTCCCGTTATATGCAAACCAAAAGGCATTTGGTTGCTCAGGCTTCTCAGGCTTTTATTTCAGTTGATGATGCAGCTTGTGAGATTTTGTATCAACAATTGCTTCACGAGGGGCATCAAATTGAGGCAATTTCCAAGGATCATTTTGTTGAAAATGGTTTTTATGCAGATGGAACTAAGCTCTTTTCTGTTCGTCAAGGACAGCGACATATGCTTGCAGATCTTGATTCTATGGCTGCTTTGCGTGGAGGTCATAATGCGCAAAATGCTCTTATGGCATTGGCAACATTGCAGGCTTTAAAAATAACCGATCACTCTATGAACAAGCATTTGGCAAGCTATAAAGGGTTGCCTCACCGTATGCAGCAGGTACGTAAGATGGGGTCGGTGTTGTTTATCAATGATAGCAAGGCGACGAATGCAGATGCAACAGCGCCTGCACTTTGCGCCTTTAATGATATTTTTTGGATTGTTGGGGGACAAGCAAAAAAGGGAGGGATTGAGTCTCTTAGAGAATTTTTTCCTAAAATTCGTAAAGCCTATTTGATTGGGAGTGCGGCGGAAGAATTTGCGCGCATTATTGGTTCTGCTTTTCCTTTTTCAATGAGTTTAACTTTGGAGAATGCGGTGCGTGAAGCGACCATTGATGCAATGCATTGCAAGGCAAAGGAGGTGGTGGTTCTTTTGTCACCGGCTTGTGCAAGTTATGACCAATTTAAAAATTATGAGGTGCGGGGCGAAGCATTTGTCTCTTTGGTGATGCAGTTACAATAAAAAGAAACATCAATTATAAAAAAATATTTTTGCGTTAAGACTCCAGAATCTTTTTTTGTGTAATTTAGTTTTTAAAGTGTTTGTTAAACAGGTTGGGGAACCTTATCACTTTGAGATAATTTATAAAACGGATAAGGTGGATATAAATGATTACGCGTGCAGATAGAGACCCCATTGCGAATTGGTGGTGGACGATTGATCGCTCTATCTTTGCAGCTTGTTTAATTTTAATGGGAATTGGCATTATGCTGTCCTTTGCAGCCAGCCCCACTATTGCAAAAAAAATCGGAATTGCTGATAGTTTTTATTTTGTTCGGTGGCATATCATTTTTAGCATTTCAGCTTTTTTTATGATGGTTACCATTTCTTTTTTTTCGCTTCCTAATATTCGTCGTTTATGTGCTCTTTTGCTCATTGTAACGCTTGCTCTTATGGTTGTAACCTTATTTTGGGGTCCTGAATTAAAGGGAGCACGGCGGTGGATTTTGCTCTTTGGTTTTTCTGTACAAGCTTCAGAGTTTATGAAGCCAGCTTTTGTGGTGATGTCCGCTTGGCTTTTTTCAGAACAGATACGCAGGAGGGGAATTCCGGGTTACATGTTAGCAACTCTACTTTATGCCATTTGTTGTGTTCTTCTGGTGTTACAACCTGATATTGGACAAACAATTTTAATAAGTGCAACATGGGGGGGGCTGTTTTTTATTGCTGGCGTGTCTCTTACGGTTATTTTTTTCTTTCTCATTTTAGGCGTTGTAGGAATTGTTTTAGCTTATCTTTTTCTGCCTCATGTGCGTGATCGTATCAATGGTTTTTTGACAGGAGAAGGAGATACCTTTCAAGTGGATGTAGGACGTGAGGCTATTTTGAATGGTGGTTGGTTTGGACAAGGTCCCGGAGAGGGAACAGTAAAACGTATCATTCCTGATAGCCATACAGATTTTGTATTTTCTGTTGCTGCTGAAGAATATGGTATTATCCTTTGTTTGTTAATTATGATGCTTTTTGGCTTTATCGTTATGCGTTCGTTGTATATAGCTATGAATACACGTGATTCCTTTATACGTCTTGGTATTACGGGTATAGCCATGATGATAGGCTTTCAATCAGCTATTAATATGGCCGTTAATCTTCACTTAATCCCTCCCAAAGGCATGACATTGCCGTTTATTTCTTATGGTGGTTCATCAATGGTGGCAATTGCATTTTCAATGGGAATTTTACTCAGTTTAACACGCCGTTGGCCAGAAGCACGTCTTTCAGCTTTTTCTTCTTCTGTTTTGGATACCTCTTCATGAATGATAAAAAAGTTATTATTTTGGCGGCAGGTGGTACAGGTGGACATCTTTTTCCTGCTGAAGCACTTGCCGTTGAATTAAGACGGCGTGGATATGATGTCCATTTGATAACAGATGAAAGAGCGCGATCTTTTGTACGCAGCTTTGATGAAGAGCATACACATATCGTTTCATCAGCAACATTTACACGACGCCATCCTTTTGCTTTGATAAAAACGTTGTGGTCTTTGCTCAGGGGTATGGGACAATCGTTGGCGTTATTTTATAAATTACGTCCTGTTCTGGTTGGTGGTTTTGGCGGGTATCCGAGTTTTCCTCCTCTTTTTATTGCGGCCTTAATGCGGCGTGTAACATTTATTCATGAGCAAAATGCTGTTATGGGACGTGCCAATCGG
This sequence comes from Bartonella sp. AU15XJBT, assembly GCF_028618615.1. Taxonomy (NCBI): domain Bacteria; kingdom Pseudomonadati; phylum Pseudomonadota; class Alphaproteobacteria; order Hyphomicrobiales; family Bartonellaceae; genus Bartonella; species Bartonella sp. AU15XJBT. The sequence goes on from NZ_JAQITG010000007.1 coordinate 59,566, forward strand.
GTGTTGGCGATTTTTGTGCGTGCCATCGCTGGCGGTTTGTTGTCGCCACATGGCGCTTATGCTCATAAAACGCTTTTGACGGGGAATCCTGTGCGTGAGGCTGTGTTGAAGGCGGCCAAAATTCCTTATCATTCTCCAGTGGGGGAAGAGCCATTTAATTTTTTAATTTTTGGGGGTAGCCAAGGGGCTTCTTTTTTTTCACATATTGTTCCAGAAGCGATTGCTTTACTCGATGATCAAAACCGTAGACGCTTACGAATTGTACAGCAAGTTCGTGGTGAAGCTGGAGAGTTAATCAAAACCTATCGTAATATGGGCGTACAAGCTGAGGTCGCTCCTTTCTTTGATGATATAGCTGAACGTATGGCACATGCTCATTTTATCTTGTCGCGTGCTGGGGCTTCATCGGTTTGTGAGATAGCGGTGATTGGTAGACCTGCTTTGCTTATTCCTTATCCCTATGCTTTGGATCATGATCAGGCAGCCAATGCTGCCCTTCTTGCACGTGTGGGTGGTGCGCAAATTATATCAGAAAAGGATTTGAACGCACAAAGGCTTGCTGCTCTTTTAAAGCAGGCTTGTTGTGCACCCCATTTATTGGAAAAACAAGCGCTTGCTGCAAAAAAAGTTGGGCAACCTCATGCAACTTGTTGCCTTGCTGATATGGCTGAAGCCTTAATTGCGGGGCGATTGTTGTCAGATATAAAAGAGGAGCTTTTTGATGAAAATGCCACTTGATATAGGCGTTATCCATTTTATTGGAATCGGGGGGATCGGCATGAGTGGAATTGCTGAGGTTTTTTATAATCTTGGCTATAAAGTTCAAGGGTCCGATCAAGTTGAGAGTGCAAATGTTGAACGTTTGCGGAGAAAAGGAATTAACATTCATATTGGTCATTGTGCTGAAAATTTAGGGAATGCAGAGGTTGTTGTTTTTTCTACTGCCGTTAAAAAAACAAATCCTGAGTATATTGCTGCAAAAGAAAGACATTTGCCGCTTGTTAGACGTGCTGAAATGCTTGCGGAGCTGATGCGATTTCGGCGTGCAATTGCGGTGGGTGGTACACATGGTAAAACAACGACCACCTCAATGGTTGCAGCGCTTCTTGATGCTGGTCGTTTTGATCCTGTGGTGATTAATGGTGGTATTATTAATGCTTATGGTACGAATTCTCGTACAGGTGAGGGCGATTGGATGATTGTTGAAGCCGATGAAAGCGATGGTACATTTTTAAAGCTGCCTGCTGATATTGCTGTTATTACCAATATTGATGCTGAGCATTTGGATCATTATGGAAGTTTTGATGCTGTCCGCGCAGCTTTTCGGCAATTCGTAGAAAATGTTCCTTTTTATGGCTTTGCTGTTTTGTGTCTTGATCATCCAGAGGTTCAATCATTGGCGGGTCGTATTGATGATCGTTGGGTGATTACTTATGGTGCAAATCCACAAGCGGATGTTCGTTTTCTTAATCTTTCGATGGATGGTCAAAAAACGCATTTTGATGTTCTTGTTCGTTCACGCAAGACAGGAAGAAAGATTGAGTTGAAAAATTTGCTTTTGCCCATGGCAGGACAGCATAATGTTGCCAATGCAACAGCAGCGATCGCTATTGCGCATGAACTTGGCATTTCAAATGAATTGATAAAGAAGGGCTTAGCGGAATTTGGTGGCGTAAAACGGCGTTTTACGCGAACAGGAAGTTGGCGTGGCATTGAAATATTTGATGATTATGGACATCACCCTGTTGAAATAAAGGCTGTTTTGCGTGCGGCACGTGAGAGTGCAAAAGGGCGTGTCATTGCAATTGCACAACCCCATCGTTATTCGCGTTTGTATCATTTATTTGATGATTTTGCTGCTTGTTTTAATGATGCAGATACAGTGTTGATTACCCCCGTTTATGCGGCTGGTGAAGAGCCTATCGTAGGGTTTGGTTCGCAAGAATTGGTAGAGCATATTAAAATGGCTGGTCATCGTGATGTGCGCTTGATACATGGCCTGGAAGATGTTGTGTCTCTTGTCTCAAAATTTGCTCAGGCAGAGGATTATGTTGTTTTTCTTGGTGCTGGCAATATCACACAATGGGCTTGTGCGTTGCCTCATCAGTTGTCGGGGCTTGATGGTCATGATGAATTTTCAGCACATTGATGGTGAGGCGCTATTGGCGCAATTGCAACCGCTGTTGGGTAATGTCAGAGGCAAGCTTACCCCTAATGTTGAGATGCGTAAGGTGACATGGTTTCGCACGGGCGGGTTGGCAGAGCTTTTTTATCAGCCTGTTGATGAAGAAGATTTGGCTCTCTTTCTTCAAAATTTGCCTGAATGTGTTCCTATAACAATTGTAGGTATCGGTTCTAATCTTCTGGTGCGTGATGGCGGCGTTCCTGGGATTGTGATTCGTCTTTCGCCAAAAAATTTTGGGCAAGTGCAGCAAGTTTCTTCAAAAGGCTTTTTAGTTGGTGCTGGTACGGCGGATAAACATTTAGCGGCTGCCGCTTTAAAGGCAGAAATTGCAGGGTTTCATTTTTATCATGGTGTTCCTGGTGGTCTTGGCGGGGCTCTCAAAATGAATGCGGGTGCGAATGGTGTTGAAACCGCAGCGCGTGTTGTTGAGGTCTATGCGCTGGATCGCAAAGGACAACGTCATATCTTGAGTTTGAAAGATATGCATTATTCCTATCGCCATTGTGATATTCCTAAAGATTTTATTTTTACGGCTGCTTTATTGGAAGGGGAACCCGGTAATAAAGAGGCTATTCGTGCTGCTATGGATGAAGTTGCCCTCCACAGAGAAACAGTGCAACCTATTCGCGAAAAGACAGGGGGGTCAACTTTCAAAAATCCTGCGAATACATCCGCATGGCGCGTGATTGATGAAGCTGGGTGTCGTGGTTTACGGATTGGTGGTGCTCAAATGAGTGAAATGCACTGTAATTTTATGATTAATACAGGGCAAGCAACAGGATATGATCTTGAAGCATTGGGAGAAACAGTGCGTGCGCGTGTTTTTGCACATTCAGCTCACCTTTTACAATGGGAAATAGAGCGTATTGGTCAATTTGAGCAAGGTCGAAGTGTCTCTCCTTTTGATCCATTTCATTGATTTATTGTTCACTAAAAAAGTATCAATAAAAAATTGAGTCATTTCAAATAGATAATAAAAAAATACCATTAAGAATCAATAAATTAACAAAGAATCTCTTGCATCAGGCTTTTGAGTCTGATTCATTATGCAAAATGCTAGGTTATTGATTCGCAAGGATAAACCTTGTTTTTCCTGTATGTGGTGCTGATGTCCTTTATATAGACTACATATAGTATGCGAAAGAGGGTGATTTATTATGAAAGATAAACATATAGCTGTGTTAATGGGAGGTTTTTCTTCTGAACGGTCTATTAGTTTATCTTCAGGGGCGGCTTGTGCTGATGTTCTTGAGGAGCTGGGGTATCGCGTGAGCCGCGTGGACGTTGATGCTCATATTGCTTCTGTTCTTGAACAGTTGCAGCCCGATATTGCCTTCAATGCATTGCATGGTCCATTTGGTGAAGATGGTCGGATTCAGGGAATTCTTGAATATTTAAAAATTCCTTATACCCATTCTGGCGTGATGGCATCCGCTTTGGCTATGGATAAGGGACGTGCAAAAATTATTGTTGCAAGTGTTGGGGTTTGTGTTGCTCCTTCTCGTATTATGAACCGCTTTGCTGTTGGACAAACGCATCCCATGGAGCCTCCTTATGTCATTAAACCTGTGTGTGAAGGCTCAAGTTTTGGTGTTGTCATTGTTCAGGAAAATGAAGTTGCACCGCCGCATAATATTGGGGGAGCTGAGTGGGGATATGCCGATGAGGTGATGGTTGAAAAATATATTCCTGGTCGTGAATTGACTTGTGCTGTTTTGGGTAATGAAGTTCTTGATGTATGTGAAATTCTTCCCGATCAACACTTTCCATTCTACGATTATGACTCAAAATATAAAATGGGGGGGTCTATTCACATTTGTCCTGCACAACTTTCACTAAATATTTACCAAAGTGTGCAAAGAATGTCCTTAGCAGCCCATCAGGCGATAGGGTGTCGAGGTGTTAGCCGTTCTGATTTTCGTTTCGATGAGAAAACAGGAGAATTGGTTTGGCTTGAAATTAATACGCAACCCGGTATGACATCGACGTCTCTTCTTCCTGATATTGCAAAAGCGAGCGGCCGTACTTACGGTGATATTGTTCAATGGATGGTGGAGGACGCATCATGTATGCGTTGAATGTTAATAAAACAAATGTTCCGATGGAGGTGCTTTCAGTGCCGACTTTGCCACGTCTTTATCGTCGTTTTCTTCGGTTTATGTTTGAGTTTGTTTTTGTCAATATTCATATTCCACGTCATTTCGGATCTTTTGCTGTTGTCTGGTTTTTCTTTGTTACGGCTTTTTATGGACTTTCATCAAGTGGTCAGATGGCTGTGATTGTAAACACGATCATATTGGATAGTGGTTTTGTGGTCGTCGATGTCGATATAAGCGGTAATAAGCGCTTAGCAAAGCAGGATATTTTTAAAATTTTACAACTTGATGTTGCACCCTCTATATTCACTTTTGATGTTGAAAGAGCCCGCTCTCTTTTGGAAAAACTGGCTTGGGTTCAATCGGCGAATGTTCAGAAGATTTATCCTAATAGAATGCGCATTTCCATCGTGGAGCGTGAACCTTATGCTATTTGGCAACATGATAGCGTAATGGATATTGTTGATCATACGGGGCGTGTCATTGTGCCCTTTAAAGGGGAGATTATTCGGGATTTGCCTCTTGTGGTTGGGCAGGGTGCGCAAAATGCAGCTAAAGGATTTATTGAAGCACTTTCAGTCTATCGGCAAGTGTATGATCGTGTTCGTGCTTTTGTGCGGGTGGGTGATCGGCGTTGGGATCTGGTTTTGGATAATGGAATGCGCGTTATGCTTCCTGAAAATGGTGCCCTTGAAAGGCTTTCTTCTCTTGTTTCGTCCGGTACAATGCAAGATCTTTTATCGCGCGATATCTTTAGTATTGATTTACGTCTTGCTGATCGAATTACTGTTTCTTTATCCGATGAAACGTTGGAGCGTTATAATGCTGATGTCGCAGAAGAAGAACGTATTTTAAAGGCGCGAAAGGCAGGAAACCCATGATGTTGCTCAGATCACATCATCGGGGGGGGCGTAAGACACGTTTTTTAACGGTTCTTGATGTCGGCTCAAGTAAGATTGTTTGTCTTATTGCTTGTTTGCATCCTTTAAAGCATGCACACTATTTACATGGACGTACACATTCTATGGAAATTCTAGGCTTTGGAGTACAGCGTTCACGCGGTATTAAATCTGGTGTTATCATGGATATGTTTGCAGCAGAACAATCAATAAGATTGGCTGTTGATGCGGCAGAAAAAATGGCTGGTTTGGTGGTGGATTCAGTGATTGTGAATTTTTCCTCAAGTCGATTACAAAGTGCTTTGATTCATGGAAAGGTTCATTTGAATGGTCGTGAAGTCACCAAGCGTGATATGCGTATGGCCTTTTCAGATGTTTCGCGTAAAGCTTTTGATGCTGAACGTCATGTTATGCACTCAGTTCCAGTTTCTTATGTATTGGATGGAGATAAAGGAATTTCTGATCCTGTTGGAATGGCAGGCGAAATATTTGGTGTCGACGTGCATGTGGTAACAGCAGAAACAGCCTCTTTGCGTAATTTAGAAACTTGTATTAATCGTGCACATTTGAGTGTTGAAGCAATGGTTGCTACTCCCTTTGCAAGTGGCCTTGCTGTCTTGATGAATGATGAGGCGCATTTGGGGGCTGCATGTATTGATTTTGGTGGTGGAACAACAACATTTTCAGTGTTTTTTGAGGGGAAATTTGTCCATGCGGATGCTCTTGCTGTTGGGGGGCATCATGTCACTCTTGATGTTGCGCGTGGATTTTCTATGTCTCTAACAGAGGCCGAACGCTTAAAAGTTGTTTATGGTTCAGCACTTTTAACAAGCGCTGATGAGCGGCAAATGATTAATGTTGCGGAAATTGGGAATGAAAAACGTGAAACTCAATATCCTCGCGCGGTTCTTGGGCGCATCATTCGTGCGCGTGTTGAAGAAATTTTAGAAATGGTCCGTGATTGTTTAAATCGTTCTGGTTTTGGTCACATCATTGGTAAGCGTGTTATTTTGACTGGGGGAGCAAGCCAGTTAACAGGATTGCCGGAAATGGCACGTACTATATTAGGAAGAAATGTTCGTATCGGGCGGCCTTTAGGTATTTCGAGGCTTCCTTCTCTTGCAAAAGGGGCGGCGTTTACATCTGCTGTTGGGTTGTTAATTTATCCGCAATTGGTAGGGTTTGAAGAAAAAACAATGCAGGTGGCAGGAAATCATTTATCGATGGGCACGCGTGGGTATTTTCAGCGTGTTGGTCAGTGGTTGCGTGAGAGTTTTTAGTTAAGTCTAGTTGGATAAATTTCATCGCTTTGGCTTGCGGTGTCTTATGAGAAGGAAAAGAAAATGACGATTAATCTGCATCGGCCAGATATCGCGGAATTGAAGCCACGCATTACCGTTTTTGGTGTTGGAGGTGGTGGCGGGAATGCCGTGAATAATATGATTAATGCTGGTCTTCAGGGAGTTGACTTTGTTGTTGCAAATACGGATGCACAAGCTTTGGCTATGTCAAAGGCTGAACGTGTTATCCAGCTTGGTGCAGCTGTGACAGAAGGTTTGGGTGCTGGGGCTTTACCAGAAGTTGGACAAGCGGCGGCAGAGGAATGTATTGATGAAATTATCGATCATCTTGCAGACTCTCATATGGTTTTTATTACTGCTGGTATGGGCGGAGGAACTGGAACAGGGGCTGCTCCCGTTGTTGCTCGCGCAGCGCGTGAAAAGGGTATTTTGACCGTTGGTGTTGTGACAAAGCCATTTCAGTTTGAAGGGGCTCGTCGTATGAAAACGGCAGAGGCTGGTATTGAAGAATTACAAAAGTCTGTCGATACATTGATTGTTATTCCCAATCAAAATCTTTTCCGTATTGCAAATGATAAGACAACATTTGCTGATGCTTTTGCTATGGCTGACCAAGTGCTTTATTCTGGTGTTGCTTCTATTACGGATTTGATGATTAAAGAGGGCTTGATTAACCTCGATTTTGCTGATGTTCGTTCTGTTATGCACGAAATGGGTCGAGCCATGATGGGGACGGGTGAAGCATCTGGTGAAGGGCGTGCTTTGGCGGCTGCTGAAGCTGCTATTGCCAACCCATTGTTGGATGATACCTCTATGCGTGGAGCACGTGGTTTATTGATTTCTATTACGGGGGGGCGTGATATGACTCTCTTTGAAGTTGATGAAGCTGCTAATCGTATTCGTGAAGAAGTGGATGCTGATGCGAATGTGATCTTTGGGGCTATTGATGATGAGTCATTGGAAGGTGTTATTCGTGTGTCCGTGGTTGCCACCGGTATTGATCGTGAGGTTAATGATGTGGTTCAGTCCTCTCAGCCTCAGCTTCAAAGGCCAACCTCTTCAATACGCAAGAGTGATCCTGGAACGCCACACAGCTCTTTTCATGTTCAGTCATCGCCCTTGCGTTCTGAATCAATGGTGGAAGTCATCGAATCACTTGAAATAGAAAAGAGAAAGCCAGCAGGAGAACAGTTTCGTCCCAAAAGTCAAATTTTTGCACAGCCTGTAGAAGCAATGACGACACGAAGTGCAACAAAAACTGTTGCTTATGGTTCAAATACTATGCAGGATCAGATATCAAATGGTCCACGTATGCAAGTAAGCCGTGGTTCTCAACAAGCTACTATGACGGCTCCTGTGAGTATGGAGGCAACAGCGCATGTTCTTGATGAGATGACAGGAATCGTGAAGCAAAAAGAAAAGCCAGTGCAACCAAAACAAATGCAACAGATGCAAGCACGTGCTCCAATGCGTATGCCTGAGTTAAAGGATTTTCCTCCTGTTGCTCATGCACAAAGTCAAAGAACATCTGTGACTGATCAAAATCCTCGTAATCTTTGGCAGCGTTTGAAACAGAGCTTGACACATCGTGAGGAAGCAGAGCCAGAAGCAAGGTTAGAACCTGCTGTGAGATCGTCACAGCAGCAAGAGTCTCACGTTTACAATAAAAATTCTCAGGCGCTTTCTCAAGATGCTTCTGTTTATGTTCCACGCCGTTCTGGTGAGTTGCATCCTCAGGTACCACAAGAACAGCGTACTTTTATTAGTGAAGAAGATCAGTTAGAAATACCGGCGTTTTTACGTCGTCAGGTGAATTAATTGATAAAAAATGAGGAAAAGTAAGGAATTTTACGATTTTTTTTACGATGAGTCAGAAATTATGAAGTAAAATACGCTATTATTTTGAATAAAATACTTTGTTTTTTAAAACCGCTTATATTAAGCGGTTTTTTTATTATTATTTACTATGAATATTTTTTTAATGGTTTTATAAATTTTGTTAAAAGATGTAAAAGAAATGCAATAAAATAATATGATGAACTTGGTGCCAAAATATCAGTCTACTCTTAAAAAAGCAGTGACATTTAAGGGGATTGGCGTTCACAGTGGCTGTTTGTCAGTGGTAAAGGTCTGTCCAGCCGATGTTGGGTGTGGTATTCTTTTTAAGCGTTGTAGATTAGACGGAACAGAGAAAATATTTCAAGCCCATGCATCACAAATCGGAGAAACTGAGTTATCAACCATGCTTGGAGATGGAGAGGTAAGGGTTGAAACAATTGAACATTTGATGGCAGCCATTGCTGCTTATAATTTGGATAATCTTGTCATTGAAGTGTCGCATAACGAGATCCCTATTTTAGATGGTTCTGCAGGGCAATATTGCCAAGCTTTTGAAGATGCTGGCATTGTCCAGCAAAATGCATACCGTTCTTATTTCATTATAAAAAAACCGTTGCGGGTTGAAGGAGTTCATGGTTTTGCAGAGCTTTTGCCATTTGATGGGCGTCGTTTTGATGTAACGATCTCTTTTCCTTCTTCTGCTATTGGTAAACAACATTTTAGTTTTGATCTTACTACACGAGGATTTCGAGATGATTTGTCCCGTGCACGTACTTTTGGTTTTCTCAAAGACGTGGAAAAGTTACGGGCTTTGGGAAAGGCGAGAGGCGCTTCTTTGGAAAATTCTCTTGTTATTAGCCTTAATGACAAAATTTTAAATTCCGATGGTCCTTATTGGGAAAATGAATGTGTTCGGCACAAGATGCTTGATGCGATTGGTGATACTGCTTTGCTCGGGGGCCCTTTTATCGGATTATTTCGTTCTTATTGTAGTGGACATAGAATTAATGCACAATTGGTGAAAGCTGTGTTGGCAGACGAATCATATTATGAAAAAAGCTCTTTAGAGAAAGAATAAAAGAAAATTGACAAGACTTTTTGGTCGTTTATTTGATTTTTAAGGGGATGATTGACCTAAACTGCTAAATTGGTTATGTGCATTTAAAAGTGATATGGTATAAAAACTTTTAACAAATTGTTTTTTCTACAAGGTGATATTCTCTGGAGGCCGGAAAAACTATGAAAAAATCTTATGTGTGCATTAGAAATATGGCATATAAAAAATCTAATATTGTGCGCAAGATATTGGGGGTGGTGCTTTTGGGAAGCACTTGTATGTTAGCGGGATGTCTCTTTAAAGAGAAAAATACCCTTGATCCATCTGCTTATGTTTTGAAAATAGATCCCCCCGATGTTCTCTATAACCAGGGGCTTGCTAGCCTTGAGAGTGGGCGGCTTGGGGATGCAGCGAAGAAGTTTTTGAAGATTGAAAAACAGTACGCTTATACAGATTGGGGCCGTAAATCTTTAGTCATGGGTGCTTTTACAAATTATCGACTCGGAAAGTATGATGATTCAATTAGTATGGCTCAACGCTATATTACTCTTTATCCAGGGTCTACTGACTCGGCTTATGCGTACTATATTATTGGTCTTTCTTCTTTCCGTCGGATTCCTGACGTTACGCGTGATCAACGTGATACAAAACGTGCTATTGCTGCGATGCAGCTCCTTATAGAGCGTTATCCGAATTCTGAATATGTCAAAGATGCTAAGGATAAAATACGTTTCGGGCGCGAACAGCTGGCTGGTAAAGAAATGCAGATTGGCCGTTATTATGAAGAGGGGCGGCGTTATCTTGCTGCAAGTAGACGGTTTCGTACCGTTGTTGAAGAGTATTCTGATACAAATCAAATTGAAGAAGCGCTTTTCCGTTTAACGGAAGTTAATCTTGCTCTTGGTTTAACAGCGGAAGCACAGACGGCAGCAGCTATTTTAGGACGTAATTATCCCAAAAGTGAATGGTATAAATTTTCTTATAATCTCTTACAGAAGAATAAAATATCGCCACATGAGCATAAATCTTCTTGGATCTCAAATGCTTTAGGTAGTGATAAGAAGAGAGCACGTTGATTCTCTATGCTGGTACAGCTTTCGATTCATAATATTGTTTTGATCGAAACGCTCGATATTCATTTTACGGCGGGATTGACGGTTTTAACTGGTGAAACAGGGGCGGGAAAGTCTATTCTCCTTGATGCTTTGTCCCTTGCTCTTGGAGGACGGGGGGATGCTTCGCTTGTGCGTCATGGTACTGAACGCGGGCAAGTTACAGCTGTTTTTGATGTCCCTATTTCACATCCTGCGCGTCAGCTTATTCGTGAGAATGGTCTTGATGAGGAAGGCGATATCATTTTACGGCGTGTGCAATCGAGTGATGGGCGGAGTCGTGTTTTTATCAATGATCAGGTGGCGAGTGTTGCATTGATGCGGAGTGTTGGCCGTCAGTTGGTTGAAATCCATGGACAGCATGATGATCGTGCGCTTGTTGATGTTGCTACACATCGCCAACTATTAGATGCTTTTGGCGGGCTTGAAGATGAAGTAGAAAATTTGCGCCAGTGTTATCGGGTATGGCATGAATGTGAAGAGCGTTTGCAAAAACAGCGTTTTAAAGTGGAAAATGCAATGCGTGAGATGGACTATCTTCGTGCGTGTGTGCAAGAACTTGAAAAGCTTGATTTTCAAGTTGGTGAAGAGGAGGCTCTTTCTCTTCGCCGAGCTGATATGCTTAAATTAGAAAAAATAGCGACGGATATTAAAGAAGCGGATGATCTTTTAAGTGGTCAAAAATCGCCAATTCCGGTGCTTTCTAATTTGGTGAGGCGTTTGGAGCGGAAAACTCCTGAGGCAGAAGAACTCATTGCACCAGTCGTGAAGTCTATTGATGAGGCATTGTGTGCACTTGCGACAGCACAGGAAGGGATTGAGGCGGCAATGCGGGCATTGGATTTTGAACCTGATGAATTGGAACGGATAGAAGAACGTCTTTTTACTCTTCGGGGGTTTGCTCGTAAATATCAAGTCTCTGCGGATGAATTGGTTCAGTTGCGCGATAAAATGGATGCTGAACTTACTGATTTTGAGGAGGCTCAGAACACGTTAACACGTTTTGAAGATGAGGCAAGGGAGGCACAGAAAAATTATGATACATTGGCAGAAGTCTTAACGATAAAGCGTCGAGAAACAGCAAAGCATTTATCTGAAAGTGTTATGGCTGAGTTGCCGGCATTAAAATTAGAAAAGGCAGAATTTATTGTTGAAATGCAGACTGATGTTGAAAGGCGAAGTGCAGAGGGGTGTGATCGTATTGAATATTGGGTGCGGACCAATCCTGGAACACGGGCTGGACCTATGCTGAGTGTTGCTTCTGGTGGTGAATTGTCTCGTTTTTTATTGGCATTAAAGGTTGTGTTATCTGATCGAGGATCTGCTCCCACACTGATTTTTGATGAAATTGATACAGGCGTTGGGGGCGCTGTTGCGGCGGCTATTGGACAACGGTTGCAACGTTTGTCAGAACATGTTCAGGTTTTTGCAATTACGCATGCACCGCAGGTTGCATCGAAAGCGCATAGTCATTTTCTTATTTCAAAGATTGAAAGTGATGATAAAGGACGCTTTGTTACGGCTATTCATAAAATGGAAGAGCATGAACGTGCAGAAGAAATTGCTCGTATGTTGGCAGGAGAACAGATTACTGAGGAGGCACGGGCTGCTGCTCAAAAGCTTCTTGCATAAAGGTTCAGTGATTCAGCGATCTGGCGAGCGTATGTTCATTTGAATTCTGTTTGTGACAAAGAGTTGAGATCCTTATAGCTATAGCCCATCATTTGGAATAGATTTTATGAACAAGGACGGAATTAAAAACCTCACTGCTGTTGAAGCAGAAAGTGAATTAGAGTGGCTAGCAAAAGAGATTGCACGTCATGATGTGCTTTATAATCGTGATGACCAGCCTGAAATTTCTGACGCAGAATATGATGCTCTTCGCCGGCGTAACGCAGAAATTGAAGCTCTCTTTCCAGAGCTTATTCGTGCCGATTCTCCTTCACATAAAATTGGAGCATCGGTTTCAGAAAAGTTTGAAAAATCTGTTCATGCACAGCCTATGCTTTCCCTTGATAATGCTTTTAGTGCTGCAGATGTTACTGAATTTGTTGAGCGTGTGCGTCGTTTTTTACGGCTTCCAGAAACACAAATATTGGAAATAACAGCGGAGCCAAAAATTGACGGTTTATCGTTGTCTTTGCGTTACGAAAAGGGGCGGCTTGTATGTGCGGCAACGCGGGGTGATGGGACTGTTGGTGAAAATGTGACGGCGAATGCTCGAACAATTGCTGATATTCCACAAGTTTTGCAAGGTGATGTTCCTGATATCATTGAGGTTCGCGGTGAAGTTTATATGGGGCGGGAAGATTTCCAAGCACTTAATATCAACCAACAAGAGAACGGAAAGTTAACCTTTGCTAATCCTCGAAATGCCGCTGCCGGTTCACTCCGTCAACTTGATTCACGGATAACTGCCAGCAGAAAGCTTCAATTTTTTGCTTATGCTTGTGGTGAAGTGAGTGAAATATTTGCACAAAGTCAAATGGAGATGATGAAAAAGCTAAAAGAATATGGCTTTATTATCAATCCATTAATAAAAGTTTTTAAGACAATAGAAGAAATTATTTCCTATTATCGTGATATCGAAGAACGCCGTCATTCTTTAAACTATGATATTGATGGTATTGTTTATAAGGTTAATGATTTGATGCTCCAAAAGCGCTTGGGGTTTGTTTCTCGTTCACCGCGTTGGGCAATAGCGCATAAATTTCCAGCAGAAAAAGCGATAGCGCTTTTGGAAGCTATTGACATTCAAGTCGGTCGTACGGGAGCTTTGACGCCTGTTGCACGTCTTACGCCTATTACTGTTGGTGGGGTGGTGGTGACCAATGCTAGTTTGCATAATGAGGATTATATTAAGGGAATTGGTCATAAAGGAGAACTCATTCGTGAAGGGCGCGATATTCGTATAGGGGATAGTGTGATTGTACAACGTGCTGGTGATGTCATTCCTCAAGTTATTGATGTTATCATTGAAAAGCGCTCCAAAAATGCTGCTGTTTTTATTTTTCCTCATCTCTGTCCTGCTTGTGGCAGCCATGCTGTTCGTGAAGTGGGAGAAGCAGTGCGTCGTTGTACGGGGGGGCTTATTTGTCCTGCACAGGCGATTGAGCGTATTCGTCATTTTGTTGCACGCAATGCTTTTGATATTGAGGGCTTAGGTAAAAAACAGGTAGAGTTTTTTTTTCATGCTCAAGATGAGGCGCTTTGTATTCATACACCAGCCGATATTTTTACTTTAGAACGGCGCCAAGAAAAGTCTCTGATACGTTTGGAAAGTATGGAAGGTTTTGGGACTGTTTCAGTTCGGAAATTGTATGATGCCATTAATGCTCGCCGCGAAATTCCTTTAAGCCGTTTTTTGTTTGCATTGGGAATTCGTCATGTTGGAGAGGTGAATGCACGTCGCCTTGCACGGGCTTATCAAACTTATACAGCTTTTGAAACTGCGGCGATGGAAGCACTTATGCCATGTGAGCAGGAAAATAATGAAGGCAATGAAGCTTGGCTGGAGCTTACCAATATCGAAGGAATTGGACCACAGGTGGGGAGCGCAATTGTTGATTTTTATAAGGAAGCACATAACCGTGAGGTTTTGTCTGTTTTGCTTGAAGAAGTAACCCCTCTTGATGAGGCGCCTATCATGATAGATTCTTCACCAATAGCGGAGAAGATTATTGTTTTTACAGGAACTTTAGCGCATATGTCACGCGATGAAGCAAAAGCATTGGCAGAACGATTAGGGGCAAAGACTTCAGGTTCACTTTCTAAAAAAACAGATATTCTTGTTGCAGGGCCTGGAGCGGGATCAAAATTGACTAAAGCACAAGAATTAGGTGTTGAGGTTATCGATGAAGAAACTTGGCTACAGCTGATTGAGGAACATAATGTTTAGGGAGATGACCCTCAAGCATGAAGAATACGCATGTCTTTATTTTTCTCATTAGATGCAATTTATTGGTATTGAAAGTTCATTTATAATTATTTTTTTATGCTGTAAAATCTTGTCTTATCAAGATAATAAGCTAATGAGGAGATGTTTTGAAGAGTTCCTCGTGTTCAGTGCACATTTTTGCTTGGAAAAAAGCAGGGATGTGCGTGTTAGAAAGCGTTAAAAAATATTTTTGTGCTTTTTACTTAAAGGGGCATTGTTGCTTCTTTCGCCCATTCCTTTTCTTCTTCATTAAGGTAGGGTGCATTCATCTGATAAACACGCGCATGGTAATCATTAAGCCATTGCTGCTCTTCTTGTGTCAAAAGCTCTGGGAGGATGAGCTTTCGATCAATGGGGCAATGGGTGAGTGTTTCAAATGAGAGCATTTCTATCTCTCCACCAGTAATTTTTTGTTCTGGTTTCACAATGAGTAAATTTTCAATACGAATACCAAAAGCACCTTCGCGATAATATCCAGGTTCATTAGAAACAATCATTCCAGGGATCAATTCTTGGCTCCCTCTACATGAAATATTTTGTGGTCCTTCATGAACAGAGAGATAAGAACCAACACCATGCCCCGTGCCATGGGCGTAATCAAAACCGGCTTTCCATAAGGCAATGCGTGCTAGAACATCAATATCTTGTCCGCGTGTTCCTTTTGGAAAGCAAGCGGTTGAAAGAGCAATCATGCCTTTAAGGACCAGAGTAAAACAGCGTTTTTCTTCTTCTCCAATATTCCCAATTGCTACTGTGCGTGTGACATCTGTGGTGCCATCACGGTATTGTCCACCTGAATCCACAAGATAAAGTTCTCCAGACTTGAGTTGTTTATTGGTTTCATTCGTTACACGGTAATGGATGATTGCGCCATTTGCGCCTGCTGCTGATATTGTATCAAAAGAGAGATCTTCAAGTTTTTTTCCCATATCTTTTGCTGTATTTATGCGAAATTCTTCTAATTTCTGAGCAGCAGAAATTTCACTTATTGTGCCTGATGTTTGTTTGTCTAACCAAGCAAAAAAACGGGTAAGAGCGACACCATCGCACAGATGTGCTCTCCGCGCCCCTTCTAGTTCTGTGTTATTTTTAATGGCACGGGGTAGAGCAGCAGGGTCGGTCAGTGTTATGAAAGATTTTTCATCTTCTTCAAGTACAATGCGTAACTTTTCGCATGTTAACTGTGGATCTAAGGCAAAAATCATGCCTTTTTGATTATAATCTTTGATCTTTACAATAAACTGTTCTGGTTCATATAATTTTGCATAACGTTCCAGATATTGTTTTTCTTCTATGCCAAGCTTTTTGCTGTCAATGAATAAGGCTGGTGTTTCTTCTACGGGTATTAGGGCAAAACAAAGAGAAAAAGGTGTATTGGAAACGTCATTGCCACGTATATTGAATATCCATGCAATAGAGGAGGGATCTGTAAAAATAAAAGCATCTGCACGGGCTTGTTGTACGTCTTTGCAAATTAAAGATAGCTTTTCATCACTCTCCCATCCTGCATATTGAAGAGGATGAAGTGATAAGGCAGATTGTGGTGATGGTGGTTGATCATGCCAAATAAGGTCAATGGGATTTTGTTGGACTGCTATAAGCTTTCCACCTGCTTTTATCTCTAAGGATTTTCTCAATGCATCTGTCGCGGCGACCGTGTGGAGCCATGGATCAAAACCAATAGAAAGTTGTTTTCCATTTCTTTTAAGCCATTGTGAGGGAGGACACTTTACGAGATCTTCATATTCAAAAATATGAGGATCAGTTTGTTGACGAACTTGGAGTTTATAGCGTCCATCTGTAAAAATAATGGCTTTATTCTTTAAAATGAGAGCGATCCCTGCTGAGCCAGTAAAACCAGTAAGCCAACTTAGGCGTTGAGCATGGGGGGGGACATATTCTCCTTGATGTTCATCACTTCGTGGAACAAGAAAACCATCAAGTCCAAGCCGATCGAGTTCTTTACGAAGAGAGGTAATACGTCCCAGGGCATGGGTGGGGTTTGTTGTTGCTTCAAAAGATTGATACATAACCACGTCCTTTTTATTTAAGATGTATCGTAACCCATTCTTGACGGTGGTATGTTTCAATGTGTTTCAGCCCCTGTTTTACATAAGCTTCCAAGACAAGATCATGTTGTTCTTCAAGAATTCCAGAGAGTATAAGTGATCCACCTTTTTGAAGGACTTGAACCATTTCTGCTGCAAGTTCAATAAGCGGATTGGCAAGGATATTGGCAATGATGAGATCAAAGGGCGCACGTGATGCAATTTCATCATGGGTAAAACCTGTTGCTGTAATTGCCGTAATATATTTTTCTACACCATTGAGTGCGATATTGTGTTGTGCAACGTTGATAGCGATTGGATCAATATCAGTTGCAAGTATAGTAATAGGTTTGAGCTTTGCTATGGCAATGGCTAAGATTCCACTGCCTGTTCCAAGATCAAGGGCATTTTGTGGATTTTCGTGTTTTATGGCTTTGGCAATCATTTCCAAACAACCGGCTGTTGTTCCATGATGTCCAGTGCCAAAAGCTTGATTCGCGTCAATTTCAATAGGAAAAACACCTTGTGGGATGTCATTACGGTTGTGACTTCCATGAAGGAAAAAAGGACCGGCATGTACTGGTTTTAGTCCTTCTAGACTTTTTTGTACCCAATCAATATTAGGCAAAACTTCATGGTTAATTTTATGAGGATCTATAGAAAGGATCTGTGCAAAACGTTTCGAAATACGCTCTTGATTATCTTGATCGATATACAGAGAAAGCTCATATACAGCATTTTTTTCGTCTATCTCTACAAGAGCCAAAGGATACCCTTCTTCTTCAAAAGCTGTTTCTATAAGCGTATAAAATCGTTCTGCTTCACTTTTAGGAGCAGTATAATACAGACGAATTTGCTGTGACATCTTGTTCTTTCTTTATAATCAGCTTTTTATTTAGTTTGAGACAAGTTTTTTGAGTCGTTCAATGGCGATTTCGTCTTTTAATTCATTATCGTCTTCTTTGGGTTCATAACGGATAACACCTGCTAACTTCCCACCTTTTTTGAGTAAAAAAATTGCTGCCGTATGGTCGTAAGTATAGTTTCCATCTGTCCCAGGCATTTTTTCAGCAACGATGTTGAAAGAATTGACCATTTTATGAACTTTTTCAGGATCTCCACTAATGCCAACAATTTTATTGGAAAAATTACTGAGATATTCATGAAGTATTTCCGGTGTGTCTCGTTCAGGATCAACAGTCACGAACCATTTTCCTAATTTATCACTCTCAGTTCCAAGGGCTGTAAGCCATCGATCAAGATTCATCAATGTCGTAGGACAGATTTCAGGGCACATCGTAAAACCGAAGAAAATAATTGAAGGCTTACTGCGAACATCAGCTTGGGTAACAGTTTGTCCATTTGAATCGGTGAGAGTGAAGTCATCACCTAAAGGCTTATTTATCAATGTATCATAAATAAAAATCCCCCCAAGAAATATAACTGTTAGGCTGAAGATGCGGATTACATTTTTCATCGCTTTTCTCTCTTAAAAGTGCCAAAAAATTCTAGCATTGGCTGATTTCTTTTGCAATGTTTGTTTCACGGTTGATTTTATGGGTTTGGTTGGTATGTCTTTCCATATTTCTTGATGAAACAATTGATGGAAGGCAATATGAATATTGAGAATGATCTTCGATTCCATGAAAGTAAACCGCGTATTCATACGACGGCACGGCTGCATGGTTGTAAATTAGGGCGCTATGTGGAAATTAATGAGCGGGTGATTTTGCGGGATGTAACCGTTGGGGATTTTTCTTATTTAGAACGTAACAGTGAGGCTATTTATAGCGATATTGGGCGTTTTTGTTCTATTGCATCTCATGTACGGATGAATGCATTGGAGCATCCCATGGAGCGCATTTCAACGCATAAAATAACCTATCGTCCAAACGAATATTTTCGTTATAGAGCACTCGATCGTTCTTTTCGTGAAAGGCGTTGTGCAAAACGCGTTATCATTGGGCATGATGTGTGGATTGGGCACGGAGCGGTTATTATGCCTGGGATAACAGTGGGACATGGGGCAGTTATTGGAGCTAATGCTGTTATAACAAAAAATGTGATGCCTTATACGATTGTTGTTGGAGTTCCGGCTAAACGCTTGCGGATGCGTTTTTCCACTCATCTGATAGAAGATCTTTTAGATATGGCTTGGTGGGATTGTCCGCTTGATAAAATTCACAACGCATTGCCTGATATGCAAAATTTACCCATTGAAGCTTTTGTTCGCAAATGGAAAGGACATTCAGAATAAAATAAAGTGGTCTTTTGAAAAAACTGATTGTGGTTTTTTTCGTTAAGCTTTGTCTACAAAATTATCCAGTACACGCTTTTCTCCAGCTTTTTCAAACATTATTGTCAATTTATGATCATCTATTGCAGTGATATGACCATAACCGAACTTTATATGAAAAATTCGATCATTGATTGCAAAATTTGATGGTGCGTCAGAGACTGATTGAGCGATAACTTTGCCTTCAATATTTTTGTTTTTTTGTGCACGTTTTTGTCTTGGTGTTGCATAGTCATTATAAAAGGAGTCTTGATGTTGAAAGGAGTATTTTCCATAACCACCATAAGATGTGTCCATGGCTACGGCTTCTACATGTTCTGCTGGTAATTCATCTAGAAAACGGGAAGGAAGAGCAGGTTGCCAAAGTCCGTGAACTCTGCGGTTGGATACAAACCATATATGCAGATATTTTTTTGCTCTTGTAAGCCCCACATAAGCAAGACGCCGTTCTTCTTCTAACCCTGAACGTCCACCTTCATCTAATGAGCGCTGATGGGGAAAGAGTCCTTCTTCCCAACCTGGAAGAAAAACTGTTTCAAATTCAAGCCCTTTAGCGGAATGAAGTGTCATGATGTTGACGGCATCCATGTTTTCATTATTTTCCGTTTCCATAACCAGTGCAACATGTTCTAAAAAGCTTTGAAGATTTTCAAATTGTTCCATGGAACGGATCATTTCTTTAAGGTTCTCTAGTCGTGTGGGCGCTTCTGGTGAGCGATCTTCTAACCACATGGTTGTATAACCAGAATCATCAAGAATGATCTCGGCAAGCTCTCTGTGAGGAGTGCATTGCAGCATATTTTGCCAGCGGCGGAAGTTTTCAATGAGGCTTCGTAAAGCACTGCGTGCTTTAGGTTTTAACTCGTCTGTTTCAATGATATCAGCGGCAGCGGAAAAAAGAGAAACAGCACGTGCGCGCGCACTCTCATAAAGAATGCGCAGGGTTGCATCGCCTATGCCGCGTTTAGGTGTATTAATAATACGCTCAAAAGCTAAATCATCAGCAGGGTGGACAACAACGCGTAAATAAGCCATGGCATCACGTATTTCCATTCGCTCATAAAAACGAGGACCACCAATGACGCGATAGTTAAGGCCAAGCGTTACAAAGCGATCTTCAAATTCACGCATTTGAAATGATGCACGTACCAATATAGCCATATGATTTAATGCATGACCGCTTTGTTGGGCGCGCTCGATTTCTTCTCCGATTGCTCGCGCTTCTTCTGTCGAATCCCATGCTGAATGAATTTTTACTTTTTCTTCCTCACTCTTTATTTGAGCAGAAAAAAGGACTTTGCCCAGTCTTTCTTCATTATGAGCAATCAGATGGGAGGCGGCTTTAAGAATATGGGATGTTGAGCGATAATTGCGTTCTAGACGAATAATTTTGGCAGAAGGAAAATCTTTTTCAAATCGTAATATGTTCTCGACTTTTGCACCACGCCATCCATAAATGGATTGATCATCATCGCCAACACAACAAAGATTAACATTTTGACCTTGAGGATGTTGTGCCAAAAGGCGAAGCCAAAGATATTGTGCTGTATTTGTATCTTGATATTCATCGACAAGAATATAGCGAAATTGAGAATGATATTCGCGAAGAATATCTGGATTGTGTTGGAAGATAGAGATAGAATGAAGCAGAAGATCGCCAAAATCACAAGCATTAAGATCTTTTAATCGATTTTGATAACTGCGATAAAGTTCGCGTCCCATACCGTTGCCAAAGGAATGCGCATCACTTTTTGAGATATGTTCTGGTGAAAGCCCTTGATTTTTCCAAGAATCAATCATCATGGCAAGATTTCGTGCAGGCCAACGCTTATCGTCTAAGCCTTCAGCTTGAATAAGCTGTTTTAAAAGTCGAAGAACATCATCGCTATCGAGAATTATAAAGTTTCTTTTTAAATCAACAAGCTCTGCATGGCGGCGTAAAATTTTAGCACCAGTGGAATGAAAAGTTCCAAGCCACGGCATCCCTTCAACAACTTCACCAATGAGTTCACCAATACGTATTTTCATTTCACGGGCTGCTTTGTTGGTGAAAGTGACAGCGAGTATTTGTTGAGGAGAGGAAAGCCCAGAGCGCAGAATATGAGAAATACGGGTTGTTAAAACGCGTGTTTTTCCAGTACCAGCACCTGCAAGAACTAAAAGAGGTCCCTCAGTATTTATAACAGCTTGTTGCTGTTCTGGATTGAGTTGTCCTAAATAGTCTGTGTTATATGATTTTTTTTCTCTTAGAACATGGGAAGAAATCCCAGAGTGTTTCTCATCATGGTCTGGGGGGGCATCTTCTTCAAAGAAAGGTATGTGATCGGAAAAATTATTCATTATACCTTTTTTGTAATCTTTTTTTCATTAAAGTGCTAGGTTTAAAAAACTTTTCTTTTAAAAGCTACAATAGTCTTCATTGAACGAGAGATGTTAAAACAAAAGCAAGTATTAAAGACGTTTTGTCAGAATACTTTGAAGGGCGTAAATGCGTAACGAGGCCGAAAGATTGACTTGTTGAGGTCTTTGGCTATCAATATCAGTGATAATAAAGGCTAAAGATTGTCCTTTTTTGCGGGCTATATCTTTGAGAATATCTAAAAATGGCGGTTCTAAAGAGACACTTGTTGCGTGTCCATCAACGCGAACAGATATCTTTTGTGGCGTGACTTTTGACCAATCGATAGAATTACGTTCGTTCATTTCCCCGCCTCTTTATTCGTCGTTTCGTAAACGATTTTGATCAAGAAATTTTTGCATTTTGAAAGATTTTTGTTGCTCGAAAAGTTTTTCAGTTTTTGTTCGTCCAAAACGATAGCGATTCTCCTCAGCATGAAGCGCTTTTTCTGCACGCTTTTTTTGTTTTCGAAATTGGCGAAGATTTATCGGTTCAGTCATGAGAAAATTTATTTTTTCCGAAAAGAATCTAAAGAGACAACATCAGCACTTTGTTTTGTATCGTTATTTGAAGGTTCTTTATTGGTACTGAGATTTTGTTCTTTTGTGAGTGTATTTTCTTTTTTTTGTTTGTTTGATAGGGACATGGGCGCAGAAGGGGTATTTTCTGAATTTTCACTTTCTCCAGAGGGAAGTTTTGAGGGCAGATCAAATGCTGCTTCAAATGCTGCTACAGGGTCATAAAAGACTTGAATGGAAGTAAAAGGAATCACTAGTTTTTCGGTAATTTCTCTGAAAGAGAGGGTTACTTCGAAGGCTGTTTCTGAAACACTGAGATCTCTAAACTGATGTTGCAAGACGATTGTCATTTGCTCAGGATAGCGATTTTTTAGCCGAGGAGAAATTTTAACGCCTGGGGCATTTGTAAAAAAAGTTATAAAAAAATGATGATTTCCCGGAAGTCCTGCTTTAGCAACTTCCGATAAAACTTTACGGATAACTCCACGAAGCGCATCCTGAACGAGAATATCGTAACGGATTTGATCTTTAACCATCGAAGTTTATTCCTTTTATTTCACGTAGCAGAATGATCGTATTGATATTGTGTAAGAGAATGTATTTAAAAATGAGCAGTATTTTGTCTACGAGGCACCTCTTTGAATCGAAAAAACACGAAAAATAATGTCTGATAATGTCTCAAAGATCAATCAATAACATTTTAAAAAGTGAAGGCTTCTGTTGCCAGGTGCCTTCCAACCCCGCTTAAACCTGCGACGGTTTAAGAGTCAATTTGAAGCATTCACACTACCTTAAGCAGCGAGACGTGCTTCCGCATAGTTGTCATTTGCAACTACTCATTTAGTCCGATAACGGTGGTACAATGCCGAGTAAAAGAGCGATCTTTACACCCTTGTCGATCCTATTTCGCCCCCACCAAAATATAATTTTTGTTGCTTATATTTTGGTGGAGGCGCCGGGTACCGCCCCCGGGTCCAATAGGTTTATTTCACCGTCCATTTATTACCATAGCTGGAAAGCCAGCTCTCTAAATATAGATGAAGAACAGTCTTAGGAAAAGGGGGGGTTGTTAATATTTTTAATCCTCTAATTATTTATGAAGCTATATGAGGCGGCTGTAAAGTATAGCCGCTCATTTTTGGAGAGGAGATGATGTAAAATGACAAATAATCTAGCAGATATTAAAGTATATGATTCAAACCCCGATGCAGCAGCCGTTGAACGACTTGAGCATCGTTTAGCTTTGGTGATGAAAAAGCAGGATGCAGCACTTGTTGCGACATCAGATCCAAAAGAGTTAGAACGTGTTGAAAAATGGGTTCAAGATGTTTTAGAAGCTGATGAGCAGAGTGCTAAAATGGCGGTTTCAAAAGTTGCAGAGATGATGGCTGGAGAGCGTCGAAAAAGTCGTATAACTTTTTATTATTTAGTTGCTAAGCAACTCAATGCACTTCATAAAATTTAAACAATATTAAATTTGTGATAATGATAAAAAAGCCCAATTTCTTGGGCTTTTTTGTTTATAGAGGGCGTTAATGTTTTTCATCGTCTTGGAGGTAGCCTCCTTTACGCATACTCGGGACAAAGAGAAGCGCAATGAAAGTCATGATCATCACGACGGTTATATAAAAATAAAACAGTGATTCATGACCATACTTTTTTAATCCAAGCGCAACGTATTCAGCAGAACCCCCAAATAAGGCGTTACCAATGGCATGAGAGATGCTAACGCCTAATGCACGTATGGAAGAGGGAAACATGGCTGATTTTACGACACCAGAGATGGATGTATACATGCTCATAATGAAGAGCAAGCCAATAATAACGCATACAGCAATCCATATACTATGGGTATTCCCGATTATCCAGAGTCCAGGAAAGGTAAAGATGGCAGAGAGTATACTCCAAATGATGAGTAAAGTTTTTGTTCCAATTTTATCGGCGATGATACCCGCTATGGGTTGGAAGAGGATGAAGATAAATAGTACAGCCGTCATAATCGTTGTGGCGGTATGTTTATCAAAGCCGGTGGTTGTGATCAAATATTTCTGCATATAAGTCGTAAAGGTGTAAAATGTGAGTGATCCTCCTGATGCAAAGCAGGCAATTACGACAACGGCTTTTGTATGTTTGGTGAGAAGTTCCTTAAGACTACCAGAGTGTTTGTGAGAGCGGCTTTCTTTCGTGGTCGTTTCGTGGAGCGAACGACGTAGATAAATCGCAATGAGTGCTCCACATCCACCAATCACAAAAGGAATACGCCATCCCCATGCTTTTAACTGATCTTCAGAGAGATAAGAGGCTAGAATAAATATAATAAAGCTGGCAAGAAGCTGACCTGTAATAAGGGTGGCTGATTGGAAAGAAGCAAAAAGCCCGCGATGCTTTTTGAGGGCAACTTCACTCATGTAAGTGGCTGCTGTACCATATTCTCCCCCCGCTGAAAGTCCTTGCATCATCCGAGCTAAAAGGAGAAGGATTGCTGATGTTATTCCCAATGTTTCATAGGTGGGAAGTATGGCAATGAAAAAAGAGCCACCACACATCATAAAAATGGATACAAGCATTGAGCGTTTACGTCCATAACGATCGGCGACAAATCCTAAAAACCAAGCTCCAATAGGGCGCATAAGAAAGCCAATAAAAAAGACACCGGCAGTTTTCAACAATGGCGTAATCGTATCACCATCTGAAGGAAAAAATTGTGATGCAAAATAAATCGATGCAAATGAGTAAACGTAAAAATCATACCATTCTACGAGATTTCCTGATGCGCTTGCTATAATAGCAAAAACGCGTTTCCTTGCATCTTGTGATGCTGAAATTGTTCCATTTTCCATTAATTGTTCCCCTTTTGGATTTATATCCATATTTTCTAGACTTAATTTTTTACGATTTCCAGAAAAATTCAATTGTATAATGGTTATTTTTTATGAAAAATATTTAAAATAATATTTTGTAAATTTTATCTATTTATTATATAGTATAAAGATTTTTATTAATGTTGTAAATCATATTTAACAATGTATAAAATAAATATTAAATTTATTTTAAGAAGAGTTAATGAAATTTTATTGTATTAATAATCCGACTTTATTATTATAAATTATCACTTATAAATTATTTATAAAAATAAATTCAATTTTTAATTTAAATAATTCATAAATATGCGATTTTATTAATTTATTAAAATAATTTTTACCCATAGACTAATTCTTCTTATGCGTTGCAAGAGGTATCGTTGTGAGGGTGGGAAAAAGGGTAGAAATGAGAAAATCTTGCGGTATTTAGGTTTTTTATTTGATATACAAAACGATAAACAACAATTATAACTCAATATGTTATGAAAATGATTACCTGAAGATCATAGAAAGTGTTCGATAACTTTTCCTTATTGAGAGTAAGATAATGAAATAGATTTTATAATATAAAAAATTAAGTTTTTGGGTAAATAATTATAAAAAAGCCCAATTTCTTGGGCTTTTTGATCCAGTAAATAAGTTTAATGAAGTTTGTCTTTATCGAGATATCCCCCTTTATCGATATCGGGCATCATGAGAATGGAGATGAGGGCAATGATCATCATTCCAACGATGTAAAAAAAGAAAACAGATTCGTATCCCATATTTTTTAATCCAAGCGCTACATATTCAGCAGAACCGCCAAAGAGTGCATTCCCGATGGCAAAAGCAAATCCAACACCAATTGCTCGGATTGAAGCGGGAAACAATTCTGCTTTTATGATACCGGCGATGGACGTATAAAAACTCATAATACAGAGTATGCCAATAATGATGAAGAGTGCTGTCCATGCGTTATGGGTATTTCCAATCATTTTAAGGACAGGAATGGTGCAGATAATGGATAAGACACTCCAACTGATGAGTGAAAATCGTGCTCCAACTTTGTCGGCGAAGGCACCTAAAAGGGGTTGAAATAACACAAAAATAAAGAGTGCGGCAGTCATTATCGTTGTTGCGGTTTGTTTATCAAAACCAGTGGTTGTGATCAGATATTTTTGCATGTAAGTGGTATATGTATAAAATGTGAGTGATCCGCCAGCTGTAAAGCCAACAACCAAAAAGAACGCTTTTTTATGATTGCGGAAAAGTTCTTTAAGACTACCAGCGTGTTGTTCAGAGCGACTTTTGATGGTTGTTGTTTCATGAAGCAAGCTGCGTAGATAGATTGAAACAATTGCTCCAAAGCCACCAATGGCAAAAGGAATACGCCATCCCCACGCTTTTAACTGATCTTCGTTAAGGTAAATGGCTAAAATAAATATTATAAAACTCGCGAGAAGTTGACCTGAGATCGTTGTTGCATATTGGAAAGAAGCAAAAAGCCCACGACGATTTTTGGGCGCAACTTCGCTCATATAAGTGGCTGCCGTACCATATTCACCGCCAACAGAAAGTCCTTGAAACATACGGACTAAAAGGAGAAGAAATGCTGCTGTTATTCCTAAGGTTTTATAGGTGGGAAGTATAGCAATGAGAAAAGAACCTCCACACATCATAAAAACAGAAATAAGCATTGAGCGTTTACGTCCATAGCGGTCAGCAATGAAGCCAAAGAGCCATGCTCCAATAGGACGCATAAGAAAGCCAATAAAAAAGATTCCTGCAGTTTTTAACAGTTGTGTAACAATATCTTCATCTTCAGGAAAAAATTGTGATGCAAAATAAACCGATGCAAAAGAGTAAGCATAAAAGTCATACCATTCTACCAGATTTCCTGATGCACTGGATATGATAGCAAAAATACGTTTTCTTGTATCATATGGATCTAAAGTTGTTTGGTTATTCATGAAGTATTCCCCTTTTAGATTGATAACTTTTCTGCGCGTTAAAGTTGTTGACGATGTATATCATAAAAACGCCATTGTATCATGATAATTTCTGAGAAAAATACTTTAAGATCGTTTGTTATACTTTTAGTGTTTTTAAGGGATTTTATTTGGAATTTAAATAGAATAAATAATATTTATATTAATATAGATTATGTTTATATATCTTTGATGTTATCAATAAATAAAGAAAGTAAATTTGAATTGTGGTAGGAAGTATGAATTAATTTTTACTGTTGGTAATCAATAAATAGTCTTTTATTTCATGATTATATCCTTTTGTAGAGGCTAAAAATTTGAGATAGTAAAAGAATGAGCTTACCCACTTAGCGTTCAGTGGTTTCACTGTAAGATTTTTCTAGAGCGATCAATGTTGTTTTGGGCTTATGGTGTATTGATTAAATCATGCGCTTTTGGCGATCTTTTAGGGAAATATTGTTTTTTGTTTCATCGTGAATTATTTGCATATGAGAGTGTTTGTGAGGATATGATACTCTTAGTTTATAGGCTTGATGTTGTGTCGTAAAATGGCGTTATTGGCGATTACATGCGAGGTTGGTGTGTGCGTAAAATCTTTTTATGAACTATCTTAAGTATCAAGGGAGAACGCAATATTAAGGGCTAGAGAATAGTATAGAGCTAACAAATAGTATAAATGATGGTGGCTTTCACTTTTATTAAGTGTAAAGATGGTGGTGTATAATGTTAAATGTTACGCAGCTCTTAAAACTTAAGACGGTTCATAAGAGGTATTTTTAGTTCTTTCTTGTACAGTTTTATCCGCATGGCTTTTCCCCCACTTGTAATGTGCAAGCAAGTGGTTTTGATTGATTCAACATAAAACAAACTTGAAATGAGAGAATCCTACGCTGTGCGGGGTTTTAATTCAAGTTGAATGACACTAGATATATCATTATAAATCAATATCTTGTTCAATATTTACACTTTGCGGGGGCTTTCCCTTTATGCTATTCCCAGACGCCATTGTGAAATGGACTTGGGTATATTTGAGAAATGTTTCTTAAAAAAGTGCCGGAATTCATAACATAATGGTATTTTCTATTTTTCATGGGGCTTTGTTTCGCATATGGGGTCCATTAAAGAGCGTATTAAACAATAGCATGAGACAATGTATCATTTATTATTGATAAAATTTCTTGAAAGATGATCGTTTGGCTTCGGTTTTGATGAGGAATAGAAGTATTAAAATAAATCAAACGTTTCTTATCTTCAGTGAACTAAATTCAGCTAAAGAAGCATCTCTTTGATAACAATGCAGAGCCGTTTGATAACAATGCGGAGCCGTTTGTTTTTATAAGCTACCTATGCGGGAGGAGAGAAAATTTCTTCTTTAGAGTGTTTGAAGGGATAAAAATAAAAAAGTGTAAGCTTTAAATTTCCGTAGAACAAATATAAAAAAGCCCAGAATCCTGGGCTTTTTTGTTAATATCAAGAGTTAATGAATATCGTCTCCTTGTAAATATCCCTTTTTGCGAGCATCTGGCATTAAGAAAATTGCGATGAAGGCAATGATCATCATGCCGACTATATAAAAATGGAAGTATGATTCATATCCATGCTTTTTAAATTCTAGTGCTACAGCTTCAGCAGAACCACCGAAGATCGCATTAGCAATAGCATAAGAGAGTCCAACGCCCATAGCGCGTACTGAAGCAGGAAACATCTCTGCTTTTACGATACCAGAGACGGATGTATAAAAACTCAAAATACACAGCATTCCTATAACGATTAAAAGTGCAATCCACGTGTCATGGGTGCTCCCTATGAATCTAAGCCCTGGAACGATAAAAATGATGGAAAGAGTACTCCAAATAAGCAGTGAAGTTTTTGTACCAATTTTGTCCGCTAGAGAACCAAAAAGGGGTTGGAGTAACATAAAAACGAACAGTGCAGCCGTCATTATTGTATTCGCAGTGTGTTTATCAAATTCGCTCGTTGTGATCAGATATTTTTGCATATAAGTTGTGCTGGTATAAAATATGAGCGATCCACCAGCTGTAAAACCAATAACTAAAAGGAACGCTTTTCCGTGATTGCGTAGAAGCTCTTTAAGACTGCCCGTATGTTTTTGAGAACGGCTTTCTTTTGTGGTTGTTTCATGAAGAGAACGACGCAGATAAATTGCTACAATTGCGCCACAGCCACCAATCACAAAAGGAATACGCCAGCCCCATGCCTTTAACTGATCTTCTGTGAGATAGAGGGCGAGAATAAACATAACCAGACTTGCAAGAAGCTGACCGCCAATGAGTGTGGCATATTGAAAGGAGCTAAAGAAACCACGACGTTTTTTAAGAGCAACTTCGCTCATATAAGTTGCTGTTGTGCCATATTCTCCGCCAACGGACAATCCTTGGATCATACGAAGTAAAACAAGTAAAACGGCTGCTGTTGTTCCAATTGTTTCATAGGTAGGAAGGAGGGCAATAAGGAATGAGCCGCCACACATCATAAAAACAGAAATAAGTAAAGAGCGTTTACGACCATAACGATCGGCAATAAAACCAAAGAGCCAACCACCGATTGGGCGCATAAGAAAGCCGATAAAAAAGACAATGGAAGATTTTAAAAGTTCGGTAACAACATCACCATCAGAAGGAAAAAACTGTGAGGCAAAATAA
This sequence comes from Bartonella sp. AU15XJBT, assembly GCF_028618615.1. Taxonomy (NCBI): domain Bacteria; kingdom Pseudomonadati; phylum Pseudomonadota; class Alphaproteobacteria; order Hyphomicrobiales; family Bartonellaceae; genus Bartonella; species Bartonella sp. AU15XJBT. The sequence continues at coordinate 88,743 of NZ_JAQITG010000007.1, forward strand.
ATAGATGTAAAAGAATAAACATAAAAATCATACCATTCCACCAGATTACCTGATGCGCTCGATATGATTGAAAGAACACGTTTTCTTGTGTCATGTAATGCTAAAGATTCTTGTTTTTCCATAGTCGATCCCTTCATTTTACGTTCATCCATCTTTATTCATTATCCCTCTATGTTATTTTCTTAGAAGCTGTCTATAGTATTTTATTTTTTACATCAAAATTTTAGTCAGATCATGATAATTTCTTGTGTAAGATGTTTTCGGAAAAAGATTTAAATTAAGTTTGTACGGATTTTACAGTTTTTATTTTCTATAATGAAAAGAATCGGACATAATAGTCCTATGAAATCATATCTTGCTCTTTTATCTCATGTTTTAAATCAGGGTATTGATCGGACAGATCGAACGGGTGTTGGAACACGATCTATTTTTGGGTATCAGATGCGCTTTGATTTACAAGCGGGGTTTCCGTTGTTAACAACAAAGAAATTACACTTACGTTCAATTATTTATGAGCTTTTGTGGTTTCTTAAAGGCGATACAAATATTGCATGGTTGAAAGAGCACGGTGTATCTATTTGGGACGAATGGGCTGATAAACAAGGAAATCTTGGTCCTGTGTATGGGTATCAGTGGCGTTCTTGGCCAGCGCCGGATGGACGCCATATTGATCAAATTGACAATCTTTTAACGATGATTAAGGAAAAGCCAGATTCTCGTCGCTTGATTGTATCAGCTTGGAACCCTGCATTAATAGAAGAAATGGCTTTGCCTCCGTGCCATTGTCTTTTTCAATTTTACATTGCTGAGGGTAAATTATCCTGTCAGCTTTACCAGCGTTCGGCAGATATTTTTTTAGGAGTTCCGTTTAATATTGCGTCCTATGCATTATTAACGATGATGATCGCGCAAGTTAGTGGCCTTAAAGTTGGTGATTTTATTCATACGCTGGGGGACGCTCATCTTTATGCTAATCATTTTGAACAGGCAAAATATCAATTGTCTCGTATACCGAATTCTTTGCCATGTATGCGCATAAATCCAGTGGTAACAGATCTTTTTTCTTTTAAATTTGAGGATTTTGAATTGCTTAATTATGAAGCACACCCCCATATTAAAGCGCCGGTAGCAATATGACGATTTCTATTTGTTTAATTGCTGCTGTTGCAGAAAATGGTGTTATCGGTCGTGAAGGTGCAATGCCTTGGCATTTATCGACAGATTTGCAACGCTTTAAAGCGTTGACGTTGGGTAAGCCCATTATAATGGGGCGAAAAACTTGGGATTCTATCGGAAAACCTTTACCAGGGCGCACAAATATCGTCATTACGCGCGATTGTACCTTCAGCGCTGAAGAGGCTGTTGTTGCGCACTCTTTATCACAGGCTTGTTCTCTTGCAACAAGTATTGCTTCTCAAAATAATGTAGAGGAAATTTTTATTATTGGTGGGGGTGAAATTTTTCAACAAGGATTTAGTCTTGCTGATAAAATATTCCTTACAGAAGTTTTAGCTTCTATAGAAGGTGATCGTTTTTTTCCTGTTTTTGATAAAGAAAAGTGGACTATTGTGCAAACACAAGATATTCCAAAAGGAGATAAAGATAGTCATCCGACACGTTTTGTTGTTTATGAGCGGAAATAATTTTTTGTAATATGAAGTGGAAAGGGTTTATCAGTTGCGTAATTGAGATGAGAGGAACCCTATAAGCTTTAAGTGAAGGGTTTGTATTTGAATGAATAATAGTCAGTTAAAGAGGTGACAATGCCCTGGACAAATCAAAATGGTGGTGGCCCGTGGAGTGGCGATAAAAACAAGAACAGTGGTGACAAAAAAACATCGGCTAAGAATCTTTTTGGTTCTGGTGGCAATAATGGAAATGGTCCCAATCTTGATGATATTTTGCGTAAAGGACAGGATCAGTTTAAACAATTTAGTCGAGGGGGAGTTTTTGTTTTGTTCCTTCTGCTTGCTGTGTGTTTTTTCCTTTACCAGTCACTTTATATTGTTCAACAAAATGAGCAAGCAGTAGAATTGCATTTCGGTGTGCCTAAGGCAGGAATTATCGGTGATGGTTTGCATTTTCATTTTTGGCCAATTGAGACTTATATGAAAGTGCCTTTAACAGAAAAAACAATTGCAATTGGTGGACAGCCTGGACAGAGACAACAAAGTGAAGGTTTGATGCTGTCGAGTGATCAAAATATTGTGAATGTCAATTTTTCTGTTTACTATCGCATTTCAAATCCAGGACAATTTTTATTCAATGTGAATGATCAAGAAGGAACTGTTCGTCAGGTTGCTGAAAGTGCAATGCGAGAAGTCATTGGTTCAAGACCAGTTGATGATGTTTTACGCGATAAAAAAGAAGAAGTTGCTGACGATGTGAGAAAGATTACCCAGTTGACTGTAGATAAATATCAACTCGGGGTTGAAATAAGCCGTGTATCGATCAGTGAAGCAGCTCCTCCTACCAAAGTTGCTGCAGCGTTTAATTCTGTTCAGCAGGCAGAGCAAGAACGGGGACGAATGATTGAAGAAGGAAATCGTGTGCGTTTTACGAAGATTGGTTTAGCAAATGGTGAAGCTTCACGGACACGGGAAATCGCAAAAGGTGAAAAAGCCCAAATGGTTGAAGAAGCAACAGGGCGTGCTGAACGTTTTCAGTCCATAGCCCGTGAGGCTGCAATTTCACCAGAGGCTGCGCGTTATCGTCTTTATATGGAGACGATGGGGCGTATTTTTTCTTCACCAAATAAATTGGTTCTCGATCAAATGAATTCTCCTGCGGTGCCTTATCTTCCTTTGAGTGAATTGCTGCGTGATAATTTACCAGAAAAAGCAAAAATAAAATCAGCACATTCTACTTCTACATCGCTCTTGGATTATCAGATTTCTGGAGGATGTTAATAATGCAGCAGTCACGTTTTTTGTTTGTTTTTAGTAGCATAATAATTCTTTTGATTGTTTTGGGGATGTCATTTTTTATTGTTTATCCTCGTCAACAAGTCGCCATTAAGCGTTTTGGACAAATCGTTAAGGTAGAATCTAATCCTGGAATTTATTGGAAAATGCCTTTTGTGGATAAGATGATTGTGGTGGATAATCGGTTGTTGCGTTATGATGTTCCTACGCAATCTGTGCAAGTTCGTGGGGGGGCTTATTATGAAGTGGATGCGTTCTTTATTTATCGTATTACGGATCCTAAATTATTTTTACAGCGTATTGCTTCAGGGCGCCCGCAAATTGCAGCACGTGAAAATCTTGCACCACGCTTTATTGACGCTTTGCGGGCTGTTTATGGTAAGCGAGAGTTTAAAGCAGCCTTATCGGATGAACGAGGCGCGATGATGGCTGAGGTTCAAAAGCAATTTTCTATAGATGCAGGTTCGTTGGGTATTAGGATTGTTGATGTGCGTATTCGAAAAACCGATTTAACGGATGCTGTTTCAGAAGATGTTTATCGGCAAATGGCTGCTGAACGGGAAGCAGTTGCGGAAAATATTCGGGCTCGTGGTCAACAAGAGCGAGATCGTATTGTCGCAGAGGCAAATCGTGAATATGAAGAAATTGTGGCGGCTGCAAAGCGTGATGCTGAAATTACGCGCGGTGAAGGACAGGCTGAAAGTATTCGCATTTTATTAAATGCCCGGGAAGCTAATCCTTCTTTTTACGATTTTTGGTTAGCGATGGAACAGTATAAGAATTTAGAGAGAATACCGATGGTGATTTCACCAAATGAGGATTTCTTTTTTTATTTTCGGAATTCCCTGCAAGCAAAGAAAAAACTTTCATCAACAATGAGTCCTAGTTTGAGTAAAACTGATTCAAAGACCGGTGGAGAATAGGTGAAATAATGTATAGAGGATACTATTTCGTATGAGAAGTATCCTCTATCGCTGCTTGTTTTATGATGAATGTAAGTGAATGCTAAGCCATACTGATTTTGCATAATAAATTGAGTAAGGATCTTTGCAGCTTTGATTTAAAGGCATGTCATGGGTAGAAGTGTCGTGAGTAAAAGTAAGTTTTTGAAGTCTTTTATCACAAGAGTTGTTTTTTGTGTGATTTTGTTTTTATCAGGATCCATGAGTTTGTCTTGGGGTGGTGAGACAGACAAGACATTGCTTTCTGTTCCTGATTTAGCTTCTGAACTTTTGGAGACGGTTGTGAATATTTCTACGGCACAGACTGTTGAAGGAACGGAACAGGATGAAAATACTTCAGTACCCGTTATTCCCAAAGATTCATTGCTGGAGGAATATTTTAATGATTTTTTTACCCCCAAAGAGGGGGAAAAAAATAGTCAATTTCAAAAGGTGCGTTCTTTAGGGTCTGGTTTTGTAATTGATGCGCAAAAAGGGATTATTGTTACAAATTATCATGTTATCGTTGATGCTGATGATATTGAAGTGAATTTTACGGATGGTACAAAACTCAAGGCAAAGCTCCTTGGCAAGGATAGCAAAACGGATTTAGCGTTGCTTCAAGTAGATGTGGGACGTAAAAAATTAAAAGCTGTGCGTTTTGGTGACTCAGAAAAAGCACGTATTGGTGATTGGGTTATGGCTATTGGTAACCCTTATGGCTTTGGTGGGAGTGTGACGGTTGGTATTATTTCAGCACGTAACCGTGATCTTAATGCTGGTCCCTATGATAATTTTATTCAAACAGATGCAGCGATTAATCGAGGCAATTCTGGTGGCCCGTTATTTGATAGAAATGGTGAAGTCATTGGCATTAATACAGCAATTGTTTCACCTTCGGGCGGATCTATTGGTATTGGGTTTGCTATTCCGTCGGATATGGCACTTTCTGTTATTAATCAATTGCGCGATTTTGGAGAAATAAGACGTGGTTGGTTGGCTATTCGTATTCAGCCCGTGACAGAGGATATTGCAAAAAGTTTAAAACTAGACAGTGCTGTAGGAGCGTTGGTGGCTGGTAAAATAGAACAGACGGAAGAAAATAATGTCGATAATAGCCAGTTGCAAACTGGAGATGTTATTCTTTCTTTTGGGAATTCCAAAATTAAGCATGCACGTGATTTGCCGCGTTTAGTCGCGGAGAGTTCAGAAGGAAGAGTTGTGGATGTTATTATTTTACGGAATGGGCAAGAGAAAACAGTAAGAGTTAAGCTTGGGCGTTTGATTGAAACCGATGCCAATGAAGATACAGAAGAAGAAGTTGATGATAAAAAAAATAATGATCTGCCGAAAGGTGTGACAATGCAATTGATGGGAATGACGTTATCTGAGCTGACAGAGGATTTGCGTCATCGTTATTCGATTTCAGATAAACTTCGAGGACTCGTGGTGATATCTGTTGCACAAAATAGTGCTGCGGATAAAAAACGTATTCGCGTTGGTGAAGTGATTGTTGATATTAATCAGAGTGCAGTCACAACAATTGATGAAGCTAAAAAACGTCTTCATAAATTACGTGAAGCTGGACGCAAAAATGCTCTATTCATCGTAGCACATCCAGATGGAGAGTTACGGTTTGTAACGATCCCAATGGATTGATGCCTCATGGGTTGATGTTTGAAGAATTCGTTTTTTTGTTTTTTATTAGCCTTAGTATATGGATATTTAGGTAACTTACTCATGAGGCATCTACCATTTTTAAGAGCCAATTTCAGGATGAAGAGTGTGGATTATATAACATAAAATCCATTGGACGGTTTTATTTTTGCGCTGAATAAAAGTGCAAGTTGGCAATAGTATTTGCCGGTTTTCAATATTGCAAAAGCTTTTTCTTTAAAATGTTATAGGTGAGATATTCGCCGTCTTTCTTATGGTGATTTTTATATCTTTAGATTGCGCAGCTGAATGGTATTGATATGATGCTTTATGAGAGAGGAGGCGAAATGAGTAAATCTTATAATATTGGGGGCATGCAAATTGCAAAATGCTTAACTGTTATAAATAATGTTTTATGTGAGTGGGGCTTTTAGCGCTTTGTAATTATACTTTTTGTGCTGTAGAGTTTTTTTCTCTTCAGTTTGAAAAAAGTCATTCCATATAAAAATCGTATGAGAATCAATCGCTTATCGGTATATTGATATCTTTCTTTATGATGAATGAAAAAATAGTGATAAAAAAGTGTGAAGAAGAAAGTTTCTGAGTCTCTTGTGATAAGCCAGAGCAGTATGCTATTTTTATAGAAAAAAATAAATCTATTTGATTGTATAGGTTTAGCTTAGTATTATTTTCATACATGAAGAAAAAAGGCTATTTTAAATGGCCTAATGGACAAGAATGATTATGGCTATGGTTTGTTATTGAAGTATGATAGCAAAAGATGCTTGGAAAATCCCTTTGATGTTGTTATTAAGCCCGTTTTTTCTTTTTTATAATTTTCATAAGGGTTTTCTTTATCTTGAAGGAGAATTCTTGTTCGTGTTTTTGTTTAAAGTTTTTACTTTATGATAATGGAGAGAAAATATAGGGGCTTTGCGGGCAGTTGTGCATATTGCAATAAGTTGATGCTTGGTAGGGATTGCTGTTCATGACACAGAGAACAATTACATTGATAGCAGGGCCCACAGCAAGTGGGAAATCAGAACTTGCTTTGCAAATGGCTCAAGAAAAAAATGCTCTCATTATTAATACGGATTCAATGCAGGTTTATGACGTTTTAAATATTTTAACGGCACGGCCGAGGGAGGCTGATACCGCAATTGTTCCCCATTATCTTTATGGCCATGTGAGTCCTACTTTGAATTATTCAGTAGGGCAATGGTTGTGTGATGTTGAGAAGCTGTTGAGTACTTTTACGTCGAGATCCGTTATTTTTGTTGGCGGAACAGGACTTTATTTTCGTGCTCTTTTGGAGGGAATTTCGCAAATTCCTCATGTTCCAGATGTTGTGCGACAGAAATGGCGCTTGCTGCTTGATAAAGAGGGACCTGAAAATCTTTATCGCCAGTTGTTACAGATTGATGCTGTTGTTGCTGAAAAGATTTCCTCGCAAGATGGACAGCGTATTGTCCGTGCTTTGGAAGTTTATGATGCAACTGCTGAGAAGCTCAGTTGGTGGCAGAAGCAAAAAACAACGCCTCTCATTGCGCCTCATTGTGCTGAAAAAATTCTTCTCATGCTTCCACGTCCTCTGCTTTATGAACGCATTCATAAACGCTTGGACTCTATGATTGAAAGAGGTGCTTTAGAAGAGGTGGTGGCGTTGAAGAAGCTTATGCTTTCCCCTTCGTTACCAGTGATGAAAGCGATAGGTGTATCTGAATTTATGGCTTATTTGGATGGATATAGAAGCTTTGAAAATGCTCTTGAAGCGGTGAAAACTCAAACGAGGAGATATGCAAAAAGACAAATGACTTGGTTTCGTCATCAATTTGATGAAGAATGGATGCTTACTTCTTGATGAAAAAGCTAAAGCTTTATAGAAGAATTTGCAAAAGATAATTTGTAAAGAATAAATTTTTTATTGACGAATGATATCAATGGAATTAAAAATCCTTCTATAAGGAATTTTTTTATATATTTTATGCGTTGGAATAATGGGGGGTGATCATACAATATGTGTTGTGTAATAGACTCCTTAGGGGTCTTTTTTTATAGGCTCCTTTAGGGGCTTTTTTTATTGTCCTATCAAAGTAGGTGAGTGGGAAAAATGCGAAATGATCCAAAACAGCAAGAGAGTTTAGATGGAAAAATAATGTCGGGCGCTGAAATAGTGGTTCAGGCTCTTATAGATCAAGGCGTTAAACATATTTTTGGTTATCCTGGTGGGGCTGTTTTGCCTATTTTTGATGTTCTTTATCACCAAGATACACTCCAGCATATTTTGGTGCGCCATGAACAAGCCGCAGGGCATGCGGCGGAAGGCTATGCACGCAGTACTGGAAAGGTCGGTGTTATGCTTGTGACTTCTGGTCCAGGGGCAACGAATGCTGTGACACCTTTGCAGGATGCACTCATGGATTCTATCCCTCTTGTTTGTTTTTCTGGCCAGGTAGCGACAACGCTGATTGGAACAAATGCTTTTCAAGAGGCTGATACAGTTGGAATTACAAAGCCTTGTACGAAGGGCAATTGGCTGGTTAAAAATGTTGATGAGCTTGCGGACATTATTCATGAAGCTTTCTCTCTTGCTCAATCTGGGCGCCCAGGACCGGTTTTGATTGATATTCCTAAGGATGTTCAATTTGCTTCAGGATTTTATAGAGCGCCTCAAGTTCAGAAATCATTACATTCTTTTCCATCGCTGAAAGGGAATAAAGGGAATAATTGTGAAGCTATCAAATCGGCTGTTTCTCTTTTAATGGAGGCAAAACGCCCTGTTGTTTATTCTGGTGGTGGTGTGATTTCATCGGGAGGGGAAGCTGTCCAGCTCTTGCGTAATTTAGTGCAATTGGGGGATTTTCCGATTACTTCAACACTTATGGGACTTGGTGCTTATCCTGCTTCTGGAAAAAATTGGCTCGGAATGCTGGGAATGCATGGCACTTATGAGGCGAATATGGTCATGCATGATTGTGATGTCATGTTAGCTGTTGGAGCACGATTTGATGATCGTATCACGGGGCGTCTTGATGCATTTGCGCCTCATGCGCGTATTATTCATATTGATATTGATCCTTCTTCCATCAATAAAATTGTCAAAGCAGAAGTGCCACTTATTGGCGATGTGGCACATGTTTTGGCAGATATAATGCAACATTTGCATGAGCATCAATTAAAGTTTGATCAAGAAAGTCGTAAAACATGGTGGCTGCAAATTAATTGCTGGAGATCACGCAAGTCATTGGCATATATGGAAAAAAAAGATGTTATCATGCCACAATATGCTCTTGAACGGCTTTATACTTTGACCAAAGATGCCCGTGCTTATATTACGACGGATGTCGGACAGCATCAGATGTGGGCAGCGCAGTATTATCATTTTGATGAACCAAAACATTGGATGACTTCTGGTGGTCTTGGAACGATGGGGTATGGTCTGCCTGCCGCGATTGGTGTTCAAATAGCCCATCCTGATGCACTTGTTGTATGTATTTCTGGTGATGCCTCCATTCAGATGAATATTCAAGAACTTGCAACAGCCATTCAGCATGACACACCTGTGAAAATTTTCATTTTAAATAATCAGTACATGGGGATGGTTCGCCAGTGGCAGCAATTATTGCATGGTAATCGTCTTTCTCATTCTTATACGGAATCTATGCCGGATTTTGTTAAATTGGCACAAGCTTATGGAGCGGTGGGAATTTATTGTTCAAAACCCGATGAACTTGATGATAAAATTCAGCAGATGATTGACTGTGATAAGCCTGTTCTTTTTGATTGTCGTGTTTATCATTTAGAAAATTGTTTTCCTATGATCCCATCGGGATGTGCCCATAATGAAATGTTATTACCCGATGAGGCAAGCGAGGAAGCTGTTGCAAATGCTGTTTCTTCTGAGGGGAAAATTCTTGTATAAAATAAATATGTTAGAAAAATTGTGAAGGATGGTGATGATGAAGTCTTTGGAGTCTTCATCTCCGTCTCTATCTTTGTGAAGAGTCTTTATTAGCCTTAGAGCTTATTTTATGATTTTTATTCTTTGTTTAAAGACATGGGCTATCTTATTATTTGTTCATCTAAAAATGTTATAAGTCGTGTCCAATTATGTTTGAATTTATTTGTACGCGCTGTTTGTTTTTTAAATTCATATGCTCACATTAATAGCTATTTCATTGCATTTTTTAGATAATACATTGAATTATCTTTTATAAATTAATTTATGTTGTCTCATATGTGAAAGATTCCGTCGTGCAAGAAAAAAGCCACCGTGCTTGAAGGGGGAAACCATGCAAACCGTCATGCTTGTGAAAACAATAGAAAAGTTTGTCACTATGTTTTGGTTTTGCATCATGAAATGACTCCAAAAGCGCTCTTGCAAGAGTTTGATCGGAAAATCCCCCTAGCGGCTTGAAAGGAAGGGCAAAAATAACAAAGATCAAATGCAACCATAAGAAAATCAATTGGCTACCATCGCTTATAATCAGGTCGTAACCTCACCTGATTATGCAGGAAAAATCTGTACAGATGAGATGGGTCGTTAATATGTCTAAACCAGAATAATACTCAACATCATATCATTATCAGGACATTAACATTGAAAATTAAATACCCTTCCTTTTATTTGTTCTACATATCTATGATTCCATAAATCTGTAGACACAAACACTCTTTGAATCCACCGCATTGGATTTTTATAACGATCAAATGATCCAAAAAATTTATCTCTAGAGTGTAGAGTCATTCTGTTATCAGTGTATAATAATCTTCCTGGTTGTACATCAATCCCAAAAGATACAGCTTTAATAGCTTCATAAAAATGATCTAAAGCTTCCTTGGCTTTTTCTGACTGTGGTTCTAACATGCCCGGATAAAAAACAGCGCTGATATCTGGGAATTCACCGTCTCCTTGAACGAGGGGTACTTTACTTGTAGAGGTTGTCCCATTTTTTCTCCATCTATAGGGAACATTGATTATATATAAATCATCTCTTAAGCTCCTCAAATCCTCCTCACTTAAAAGTTTTAAAGCGAGACGTGCATCAGATATTCTCGTTAACGGGCCATCAACATCATTGTGAACACCAGTTAAAAGTATCCCTTTAGGAGATAAATTTAAACCTTTTATAAATTTTAGTGCAGCATTTTCTATATGAAAATCTAACTCAACTTCAGATTCTAATCCTGTATAATCCTTTTTATTATCCTCTAAAGGAACTAGGTTATTTACTATATGTTCGCCTTCAAACTTAATTGAATAAGACTCTCCGATTAATAAAGAAAACATCATAATTAAATTTTCGCTTATATAACCGCTTTTACAAGACGAATCTAAATTATAAGGATTAGGTGACGTATTAATTTTTCTATCAATAGGAAGGTTTTCAAAGACTAAATATGGTCTAGGGGTAATAGACATCTTTTGATTCATAAGAATTGCCAAGATTCTATGGGGTAGTAGCGAAAATGCTATTTTTTAAGCTCAACCGAATATTCAATACCTAACGTATGGATCATACATAACATGGTCTAAAGCCTCTCAAAGTTTGTCGCTTTCGACATTGCTCAACTCAAAAGTATTTTCATTGATCATTATAATTTCCTCCCCAATTATATTTCCCTACTTTTTTATTAAGAAAAGTGAAAAAACAATAATTAAAATCAGCCATGTTCGTAAATAACTGTTTGTAAAATCTTGGATTAATCCAAATAATGGTGGAGCAGTAATAATTGCGATTTGATTTACAGACATGGCTAACCCCAGAGAAAAGCCAATGTTTTCTTTCGGGGAAGAGTCTACAATATAAGCAACTCACGGGCCATACTATCCCATTCCAAAAAAAACTAACCAGGCAGATAAAATAGTTAAATAAATTATGGATCCATTCATGCCCAAAATTAATATTAAAAATCCAAAAACGACTGCAATCATGCAAAACAAGGCAGGAAAAAATCGTCCTTTTTTACAATGATCACTCCACGCTGCTAAAATAATTCTTCCCAAAGCACCAGAAGCCTGTGAAACAGAAAACAAATAAGCACTTTTATCTAAAGCCAGGTGATAGATTCTATAAAAATAAATCGTTATAAAAATGGTTAAAACATATTGAACGATCACAAGTGAAACGCCTGAAAAAATAATATTCTTCATATGCGGTGCAGCCAACATTGCAAGACGAGATCTTACTTTGTATAGAACGAAACTCTTGCTGCTTTCTGGAACGATAGCGATACCTTTTGCTGGTGAGTGATAAAAAAATAATAAATATACATCCGCTTAAAAAAGAAACTATGGCTCCGACCAAAAACGCACCTTGTGTGCCATAGACAAGCACACTAGCTGGAAGAACTATCCCAGCTAATGCTTCACCTAATGGGAGTCACGCTTGCCTTATTCCCATTGCAAATCTGCGCTGCGGTTGTGAAAACCGATTGAGCGTCCCCGGGTTGAGCAGAACTATAAAATCCCTCTACAATGAGAAACAAACCAAAAGGAAAAAATAGTTATCTGCGATTGCTCCAAACAAAAGAGCGATAGAAACGCCGACCGCGCCAACGCCAACATATGACGCTCGTTAAACTTGTCTCGTAATTCACCAGCTACAAGTAACCCAATAATAGGTAAAAACTGTGCTGCTGAAGACAGCAAGCCTATCTGAGAGTGATTAAGCGAGAAATCCTTCTTAAAAAATTCAGCTAAAGGACCAATCCCTTGAACAAAGAAGCAGGCTGATGCTTGAGCGATGGTGGCAACAAGCAATACAATCCATTTATAATATTTTTCTATAAATTTATTATTGCGCGCGATGCCCCCTTCCAATTAACGTGTATTCCAATAAAGCGGCCTTTTTAAATAATGATTGCAACAATAAATGAGGGATTTTATGCTGATGACATAAAAATCTGTCAATACGATTGGTATTAATATGAAAGCTAAGAGAGATGCTTAATTTAAGGAAATAAGCTATTATGTGTCGTGCAAATTTAATACGCTAGCGCTATAAGATAAACTTTAAAAATATTGGCTCAGCCGGCATTAAGCGTTCTTCATAAAAGATGCTATATTTTGGCAAGCTTTTTCAATATAATTCTCAAAGCTTTCTCCAGTCACATAGCCCAGATGCGGTGTGCAAAGAACTCTCTCTGATTGCAATAATTTGCCCTCATATACTGGCTCGCTGTCATAAACATCCAGTGCAAAGTAAATTGAATTTTCCAAACTTAGTATTTTTTCTATCGCCCCTTTTTCAACCAAAGCTGAACGCGCTGTGTTGACAAAAATAGCATGAGGTTTCATGTTCAATAGATCATCTAATTGAATGATTTCTCTGGTTTTATCGCTTAAACGTAAATGGACGGATATAATGTCAGGACGTGTAAAAAATTCATCTTTTGAATGCGTAAAATGATAACCTAAATCTTTTGCTTCTTGCATTGCACGCTGGCTTCCATAAACCAAAATGGACATGCCAAAAGCTTGAGCATATTGAGCAACCATTTTACCAATACGCCCAAACCCGTATATTCCAAGAGTAGCCCCTTTCATTTGGTTGCCAAATGTTGTTTGCCATCGTCCTTTTTGCATATCAGATACGGATTTACACAGTTTTCTACGCGCAGACATCATTAAGAGCCACGCAAATTCAGCAGCAGAAGTTGGATCTCCACCACCATCTAATATTTCAATTCCTAAGTCTCTACACGCTTTTATATCAATATGTGAACCTATAGGGCCGGTTTGGCAGATTAATTTTAAATTTGGCAGTTTCAGGAGAAGATTTCTATCAACTCTAGTCCGCTCTCTGATTAAGATAAGAATATCGATCTCTTTGAGCTTATCTTCTAAATCACATTCTTTAGCTAAATTATTGATAACCAGCACTTCATGCGATTTCATTAATTTTGTAATAGACTGTAATGTTAGGGTGGCTTTTTGATAATCATCTGGAATTAATATTTTCAATTTAAACCTCCCGTTTCATTCATCAATATTGGCGCTCATTATTTCATTGCTAAAACAACCAAAAAGCAATCTCACCGCTGATATTTTGACATAAAGTCTATTAAAAAATTATCTCCCTTGATTCCATTATTATTTCTAGCAATAAGAATAGCATTAATCAGTTCGTTTTTATAAACTTTAAAACATTGAGACAAAAAGAAAAAGTTTGACTCAGTCGATGGAAAATTGCGCTTTTTTCATATTCTAGAGGACAAACCTGAAGTGCTACGCTGGACATGAAACCATGTCCCAGTTTTCTTATCATAGACTACCAAGAAGGCCATATTTACGAACCAGATTTTATTGTCGAAACAGAAAAAGCGACATATTTGTGCGAGATAAAGCGTGTTTCATATAAGCGTGATGTCTCTCTTTATTCGTTGAAATATAACTTATTTGTAGCATGAAGAGTAAATTTATTAAAATCATGATAAGAGGGAGATAGGATCTTTATAGGTATATTATCATAGGATTAAGTCGTTTTGTTGAGAGCTATTTCTATTTCTGCCAAAAGGTTTTTGATATATTTAATTATTATTTTTCCATAGTGGATGTACTTTATTTTTATGTGCAAGAAAGCTGATTGATTATGTAAAATAGTATTCGTAAAATTACATTATTCTTATCCTGTTAAGGACATTTTTTCTAGCGAGGGTTTTGCAATTGCAATGCTCTTTTTCTTATTCTAAATTTTGGTTAGAAAAAGCGTGTATAGGTGTTATTTTAAATTTAAGATATGCATATTCCATTGTTGGTGTTACTGTTGTAAAAATTGTTATAATAATTCGAAAAAGCAATGGGTAAATAATTGATAATTGTGCTACGAAAGTTGTTAGATGGGCGTGTGTCAGCAATTCTTAATAAAAAAGTTTTTCTTGATTGTCGTTTTTTTTCAAAATACTGCTCTTTTTATTTATGCAAATCTTAAGTTGGTAAACTATGCAGTTTTCACAGGAACAGGATAATGCATTGAAGGCTGTTGCCGCGTGGTTGAGGGAAGGGCGTTCTCCTCTTTTTCGCCTTTTTGGTTATGCGGGAACCGGTAAGACAACGCTTGCGCGCTATTTTGCAGAAACAGTTGATGGTTCTGTTCAGTTTGCTGCGTTTACGGGCAAAGCAGCGCAGGTTTTACGTTCTAAAGGTGCAAGCAATGCTTGTACGATTCATTCGTTGATTTATTGTCCCCGTGGAGAAGAGGAAATTTCCGATGAAATTACGGGAAAAAAGTCTATTGCTCCAACATTTACATTAAATCGAAGAAGTGCTGCCGCACAAGCTAAACTCATTATTGTTGATGAGTGCTCGATGGTCGATGAACAATTGGCACGTGATTTAATGAGCTTTCGGACACCAATTCTTGTTCTTGGTGATCCAGGTCAATTGCCTCCTATATCTGGTGGCGGTTTTTTTTCCAATGGAAAACCAGATTTTCTTCTTTCAGAAATTCATCGCCAAGCGCGGGATAATCCGATTATACGTCTTGCTATGGATGTGCGTGAAGGACGCGATATTACTTATGGTGATTATGGAGAAGCGCGCGTTGTGACACGTAAAGAGGTTAATCAACAATTGGTTTTGGAAGCTGATCAGGTCTTGGTAGGGATTAATCGTACACGCCACCTTTATAATCAGCGTTTACGTATGTTAAAGGGATTTACAGCAGAGTATCCGCAAGCGGGAGATAAGCTTGTGTGTTTGCGAAATGATCCTCCTAAAGGTTTGTTAAATGGCTCTTTATGGAAGGTGATGACTTCACAGAAGGAGACAGCTAAACCAAGTATTAATCTTCTTGTGAAACCAGAAGAAAGTGAGCGTGGGGTAACAAAGATTAAACTTTTAAAAGCAGCGTTTGAAAATCCTGATCAGGAAATTTCATGGCAATTAAAAAAGCGATATGATGATTTTGATTATGGGTATGCATTGACGGTTCATAAAGCGCAAGGTTCTCAATGGAATAACGTCGTTTTGTTTGATGAAAGTTTTGCATTTCGTGATATGTATGCACGCTGGCTTTATACGGGAATTACCCGCGCAGCAGAGCGTTTAACGATTGTTCGGTAGAAAAAATATGTGTATCATCCAAGTTTCAGACGGAAAATACCTTTTTTCTATCTTGTTACACACTGTAGAAAAATGGAAATGGGCATGGCGGTAAAACTTTCGGTTAATCTTAATGCTGTTGCTGTTTTGCGCAACCGACGTAATCTTCCCTGGCCAAATATCAAGAATATTGGGCATATAGCGCTTGCCGCTGGAGCGGCAGGTTTGACGGTTCATCCACGCCCTGATGAAAGGCATATTCGTTTTGCGGATTTACCAGATATATACAGTTTAATAAAGAACACTTTTTCTACTACTGAGTTTAATATTGAAGGTTATCCCAGTGATCAATTTTTGGATATAGCTGAAAACTATGCCGACCAGATTACTCTTGTTCCTGATGATCCAGATCAGTCAACGTCTGATCATGGGTGGAACTTTGCTCATGATGCAGAATTTTTAGCCCCTATTATTCAGCGTTTGAAAAAAAGAAAGATTCGTGTATCTCTTTTTGCAAATCCTACTATCGATGGTCTTGATATTGCTAAAGCAATAGGGGCTGATCGTGTGGAATTTTACACTGGACCTTACGGTGGTGCATTTCAAGACAAAACAACACAAGATCAAGAGCTCAATAAACTTGTTTTAGCCGCCAAAAGAGCGAAAGAGTTGCAGTTAGGTGTGAATGCAGGGCATGATCTGACGATTATGAATCTTCCTACTCTGGTCAAAAATGTTCCTTGGCTTGATGAAGTTTCTATTGGCCATGGGCTTATTGCTGATGCATTAGAGTATGGGATGCATGAGACTGTTCAGCGTTTTATTCGGTTGTTATCGTAATCTTTTTTTCTTTATAAAGTTGGAAGAGAAATTTTTATAAAACTTTGCCAGTTTATCTAAAAAAATAATATATGTTTAGCTCAATAACACTATTAATATGCATTATAAATATTCTATTGTCGCTCTGTTTATTGATCGCTTTCTATTTTTTATGTTTTTGAGTGCACGAGATGTTTTTTATTCGTACCGTCTATTATGAGGAAGGTTTAAAACCTTCTTTACTATAATTTCTTTGAAGCGATAAAAAATAGGGATTTTAAAGTGTTTTTATTATAAGAAGGGTGTGTAGGATTTTTAATGGATGAGTGTACAAAATTCTCTTGAGCGTAATAAAGATATTTTTCAATATGTTTGGGTTGATTTCACAATGTTATCTGCAAAGAGTATAGCACGAAATCTCCATGAATAAAAAAACTATTGTTCATCATCATTTTACGTCATAAAGATATAAGTGAGTGCCTTCATTGTTTATTTGCTTATTTAATGTTGTGCAGCTGCTTTTGCAAAATGGTTTATAAGAGATATTTGTGTGCAATTCTCCTTGTTGATGTACGAGGTTTTTTGATGATTTCATCATGAATAGATTTTTTAAAATCAGTAAATGCTTTTTATCGATAATATCAATTCAATACGCTTTGTTGCAACATTGGGAGCGAGAAAATAAAATGATGAGATCGACTGATCGCTTTATGAAGGAAAGATGGGGGGGGCGCAATAAATCTTAGACTATTACAAATCTTAAGGTAGGAATTCTTGAAAAGATCTCGAGCGCAGTGAGAAATTTCTTTAAAACAAGCGCGTGAGTAAATAACACAAGAGTGTTCTATTTTGGGCATTCTTTTTTGCGTGAGAGGCGTGGCTATTACAGAATATAAAAAGTAAAAGTTGTAAGCTAATGTATACTCTCTGTTATTTAAAAGATATTACTGTATATATATTTTTGAAGGCTGTATTAAAACAATACTTGTTATTTTGTAATTTTTCTTGCTATCCGCATTGATTTGGTTCATGTTAAAAATTGTATGTTGTATCTTAATTTTTAGGCTATAATATTTTGTGGCGCTATAGGAGAATAGAATCTTAGCAGAGATATATTTTCTTGAGAAGTCTTGTGTTTTGTAAGTATCATTTTTGTAGCACAGCAGTTGAAGTTTATTTGGGGATCCGTATATGTTTTGGGAATGTTTGGGGGCCACGTTTTTTCTATGCAATATGTAGACTTTAGAAGATTATACAATGGCTGTGTTCTTATAAGCGGTGTTTTTTATCTTTATGAGTGTGTGATGCACTGAAGATAATGTTTCTTATTTAATAAAAATAATCTGAAATCCAGTTTAAATTAGAGAAAGAAGGAAGTGTTTTTATGCGTGTTTATTATGATCGTGATGCGGATGTTAATCTCATTAAAGGAAAAAAAGTAGCCATTGTTGGTTATGGTTCTCAAGGGCGTGCGCACGCTTTAAATTTGAAAGATTCTGGTGTTCAAAATGTGCAAATAGCTTTGCGTTCAGGGTCGGAAACAGTTAAAAAGGCTACGGCCGATGGTTTTGAAGTGGTGAGTGTTGCTGAAGCAGCAAAATGGGCAGATCTCATCATGATGGCAACACCAGATGAATTGCAAGCTGATATTTATAAAGAGCATATTCATGACCATTTACGTGATGGGGCGGCGATTGCTTTTGCCCATGGTTTGAGCATTCATTTTGGCTTGATTGAACCTAAAAAAACCGTTGATATTGTGATGATTGCTCCTAAAGGTCCAGGCCATACAGTTCGTCATGAATACCAACGTGGTTGTGGTGTTCCTTGTTTAATAGCGGTGGCACAAGATGCTTCAGGGCATGCGCATAGTGTAGCATTATCTTATGCATGTGGACTTGGTGGTGGACGCGCTGGGGTGATTGAAACAACATTTAAAGAAGAGTGTGAGACTGATCTTTTTGGTGAACAAGCAGTTCTGTGTGGTGGTCTTGTTGAACTCATTCGAGCAGGGTATGAAACACTAACACAAGCAGGCTATGCACCAGAAATGGCTTATTTTGAGTGTTTACATGAGGTTAAACTGATTGTTGATCTCATGTATGAAGGGGGCATTGCAAATATGAATTATTCGATTTCTAATACAGCTGAATGGGGCGAATATATGTCTGGTCCACGTGTGATTACGGATGAAACCAGAGCAGAAATGAAACGTATATTGAAAGATATTCAAACGGGTAAATTTACATCGAATTGGATTCAAGAATATAAGGCAGGTGCTGCTCATTTTAAAAGTATGCGGCGTTTAAATGATAATCATCCTATTGAAGAGGTTGGTAAAAAGCTTCGTTCTATGATGCCTTGGATAAAATCTAATGCTTTGGTTGATAAAGAGCGTAATTAAAGCCTCTAAGAGATGTTTTTCACGTCTATAGTTTTATAAACAAATATCAAAAAAGGGTAACTTGAGTTACCCTTTTTATATGTTTTTTGCACATAGGTTTTATTTTTTAGGGGCTTTATTTTTTAAGTTTTTGCATAACTCTTTCTTCCAAAAAGAAAATATACAATGCCTAAAAATATAAACCATGCTGGTGTATATTTTAAAGCTATGGCGGTATCTGCTTCTAATGACAATAAATAAATAATGAATGCAAAGAAAACGAGAAGCGCCCAACACATCACAACACCCCCTGGCATTTTATAAGGAGAGACAGTATGCTGGAGAGGACGATTGCGACGATAAATGATATAGCTGATCAAAATGATAGACCATACAAATATAAATAAAATTGCGGCAATTGTCGTAACAATTGTAAAAGCAGCTATAAGGGTTTGAGATAACGATACAATCGCATAACCTAATAAGATACATAAACATGAAAAGAATAATGCGTTGGCTGGAACATGTTTACGAGAAAGTTTTCCTAAAAATTTAGGAGCTCCTTTTTGTGTTGCTAGTCCATATACCATACGGCTGGTAGAAAAAATTCCACTATTTGCTGAAGAGGCGGCAGCTGTGAGGACAACAAAATTCATCAAACCAGCAGCAGTTGGAATACCAATAAGTGCATACATTGTTACAAATGGGCTTTTTTCTGGACTAATTTGATCCCAAGGCATTACAGACATGATCACAAGAAGAGAGAAAATATAAAAGAATACAATGCGGACTGGTATTGAATTGACAGCCTGGGGTAAAGCTTTTTGAGGCTCTTTTACTTCAGCCGCCGCTGTTCCTGCGAGCTCAATGCCAACAAAAGCAAAAATAGCAATTTGAAATCCAGCAAAAAAGCCAGTAATCCCTCGTGGAAAAAGATTTCCACCATTCCATATATTGCTAAGGGAAGCAACTGTACCGTTTGGAGAGACAAAACCGGTGAAGATCATATAAAATCCCACAACAATTAAGACTAAAATTGCTACGATTTTGATAAAACCAAACCAGAACTCAAGTTCGCCAAAGAGTTTTACGGCGATGAGGTTAAGGATTAAAAAGGACATAAGAGCAATGATAACAGGAATCCATGGGTTTAGTTCAGTCCACCAAAAATGTGCATAAGTGACAATAGCAATAATTTCAGCAGTTCCAGTAACAATCCAACACAACCAATATGTCCAGCCGATAAAGAATCCAGCACATGGTCCTAGAAGATCGGTCGAGAAGTCAATAAAAGATCGGTATTGTGTATTAGAAAGCAATAATTCTCCCATAGCACGCATGACAAAGTATAGAGCACAACCAATAATCGCATAAACGAGGAGGATTGAGGGGCCTGCTACACTGATTGTTTTTCCTGATCCCATAAAGAGACCAGTTCCAATTGCTCCACCAAGGGCTATAAGTTGTATGTGGCGGTTATGTAGTCCACGTTGCAATTTCTTCTTAGGTTTTTTTTCTAAATTTTGTTTGTTCATTTTTGGGAAGTTCCCTTTAGTTATTTTAAGATAAAAATTACCCTAAAAAAGGTAATCCTTTCTATCGCAACATGATATGCTTAATGAGTAAAGGAATTTTTTTCTATGACTTTATATAAATAAAGAAAAAATTTTATTAATTAATGTTATAATTATTTTATCAAAAATTAATATTAT
>NZ_JAQITG010000070.1:0-2890 GCF_028618615.1 Bartonella sp. AU15XJBT
TTCCAAAAATCATCAGCCGTTTTTACGCAAGGAATACGAGGCAGTTCTTTGCATAAATTATCAGCATAACGAGAGCGATAATCTTCCGAATGAAGTAGACCGTAAACATAATAAAAGATATCGTTTTTTATTATAATTTTAGTAAGATATGTCGAGAGGTGCTTCTTCAATCTGTTTTTATACTCTTATCTGTTTTTTGGGCTTCTTATCAGGCGACAATCAATGGAGTGTCTCTTCTTGTCTCTAATATGTAACAGTTCTAATAAAACAGATTATTCTATGAATAAGAGGCTTTACTTTATCCTCGAAATGATATCATATCCAGCACCTTAAAATTAAGAAGCGTATAATGCGTATAATTGTCATTTAACAGTGTCATTGTAAAATCTTCAAAAGCGGGGGAATGATATGATTTGTGCAACCAATAAAGCAGATGTATACAGTATAGTTTACACTTTTCTCTCAGATTTTATAAGTATTATTCTCATCAAAAGATTAAAAAATTGTTACGCGATTGGCGATTTTTTCTGTGATGCTGATGATGTGGTTCATTTTGTTGCTCACTTTGAGGGCACAATGAATGGGTAGTTTTTTTTCACCTTTATTTTTGCGGTATTTTTGTGCTTTTTTTCATTGGCGAGTTTTGCAGAAAGCATTCGAGAGCAAGCGATTGATCAATCCGAGAGGATTCAACGTCAACAAACGCAAGAACAGCGTTTTCAACGATTGCATCGCAGAAACGCAACGCATGAGATTTTATTACAGGATGATAATGAATCTACGGTATTTCAAAGCGATTCAACCCCAAAAAACTGTTTGCTGATCAAAAGCATTGAATTTGTTGGTGCTCAGTTGATTTCTCTCACCCACCTTCATAACACCATTTCCTTTTGGGAGGGGCGGTGTCTTGGTATTGCTGAGATCAACAAAGTGCTTAAAGCGGTAACCAAGCTTTATATGAAGCGCGGCTATATTGCGGTGCGGGCTTATTTGCCTGAGCAAGATTTAAGCGGCGGTCATCTCAAGATTGTTGTTGTTGAAGGACAAGTAGAAGATATCACTCTTGATGGGCATAAAGTTGGAAGGAAATCTCAAGGAGAAATCACCACGGCTTTTCCAAACCTTATTGGGAAGCCGACCAATCTGCGCCAGATAGAGCAAGGGCTTGATCAAATCAATCGGCTTTTCTCACGCCAAGCCACCATTAATCTTGGTGCGGGTGGCAATTCGGGTGGTTCGATACTCGATGTTCATATTGAAAAACAGAAACCTTGGCTTATTACGCTTTCCAGCGATAATCTTGGTGCTAAAGCAACAGGAATTTATCAAACGCGCTTGAGCCTTTCTTTTGATGATCTGTTAGGGATCAATGATCAATGGTCGTTTAGCTATCAGCGCTCTATGGATGGTAGTCCATATCATTTTTCTCACAAGCGCCCCAATAGTGATACTCTAACGGGATCCTTTTCTCTTCCCTATGGCTATTGGACGGTAGGTTTTGATGGCAGTTGGAGCCAATATCATTCGAGTGTTAAGGGAATATTTTCCGATATTATGACTGAGGGTAAGTCTTTATCGCTTACGCCATGGATTTCACGGGTTATTGACCGTGATCAAGAGGGAAAGACATGGATTACAGGGCGGTTGACATGGAAATATTCTGATAATTTTATTATGGGCAGTCGGGTTGATGTTTCCAGCCGTAAATTGGCTATTGCAACCTTTGAGCTTGATCATTCGCGCAAGTGGCTTGGAGGAGAATTAAGCGCACATATAGGATTTCATAAAGGGTTGGCAATCCTTGGCGCTTATGACGATAAAGAGCAAGAGAATGCAACAAAAAATTCACCCAAAGGGCAATTTTCCAAATTGTCTTTTTCCCTGGTCTACGTGCGTCCTTTTTCGCTCAAACAGTATAATTTTCGTTATAACACGTTGCTTTCAGGGCAATTGTCACCTGATGCGTTGTTTAGTTCAGAACAACTGTCCCTTGGCGGGAGTTCATCTGTGCGTGGGGTGCGTGAGGCGGTTTATTACGGCAATAATGGGGTGTTCTGGCGCAATGAATTGTCACTGTTGTTGCCAGGTTTTTCTTCGAGAATGGGGCGTAAATTTATGAGCCAATTCTCCCCTTATATGGCGCTTGATCTGGGAGCTGTAGCCAATGATGTAAGCAAAAACAGTTTTGGCGGGCGCCTTATTGGGGCAACTCTTGGTTTCCATGCAACCGGAGACATTACGGATGTTGATGTGTCTTATTCGAATATTTTAACCCAATCAACAGTGCGAGAAAAGGGGAATAAGACAGGGTTATTTCAAGTGCGAGCATTATTGAGATTTTAGAGCAAAGGGGCGGTAAAAAATATCGCTGCGCTGTTTACACCCATATGGGTTGTTTTTTTTAAGAGATAAAGAATTTTATGAGGAGCTGAAGATGCGGGGATTGAAAGATCAAAAGCACAAATTGGGATATGGATACAAGCTAGGGCATCGCGTTCTTTGTGTTTTGCAGCAAGGGATCCACAAGGGGCTTTCACTGGTTTTAAGTTTTTGCTTAGCTTTTCAGCCTTTGTTGTTGCAAGCACAAGCAATTGGTGCACAAAGATCACCCGTTCAAGAAGCTCAAGGGATTAAAGCGGCCGATGGGGTTGGCTCACTTTTCCGCCCCACGGTGAGTGAAGCCGGCAATGGCGTACCGCTTGTTGATATCGCGCGCCCCAATGGACAAGGTCTTTCTCATAACAAATATGACAGTTTTAATGTTGATACCCATGGCGTGATTTTAAACAATTCAACTGAGGAGGTTTCACGCTCACAGCTTGGCGGTTTGGTGCTTGGCAATGGCAATTTACGGGGGAGTGGTGCGGCAAAGGTTATTCTCAATGAAGTG
>NZ_JAQITG010000071.1:0-2805 GCF_028618615.1 Bartonella sp. AU15XJBT
ATTAAAGCGTCCTACCCATCGTTAAAAAGGGCTCCAGTGAACAAGTGCATCACAAGAACAGCCATATTATAGGTACCGGCACTGTTCATAGCAATAGTGGAGGAAACACCACACTAGCAGGCGCTGTGGTTTCTGCAAACCGTGTAGAGATGGGTGTTGGTGGTGATTTCACCATTACTAGCCAGAGCGATACCGGAAAAACTTCCAGCAAGCAAAATTCTGTTTCTGTTGGCTTTGGTGCTGGAGCAACGGGTGGTGGAGGTTCGATGAGCGCCTCTTTCCAAAAGGACAAATCCTCTAGTGATTATCACAGTGTTGTGGAGCAATCCGGCATTAAAGCAGGGGCAGGCGGTTTTGATATTACAGTTACGGGTGCAACAACCATGACCGGAGGCATTATTTCCAGCACCGCACCAGCGGACAAAAACAGTCTGACCACAGGAAGCATTAGCACCAGTGATATTTCCAACAGTGCGCATGCTAAAGCCAGCAGCCATGGGTTTAGCATTTCTGGTGGCGATGCTTTGCAACAGGGGAAATATGGCATCATAAAAAATATTGCTAAAAATGCTTTAAGTCATGGAAAAGCTAAGGATGCAGCGGAAGGGGAAACCAAATCTGCTATCAGTGATGGCACCATCATCCTCACCGGTGGATCTAACCAGAGGACGATGGGGCAAGATGCTGGACAAATCATCGATGCCCTCAACCGCAACACCGCTACAGCCCACCAAGCCGTTGCACCGGTAGACGCCACATCGCTTGAGGGGGTAGTGCATAATCGCTTAGATATGATCAATGATTTATCGGATGAAGGATTTGATACCTTTGAACAGAGCTTTGTAAACATGTTTATCAAAGAGCATTATCTGGCTACCGTTGAGCACGATGAAAATGGCAATGTGATCTATGCAAAAGATGAAAATGGAAATCCTATAAGAGACAGTCATGGAAACCCGCAGCCGCAATATCATTATTTAACGCCTGAAGAACAACAGAATTTACAAAAAGGTTCTGATGGCAAGGTTCATGTTTTTCTCAATGGTATTTTTACAACACCAGATGAAGCAGCCCATAATGCGGTGCAGTTGGCTGATAACAAGAATGATCCACACTATTTTCTGATGTTTCCCCATAGCGATTCGCTCTTGGTAGAGTTGTTCATTGCAGGGTATCAGTATGCTCTAGAAGGTAAGTTGGGTGCTCTGACCAATTCGACGAAGAAGTACCAGAATCTGTTGTATAGCTTTGGCAATAAAGGATTGCATGTTGATGCCCATAGCCGCGGCAGTATGACAGCGGGCAATGGATCGCATGATTTAGAAAAGCATGGTGTTCATGGTATAGCAAAGAAAACAACGATTAATTTCTTTGGACCAGCTTATAATACTCAAAACATGGCAGATACGTTATATATCTTAAGTGATGGAAAGCAGGATTATGTAAACTTGGAAAATCATAAATATGACTTTGTGGGTACAAAGATTGGCAAAAATCCTTATACCTTTGAGCAAATACCTCCTGGAAGTGGTCCTTGGAAAGAGAGAGGGCAAATATTTAAGGGCTACCCCAGTGTCCATGCTTGTTATGGTAATGCAGGTTCAATATGTCGACAAGCTTATGGTTTACCTAATCGTACGCCAATATATTCAAAATATTCAGGGAGGAAAAAATGAAACAAATCTTGAAATTATTAAGTGGAATAGTTTTGGTTAGTGTAGCTGGATGTAACATCGATAAGCCTCCACCAGGAGTTTTGAGTGCATGGGAGAAGCCAGGAGCAGATTTTACGGAGATAGGAAAAGCCTTGTTAGAATGTGGTATGCCAACCCCTTATGATGTTTTTCCAGAAAATAGAAAGCTAAGCATCAATGCAGAGGCTTCTATTGATGCTTGCATGGTTCAAGCAGGATTCCGCTACAAATGGGGAGGACCATATTGGTGTTATACTTTTAAAGAGAAAAACTTGCCGATTTGTCGTCCAGGTGCTGTCATACCACAGCGCAGTGTCAAGAAGCGCTTGAATAGCCCGTTTTGTAAAAAATATAAAAATGCACCTGAATGCAAACCCTAAGTCTTGCTGTTTGTAATGACCAACAATCCGCCCTCCTTGCCTTCGCTTGGAATGGCGCGATTGTTCCCTCAATCCATCATCTCAACACCCGAGCCCCCATAATTGTTATGCTGATGCAAGCTATGAGTGTAAAGATAATTACGGTTCATTTGATTTTATAAAATTTTATTCCACGAGAACAGGGAACAAAAAATGAAAATACGATTTAACTTATTGAGCCTGCTCATTCTATTAAGTGCTGCTGGATGTGATATTGAAAACATCGACAAATCTCCTCGAGGAGAAGTGGCAGTGTGGGAGAAGCCAGGAGCAGACTTTACCGAGGTAGGAAAAGCTTTACTAGAATGCGGCATGCCGCATCTTAATTATCTTGAGGCTGAAAATCAAAAGCTCAGCAATAATGAAATAGCAACAATTTATGCTTGCATGGTTCAAGCAGGATTCCGTAAAAAATCAGGAGGTCCATATTGGTGCTATAATTATAAAGATCTTCCGATTTGTCGTCCTGGTGCTGTCATCCCACAGAGAAGTGTTGAAAAGCGCTTAAATAGCCCTTATTGTAAAAAGTATAAAAACGCAGATGAATGCCAACCTTAAGTATTGTTGTTTGTGGAAAGTACAATCCCCACATTCATGTGTTCCCATGCTTGTGCGGGATTGTCTCCTCAACCCACAATCTCAACACTGTATGTGAAGCAGTATAACGTAGGGAATACACTTAGTAATCCTAT
>NZ_JAQITG010000072.1:0-2744 GCF_028618615.1 Bartonella sp. AU15XJBT
CAAAGATTGATGCGCAGTTTGCTGACTTTAGAGAGCATACCATTGATGTAGCGCGTGCTGCGGGGGGCTTTGCTGCCGCCCTTGCTGGTGGCAATGTTGATGCCGGCGCTGATGCTGCAGGCAATGCTGCCGAAAATAATTTTCTTCCTGCGGTAGCAGCTGCTGTAGCGTTCATTGTGTCGCTTACGCCAGAAGAGTTGGCAGCTCTGTCTCTTTTTATGGCTGGTGGAGCAACTATTATTCAGTCTCCTGGCAATAGGACCGCTATAGCTGATTTCCTTGCCTATTGGTTTGCATCGAAGAGTGCAGAAGGAGACAGCGAAAAAACAAATCAAAACTCAAAAGAAGAAAAAAATAAAAATTCTCAGAAGGAAAGTAAAAATAAGAAAAAAAACGGAAACAATAAAAAACCACAAAACAATAATGATGGACAGGGGAATATACTTGCACAAGTCAGGAAGCATCATGACAAAAAACGGGATGAAAAAAAACAAGAATTAAGGGATAAAGGCTGTATAGTATGTGAGAAAGAAGTGGTATTCAAAACTAAGACGGATAAAGGCACAGTGAGGTCTCGTGCGGATATTGTTTATATAGAGGATGGTAAACTAGTCGTTGGTGAAGTAAAAACGGGGGATGCTGAGTTAAGTAAATTTCAAAAAATTTTGAAAGAGGCACATAAGGAAGGAAATGCAGAATCTACAAAAGGCGAACTTATAAAATTTTTTAAAGAGAACAAAGAGTTTTTAGAGAAATATCAAAAAGATTTCAAAAATTTTGAAGGAAATCAAGATCAATTAAGACAAGCTAATCAAAACTGGATTAAAAAACAATTAAGTAATAAGTTAGAGAAAACCAAATTTAAGCTTTTTCGTTATCCAGGACTTTTTGAATGAAAGTGAGTGATGAGGAAAACTAAAAATATAATAGGGCTTTGAAAGCTAAGTTGGGAGTTGTGAGACCAGCTATCATCTACAGCAGTAGATTATTATTAACAGGAATAAGCTTTGAATTGTGGAGAATAATTTATGAACTTTGCTTTAAAAAAAATACATCGCCCTGATATTATTTATGTGGAGAAAGGTGTATTAAAAGTTATTGACATAAAAACTGGTAATTCTCAATTAACAGAATGTCAAAAAGATTTTAAAATGGCGTATAAAACAGGAGAAGCAAAACCTTTCGGAAAAATTATGAAACGGTATCTAGGGGAAAATAAGGAACAGCTTAATAAATACCAAGAAGATTTGAAAAAATTTGAAGGAGATGCAGAGCTTCTGAAAGAGTTTAGAGACAATTGGAGTGAAAATCAAATAAACAAAAAGTGGAATAGAATAATTCCTTATACAGTTAGCTGTTATCCGGGGATTGGAGAAGAGTGAAAAATTATGCAAACTAAAGATGCAACAGAAATATTAAAAAGTCTTGGCTGTGAGCTTTATCGTGATGAAGTAGGCGATACATTTGCCTATTATTATCTTCCGGATCGCATTGTGGATTTGAGCTATGGTGTGAAACATGAAAAGGATGGTGAGAAATTTTGGTTATTAGCTAGTCTCACAACTGATTCTTATAGTCTTGCTTGTGAATATTCTAGGGGACAAAAGTCGCGATATGGATATATACTCTATCCAGAAATAGTTGATTTCGGGGTTACAGTACCGGATCTTTCAGAATGTCATATTGAATCTGCTTTAAACAAAGTTATCACTTGGGCAAAAACACAAAATATTGAACAAAAATTACATGAAGAAGCTGCTAATCATTCTCTTGTTGCAAAGGCTCTTCTCGGCGATATAGAAGCTTTAAGAAGTTATAAGTCTACGCCCAAATTAAACGTATCAGAATTTTCTGATTATAAAATGATGACGTGGAATGAACGCCTTCTTATTTTTGCACAGGCTTATAAAAATGGGGAGTTAGACGATATTCTAACGTGCAAGAAGCCAAAACAACACCCGATAAGTCTCATCGCAGCAAGTCGCATTCTTAAAAAAGAAGGGTGGTTTTCTACGGAACCTGGGAAAATGTGGGTCTCTTTGCCAGACCGTTTTATTCAATTTGATTTTGGTTTTATACATCTCCTTGATAATTACAATGTCCGTCTTGAAGCTGAGATCTCTAACGAAGAGATTTCTATAGCTTGTCGTTATATTCACTATAGGGGAGAATATATTTGGATAGGACCTACGGATATTTATCAGTCTTTTAATACGATTGGGGGGGGAATTTTTAGCGGTTTTGATAAAGGGATTGATATTTGTGTAGAGGAATTGAATGAGCAAGAGTTAACACAAATCTCTGAGCGAATAATACAATGGGCACGTGCCCAAGATTTACAAGCATCAATAGAAAGCAAAACACGTGTTCAAAAATATAGCTACAATATAGACATAATCTGGCATTTGGCTTGTTTAGCGTTAACAGGTCGAATTGATATCCTGAAATCTTATCAAAATTTTCTGGAAGCTGGTACGATTTCTGAACATTTGGATGATAATGACGTAGAAAAATATGTTAACCATGCCGTTGAATTTGCTGAAAAACATTTGAAAATCCTTAATGAGCGAGAGGCAGCAGAAGCTCATCTTAATCCACAAGTTTTGATTACTTTCAAGAAAGTTGCAGAGCAATTAAAAGAAATGGGTTGGACAGTTTATCGTGATAAAAACTACAATCGTAATGCTTATTTTATAAGTAAAGACCGTATCATCAATATAATGTATAACCTTCAAAGTGATGAA
>NZ_JAQITG010000073.1:0-2693 GCF_028618615.1 Bartonella sp. AU15XJBT
CATAAAGCACGTTGTAATCATTCTCTAAATCATAAGGTTATCTATTCAAAAAAACTGATTAAAATTCAATAAAAGGGATTTTGATAACGTAATCAGTTTTTACTTTCATACGCTTTTCATAAGACACTTTTTAATGAAACACTAAAATAATCACTTTTGTCGGTTCAATTTACTGACACATAACTGACAAGTTTTAATCAATTCACATCATTGTTTATCTTTAAAGATTGTATTCTTGATATGGGTTGTGTTTTAAAGACATTAACATATTGAAAGATAAAGTTTTTAATTTTACTCATTAAAAAAAATAATTATAGGGTCTAAAAAGGACTGCAACACTGACACGGTCTATTAAAAGGTATTTTTCTAATCTCTATAATTATCAATCTCTCTTTAGATGTTTTCATAACAGTCTATAAATCGCAATTATCCTATTTATCGTTTCTCTTATGAAAATGAAAAATGATGCCATGGCTATAGAGAATGCGTAAAATAGCAAAGTTTTATAATCATAATGCAAATGAATGCATTGGTTATAAAAAGAGTTCCTATAAAAGGCTGTTAAGTTGCAAATTTGTTATAAACAAAATTCACAAAAAAATTTAAATTCATTTAGTAAAAAAATTGATAGGTTATAAAGATAAAAATACGCATGATAAGAGCGTTTTTAAATATTATAAATGTATAGATTCAAAACATAACGCAATCGTTTTATAAAGCCTATAATATAGCTTTAAACGCATATAAATATAAAAGAAGCAATTAATAAGCATAAGATATTATCAATACATAACGCATTTTAAAAAATACAAAAAATATCAAAAAAGATAGAATATTAATTGACAATAAATACGTATTTTGTTATATAAATAATCAAGTGATTAACAACACTAAACAGTTAGCGAATAGGTTACGATAAACCTAATCCTGTTATAAAAATTGACTATTTTTTATGCTCTAATTAGCATATATAGTGATTTTGTCGGGTGTGCTTACATCATACAATACCCTTAAAGGGAAAAGTGTAAGCAGCGGACTAACTGCCGTGTTTGTTAGCGCCCGACGCCCTTGGGGGCTGTCAATAACAAATATAAACAGTTAGGATTTAATTATGACAAATATATCAAAAAACACCCCCGTTAATAAGAAAAAAACATCTCCAAAATATGAACTTACTAATGAAACCCGCGTTGTTAACGGCGTGACTTTACACCGCATTAAAGCTTTAAGAGATTTTGATGATGTTAAAGCTGGTCAATTCGGCGGCTTTATTAAAGATGAAAGTGATCTGTCTCATGATGGCAATTGCTGGGTATATGATGATGCTATGGTTATCCAAGCAAGCGTTTCCGAAAATGCAAAAATACGCAATAATGCCTGTGTTGTGAATTATGCGAGGGTTTATGGGAATGCCGTGATTAGTGATAAGGCATGGGTTTTGAGTAATAAAGCACATGTTTATGACAATGCAATCATTAATGGCAATGCAAAAATTGGAGGCTATGTTTTTGGCAATGCCGTTGTGAGTGATAATGCCGTTATTACGGAGGGGGCTCTTATTTACGATAACGCCCGTGTTTATGAAAATGCTCATGTGAGTGGGCTTGTGTTTAATGATGCCCATGTCTATGGAAAATCACGCCTTGCTACGTGGTCAAAAGCTTATGGTAATGCTCATGTTTTTGATAAAGCTATAGTTTATGGCGGTAGCAATATTTATGACAATGCCAAGGTTTCTGGCTCGGCGCGTGTTGGTCCCTTTGCAAACATTCATGATAATGCTCATGTGAGTGGCAAGGCACAAATTTGCCAATTTACAACGATTTATGGCAATGCGGTGCTTAATGAAAATAAGAAATTTTCTGAAGATGTCTGTGGTGCTGATCAGGCTATAAATAACGCTGCGTAAATAATGGCGCGGGCGCGGCGGGGGCGCCCCTCTTTAACCATCTCATTTTAAAATTTAAATCTATTTATAAAGGAAGTGTGTTATGCAAAAAAAGTTTGCACTCACAAATGAGACACGTGTATTTAATAATAAAACTCTTTATCGCATTAAAGCATTAAAAGACTTTTCTGATGTTAAAGCTGGTCAATTGGGCGGCTTTATTGAAAGTGAGAACAATCTCTCTCATGATGGCAATTGCTGGGTCTATGATAATGCTCTTGTTTTAAATCCAGCCCATATTTATGAAAATGCCAAGGTTTTTAATAACGCTATTATAATGGGTACTGTTTATGGCAATGCTCATATCTGTAATCGCGCCCGCGTTTATGCAAAAGCTCAAGTTTATGACAATGCGCATCTTTCTAATAATGCTTGGGTCTGTGGGCGGGTTTATGGCAATGCAAAATTATCAGGAAATGCGCGTATTTATGGCAATGCCGTGGTTTATGATCATGCTGTTGTTAGTGGTGCTGCTAAAATTTATGGCAAGGTTTATGGCAAGGCTAGCGTGGGAGGGTATACTCAAGTCTACGGTTCTGTTTATGGCAATGCTAAAGTGACTGGTTATCACACCATTAGAGGTTTGGTACATGGCAATGCAAGATTAAAAAGAAATGATTATTCATATGTCAAACAAAACTTTTACTATGCATATGGGATTCCTGAAGATTGTGAAATTTATGAAAATGATACCGTTGTAAAGATTAGTGAAAATAAAGCTGCTTAAATAACGCTCGGGCGCGGC
>NZ_JAQITG010000074.1:0-2658 GCF_028618615.1 Bartonella sp. AU15XJBT
AAAGGTTCAAACTCTGTCATCACCAACCTCTAAATTGATGCTCATTGGCTCTTTGTGTGACCAATCCCCCAAATGTCCATCGGGATAAAAAACACCGGTTAAAACAAAATGGAATGTGCCTTCACGCGTTGCTTTTGTCAGATCAATCCTCTGCAACGAAAACCCGGGCTCTCCACACTCTGGATCATCGAGTGCTTCAACAATTGCTTGATAAAGCTGCATCATCGTCGCAGGATCAGCATTGGCGTCTTGGAATGCTCCAACATCGCACCCATAATGACGACGCAAAACCCGTGTCCCAATTCTTGTCGTCAGACATTTACGCAGTGACTGTTGGCAATGCGCAAAGCCATATAAAAGAGAGCCGTCCTTTTCGCTCATCCCGCACCGCATGCTTTAAGCCCCTTTGCTTGTCTTTGTGGTAGAAACAGTTGGGGGCGCAGAAACAACAGGGGCTGGTTTTTCAGCAATCTGACCAAGCAGCAAGGGATATTTAGCCGCTTCCTCACTTAAACAAATTTCTTCACCTTTGCCCGGTGAACGCTTACCTGCAACAAAGTCTGCATTGGTTAAAATAACATAAGTATTCTCACGCATGATAAAAACTCCTTTAAAGAGGACTAGAGGTTGTGGAGGGACCCATTTTGACCCCACCGTGTTTGTGGCTTGCGCCAACCGATTTTTGATTGTGCTGTAAATCTTCTGCTTGAATCTGCACACTGCCCGTTAATGCAACACGGGTTGATTGATGAGAAAGCACCAAACCTTGGCTACTCAAATGAATTTGGTTTTCCCCATGGGAAAGAATAAGCTCATCCTTCGTGATACGCAAAGCACCACCCGCATAACACAGAGCAAATTCTTGGAAAGAGCGTGCGCAATTAGGTGCATCCTCACTATAACTATCGCGCACCACCAGAGAGGCAGAACCAATTTCGCCATGGGGATTTAACAAGCGCACCGGATCACCAACATGGAGGGGCATATTGCTTGAAACAGCACCAGAAGCTTCTTGCGCTTGTAGCCAAGGCGATAAAACCGCTTGTCCATTGGAACCCTGTTCGGAAAGTTTTACCCGCACCCTATGACCATCAACTTCTGCAACCCGCCCAATCATGTGCTGGTTGGCAAGACAGCGTTCAAGCGCATCAAGACGCTTCATCATTTGCCGCAAAGTGTCACTCAAAAGGTGCGCATCATTCATGCCTCCACCTCATCATCACATGAGATCAAACCAGCTTTGAGTTGTCCTTCATCACAAAAAATATCCTGTCCCAACTGATGCAAATCTTGGTGCCATTCCACCACGCTTATCGATACACCACGCTGCTTAATCGCCGCAGAGATAATCGGTTCGATCTCGACATCCCGCGGGGCACTCAAATGCGTTAGCCCCCACAATTGCCCGCTATGACAAAGCACCGCAATGGCTTCTGCTAAAAGCCAACTGGAAACATCCCGCTCTTTACCCGTGGTGATAATAAAAGCCCCTAAATGAAGATCAGCACTCTGCTGCCCAGAAGCCACAGAAGTTAAGCGACTTTCTAAAACCGCAACACGCACAGCTGGTGCCACAAGCATTTGTGTTTCCAGTTCTTCTAAATTAAAGCGTCCAAATTGACAGCCGCAATCGCGCACATCCGGCAAAGCCCTTTTAAGGCTCTTTATCACCGCCTCACGAAAGGCATTAATACGCCCTGCTTGTGTGATCGTTTGACTCATAAAAAGACCCTTTCCAACCAATCCTCTGCCGCTTTGACAATTTCCACTTTATTTTGCTCTGAAAGCCCTAAATAAGGGCGTGCCGGCATAGTCACTTGAGGCACACAAACAAAACGCTGTGCTTTGCTGCTTTTCAGAAAAAAGCGCAATGTCTTGCCATTTTTGGGGCGAATAACCCCACCCAATTGATGAATCCGCGCATAAACCAACCCACTCCCCACCATCACCTTTTCTGGTGAAGCTTTCATATCAATGGAGCGTGAGAGCGCCCCACTGGCAAAAAGAATAGAGGTACGGGCATGGTTGTTTTTCCACTTCTCTTCTTGGGCAGACATTTTTTCACTTTGAATCCGCCGTCTAGTACTCTCTTGAATGAGACGACCAACCCCTTGTGCCAAAGTCCCCATCGAGCGATCAGCGCCCTTTTGTAAAAAGGATAAAGCCGCTTCAAGCCCGCTCTCTTTAATCTCAATATGGGTTGAAACAGACATGTTACCTTCCCATCAAACGCGGTTTGGCATGGAAAAAAGCCCCATCACGCACGGGACCATCTTCGCTCATAATTTTAGGTTCATCGACCCCCAAACCAGCTTTGCCTTCCGCAATGCGTTTCAAAAGTTCAACCGCCTGTTTGTAACGATCTTCAATGGTCGTGGTCAGTGCCGTATGGCGTATGGCTAAATTATAAACAGCAATATTGACACAAATCATGCTGAGAGCCGCCGGCTGTCCAGAAATCGGGACCACGTAGCGATGAGACAAATGCACATCAATCTCACCGCTTGCTTGGTTTAGAGCGCGGGCAATGGCTTGCTCTGAAAAAACTGGATCAGAATTCTCATCCATCCCACATAAGTCATCCAAGAAGTCATCACCCCAGAGCTCTTCAATCAATGTTTTGCTTGCATAAGCCATTAAGTCTTTTCCTTAAACAAC
>NZ_JAQITG010000075.1:0-2651 GCF_028618615.1 Bartonella sp. AU15XJBT
CCCCCCAGCCGCAACAAACAGCCACCTCGCCTCCACAAACAACACCCCCACCGCCACAAACAACCACCCCAGCCTCCACAAACAGCCACCCCAGCCTCCACAAACAACCACCCCAGCCTCCACAAACAGCCACCCCAGCCTCCACAAACAGCCACCTCGCCTCCACAAACAACCACCCCAGCCTCCACAAACAGCCACCTCGCCTCCACAAACAACCACCCCAGCCTCCACAAACAGCCACCCCACTCCACGGACAACCACCTCGCCCCCACGGACACCCACCCCACGCCCCACGACAAGCCACACCATTGGCGGCTGCAACAGCCTATTCTTGCTGCTGCCATAACAACCTTTTTGAGAATGTTCATAAAAGGCATTTTTATTCTTCTCTCAGCCATTTCCCCCTCCTCCCACTTCATGACATGCAAGAAAGTGATTTATGCAATCTAAAAAATTCAATCTAATAAAATTTACAATGAGAACATCTTAACGCACTCTCATGCAACGAAGAGCCAATGATCATAAACATTCACAATAGAGCTCTTTCATTTTCATTGGAGATCTTGCAAGCCAATAGACGATCCCTCTGAAACAACTCTTTTTGTGATAAAGTGTTTTAGCATGAATGAAAGTGCCAACGTTTTCTTTCAAGTTTTAGGTGTTTTTTTAAACAATACTGTTAAAGTCGCTTCATTCGATCACCATGCGATACAAACACAATGGCTCTTTATAAACAGCATGATGATATGCATCATTTTTTTACAATCCACCATAAGCCTTGCATAAGACTTATCATGAAAAAGGGGAAAGCTTTTGAATAGAGCAATTGTTTTGGGGTCTGTGCGTCAACTTTCATGAATATTAGCCAATTATTTAGCGGATTGCCTCGTGAAGCGGGGTACATCCCTTCATTGGGTTGATTTGCGTGCCCCCCCCTTGCCGATAACAAATCCAGATCATCATCAAGATGAGACTCATTTCCAAGTGCTGCGGTCCGCCAGTTTGTCAAAACCATCGCAGCGGCTCGAGGGTATTCTTCTCACAAGTCCCCTTTATCAAGGCTCATATTGAAACGTTTTAAAAAATTCTCTTGATAATTTAGCCTATAATGCCTTTTTAAATAACCCTGTTGGGCTTATCTCTCATAGGAGAACCACCCCAAAATGTGCATAACCGTGTGAGCATCTATTGCTGCTAGTGCACACGCTTTATGGGTATGCCCTCCAATGTCAAATCGCCTCTTCCAACGAGGATTTTGCATCAAATGACGAAGGTTGTACTTGGCAAGTTATAAGTAAAGAGATACAAACACGTTGTGAATGACTTTCTGATGAAAAGTGCACATTTTTAAAGCAACGCGCTTCAAGCAAAGAGGGAGGGGACATGAAAAAAAAGGAACCGCACTATCGTTATCTAATCGTAGGGGGCACAGGGATGCTTGCTCCTTTGTGTCAATCTCTAGCGCCAAAAGAAGCCATTATCGCCGCACGCTTTCTTTCGCATAAAGTCCAGTTTGAAGCGTTGCAAAAACAGCATATGTGCGTACCGTTGAATTATGATTGTGCAACATCACGAACACAATTTTTAGAAGCTGTGAGCCAATGGCGTGATCTAAAATATTGCGTATTATGGCTTCATTCGCCCGCCCATGCATTTTCTTGCGCGTTAATTGAGCAGTTGGCTCTTTTGCCTCACCCCCCGTGTATTCTTCATATTTTTGGTTCCAACACTCATGATCAAATGATTATTGAGTGCGCACACAAAAACAAGGTTGATTTCATCCCCATTCATTTAGGACAAAAAACAACATCAAAAGGTTTACGCTGGCTACCCCATAAGGAGATAAGCCAACAAATCCTGGACACCATAAAATACCACATGAAAAAACAAAATGTATAATTCAATCCCTACTTTTTCTTTTTTGACAAAGCAGGCCCGCTTGGTTTTACAGTTCTGCATTTTTACGATTTTACTTATTTACAGAAAAAAGCAAATTTCCAATAACCATCCCCATTGAAGCCTATTGATTGGCATCAGGCCCCTTCAAACAAAGGCAAACGTAAAATGAAAAACACCGTATGACACTATGCCCCTATGCCCTCTCTAAAAGCCGTAAAGCAATAGCATGATCTAAAATGATGCCTCTCCTCATAACGAATACGATACACACTTTTTCAGCACAGCGTCTCATCGCCGCGTGACCTTGTGATATGACATCAAGCATCTGATAAAAGAAATATACAATGCCACAACAGCTATCGTTCAAAAAATTATCAAGGATTATCCAAAGCACAGAAAAAGACTACTGCAAATCAAAGTCATGATGCTCCGACTCTATTGAGAAAAAAGCATCCCTTTCCAGTTTCACAATTTTGCTCATTTACACAAAACAGCAGAGAGCTGATAAACATTCCAAGCCTATCGCTTTAATCCCTCTTCAAACAAAGGCAAACATAACATAAAAATACACCGTATGACATCATACTCCCTATGCACCCTTCAAAACCATGAAGGAATAGCTTGATCTAAAATGATGCCTCTCCTCATAACGAATACGATACACACTTTTTCAGCACAGCGTCTCATCGCCGCGTGATTTCATTGTAAAATTCAAACGTTTAATAAAAAAGCAAACAACACACCGCACATGC
>NZ_JAQITG010000076.1:0-2576 GCF_028618615.1 Bartonella sp. AU15XJBT
GTAATCTCATTTTTTACATTTGTGAGGGAAGTGCCAACACCCGCTAAAGCTTCAGCTACATTTCCATAACTCTTCTCTTCAGAGTTGCCATCATCTTTGACTGTTGTAACCTTGAAGCTTGGGGCTGTCCATTCACCTGCGTCGTTATATCCAGCACCTCCACCGAAATACGTCGCAACTGTCTTATTCATGGAATAAAGCTGTGAGCCATTGACTGCATCTGTTGAACTTTCAGTAATATCACCAGCGTGCAGAAACGTAATCTTGCTGTTTTCTTGAGTTGCTACAGCTCTGCTTTTTTCGCCTTTGCTCTTTTCATGACGCGCTACAAAAGCATGAGCGTCATCACTCCATAACAAGGAATCATGTGCAACACTTTCAGACACTTCCTTAATACGATCATTCACATTCTTGATATTCGTATCAAGACCACTAAACGCTATGCCAACACCTTGGAACGAACTCTCTGTTACAACTCCATCTTTAGCAATATACGATAATTTATACGTTGGCTGTGTAAGGGCTCCATTTTCAAAGGATGCTTCTCCACCTAAATACTTTGCAATATCACTGCCAATTTTATGAAGCTGTCCACCCGTAACCGCATCATGTGAATCCTTAGAAATACTACCATCGGCAACATTGTGAAGAGCCGTGAGGGTTTTATCTTTACCACCAAAAGTTATACTCGCATAATCAACAGCACTATTTTCACCATCTGTTTTATCATAATGAACAACCGCTGAATCATCGGACTGAAGATGATTAATCTGGTTGGTAATATCTTTTTTGATGTTCGTAAAAGATGTACCAACACCTTCAAAAGCTGCGGCTACATTCTGATAAGTTTTCTCTTCTTCTTTGCCATCATCTTTAACAGTTTTTACTGTAAAAGATGGATCACTCCATACGCCATCTTTATAACTAGCACCACCCCCAAGGGACTTAGCTATATTCGTGGCTACAGTTGTTACATTTTGATTTGTCGTAAAAAGCTGTGAACCACTTACAGCTTCATGTGAATCTGCTGAGAGTGCCCCATCCTTTATACCTGCAAGTGTCCGCTTTTCATTTTTCTTGTTGGCAATATCAATTTTATCACCATCTGTTTCTTTACCTATCGTGATGTGTTTCGTTTCTGAATCCTGTTTAACAAAGCTACTTGCTGCTACTTGTTCTTTGACATCTTTTTCAACTTTTTGCAGTTGTGAAAAATTCACAGCATCAGTATCTTCAGTACCAGCAGCAACACCAGAAATGGTCCGTGCCGTGCCATCCTTATTCGCTATACTGATTTTAGTCCCTTCTTTTTCTTCTCCTATCTTGATTAACTTAGATTCTTCATTCCACTTAACAAGACTGTCACCTTTTACATTGGTAATCTCATTGCTAATTTCTTTTGTGATCTCATTTTTTATATTCGTGAAAGCAGTACCAACACCTTCAAAAGCTGCGGCTACATTTGTATAACTTTGTTCATCTTCTGTACCATCAGCTTTAATGCGTTTAATTTTAAAAGTTGGGCCCTCTGAATTTCCATTTCCAAAGTCAGCACCACCCCCCAGATAATCCGCAAGATGAGTACCAAGTGTGTATAGCTGACCGCCATTTACAGCGTCTTCTGAACCGTACGTTAAATCTCCAGCCCCAACAAATTTAATTCTGCTACTTCTTTTTTCTTTTCCCTCTCCATGCTGAGCACTAAAGGCTCCATCAGTTTCGCTCCACAACAAGGAATCACCTTTAACAGTGTTAATCGTATTATTAACCTCTTTGGTAATCTCATTTTTAACATTCGTGATAGACGTTCCAACCCCTGTTAAAGCTTCAGCTACGTTATGATAAGTTGCACCCTCTTCTTTGCCTTCATCGGTAACAGTTTTCACTGTAAAAGTTGGAGCGGTCCATGCTCCATTTTCATACTTAGTGCCACCACCTAAATAAGTCGCAACTTTATCATTTGTCTCAAAAAGCTGTGAGCCATTTATGGCTTCCTTTGAGTTTTCATTGATATCCCCGTCGAGTAAACCGGAAAGTTTCCGGGCTCCATTATCCTTATTTAGAATACTGATTTCGCTACCACCAGTTCCTCTACCAATCGTGATAAGACCTGCTCCTCCATCACGCAGACTACGCGCTAAAGTCATCTCTGCTACTTGCTTAACAAGAATACTGTCTCTTACATCAGCAATTTCATTATTTGTTGCCAAAAGCTGGGAACCAGTTACTGCTTCGGTCGATTCTGCTGTGAGAGAACCTTCTTTAATGCCTGTTATTGTCTTACTGCCAGCATCAATACCACCGGTGGTTATCTTAGGTCCACCCGTAATTACTAAGCCTGTTGCATCTAAGGTATTTGTACCTGCTTTTAAGCTTGTTAACGTAACGTCTTGAGCAAGATCAAATTTTAGCTTATTGTCCTCATTGCCTTTTGTAATGTTAAGATTTGTACTTCCAGTGGAAAAATCTACATCGCTGTCCATAAGAACAGTCTTGCCATTTTCACCCCCAACTGACAGTTTCCAGCCGTTTTCTTTGACGAATGTTTTTAAATCTTTTAACTGCCCTACATTTAC
>NZ_JAQITG010000077.1:0-2503 GCF_028618615.1 Bartonella sp. AU15XJBT
TTGGTTCTGGGTCAAGGTCGCCGTTAGGCGCCCCGTAGGGGTTGCCTTGACCCTAAGAACCAAAGGTTTGTTAGTTCCTTCGATAAACGCGGATCTGAGATCATGATTTTGGTGAGCGGACAGAGAGTTTGAGAGGCGGTAGCCTCTCATTTCGTAAACTTATGGACGAACGGAGTAAGTACTAAATTTTCATGATCTGTTTAAATCATCAAATAAATCTAAGGTATTTTCGTCTGTTTTTTCATGTTTTTTTCGTTGAATAACGGTTGTGAAGGCAATTCTATCGCCGTTAAAAACAAAATTTGGATTTATAAAGTAGCGTCCCTGCCGCAATGTTTTTGCAATGATTTGAGCTTTTTCCAGCTCGTTAATTCCTCTTTTAAAAGTTGCAATACTTAATCTTAATGGTTGTTCTGATGTTGTTTGATAACTTAAAAAATCTTCTAAAATGAAACTGTCTAGGTCCACTTCATCTTTTGATAATGCTAGATTTTGAACTGCCCATAATAGAACGCCGAAAGCTTTAATTCCTGCTGATGATAGTTCAAAAGTTAGACCAATATTAGCTGTAAACAGTTTGACAAATTGCTGTCCATCTACCTTTTTAAAGGTTGTTACGTGGGTACCAAGCATTTCTCCAGTATTTTGGTTTATCAAAACATTATTATCACTTCCTAAGCGAGATAATCTAATTTGTTTTCCCTTTACAGGAATAGTCATGTTGTCCAAAAATGGATTTGTTTTATAGCGAGCGAAGCTCATTTTTCACCTCTAAAATGATCTACTGAGTTCATTTTTAGAGAGTGGGTAGCTCAAAATCAAGTGCTTTTTTGAGCGAGCGCGCAACAAGGGTTGAGCTACCGTAGTACAGATTCTGAAAATTGAATCTAGGATTTCTGGGCTCTTCCGACGAATCCCTTCTTAAATCTTATACTGGGAGAAAATACGGTCATTTTATTCCCTAAATTTTCTCCTCAGTATAAGATTGGTCGCTACGCTCTATTTTAAAAGAAAAATGACGAACTTCGTTCGACAATTTCATTCAAAAAAATTGGCTCCTTACGCCCTCAAGCATCATGCTTTCAAAGAGGATCGAACAATCCACTCGATTTTTACGGTCAAGGACGTCGTTAGGCGCCCCGTAGGGGTCTCCTTGACCGTAAAAATCTGGATTGAATCCTTTGAAAGCATGATGCTTGAGGTTTTTTTTTAAAATAAAGGAGCTCGATAATGAAAAAAATCATCAAAATCACAGTGGCTGTAATCTGCAATTTCACTGTTATTTGTAATATCTACGATGAAAACATGATGAGAGGCTACCGCCTCTCAAACTCTCTGTGCACTCACCAAAATCATGATACGGATCCGTGCTTTTGGGAACTAACAATCCTAGGTTCTTAGGGTCAAGGCAACCCCTACGGGGCGCCTAACGGCGACCTTGACCCAGAACCAAACGGATTGTTTTTACGTTCCCGCACGGCTCCGAAATCATGATAAGGAGAAAGTGCTTTTTTTTTGCTGGCCAGCCGCAAAAATGGCTTTAGCCACGAACGACTTTATGTAATAAAGTCTAGTAAGTACACCATTTATGGTGGCCCACCGGAGGTACCGCCTTGCGATTCCCCCAGTAAATACAGTCGAATAACAGATAGGGGCAGATATGGCGGTATATGCGATCATGCGTTGTAAAAAGCTAGCAACAATGGGCTGTGTGGCATCTGCATTGCAACACTGCTACCGTGAACGAGAAACACCAAATGCCGATAGTGAACGCACACCAAACAACGAACAGCACGTTTCACATTCCTCAAGTGAAGCTATGGGAAAAATGCGTGAGCTTTTACCAGAAAAGCGACGGAAAGATGCTGTGTTAGCCGTCGAGTATGTTATGACTGCTAGCCCAGAATGGTGGACAACAGCATCTCCAGAGCAGCAAAAAGAGTTCTTTAAGCGATCAAAACAGTGGTTGGCAGATAAGTACGGACAAGATCGAATTATCGCTGCTGTGGTCCATAATGATGAAATCAGCCCCCATTTAAGCGCATTCGTTGTACCTCTAACACAGGACGGAAGACTCTCTGCAAAAGATTTTATTGGTAATCGAACCAAAATGACTAACGACCAAACAACCTTTGCTGAGGCTGTAAGGGATCTTGGACTTGAAAGGGGGTTACAAGGCAGTAAAGCACAACACCAAGCTGTTAAACGGCATTATGCAGTCATCGAAAAAGGGATCAAATCTCATATCGCCATCGGTCCTGAAAACATAGAACCAAAGCAATTAAAACCGGAAAGTTTTCTCGAAAAGGTAGGCATCATAAAAACATTCGAAACAACAGATCAAATTGCTAATCGTTTGACTGAGGAAGTGAACGAACAATTTGCCAGTACAATCGCAATAGCCTCTCAAAGCCACGAAAACGCCCACAGAGCGACAAAACTACAAAGAATGGTGCAAACTATAGGAAGTCGATTAAAAGCTCTCCAAGAGCCTCTTAATGGG
>NZ_JAQITG010000078.1:0-2484 GCF_028618615.1 Bartonella sp. AU15XJBT
TTCATATTGAGACTTTGTTGCTCTGTTTTTTGCTCATTGGAATGGTCAGTGCACGCTTTTCCATATCTTCTAATGTTTATCTGGTAAGCAATTTCAATGAACAAATTGGGGTCGCTTCTGGATGGGTACAGTCTATCCAAAATTCAGCGATGTTGGTGGCGCCGTTTGTTGGAGCATTTGTTTTAGGTCACACTTCGGGTGGAAAGTTGTTCCTTCTTTCTGGTGTGATTGGATTATGCTGTTTATTCGGGATCAGGATGTTGGTAAACAATTCTTTGTCAATTGTTTCTTCAAAATGATGGGTGTTTCTTCAAAATGAGGGGCGCATCAATGAAACACGTATTTTATCCTATACATGCAACACCACTCTTTGAGGTGTGAGATATCAGGTATGGAAAACTTTAAGGCGGGGAGTATTTTGACCACTGATCGGAGGTGTTCCTTTGAAGTTTTAAGTAAAAGGTGAAGAATGCGTAACACGCACTGCTCTCTCATTTTTTTCGATGATATGTGTTTTTTTGCTTTAAAATTTTACTAAAAAATTTTTTAAACTGTTCCTATTGATCGCATTCTTGTTGATGGGTAATCGACGCTGGAGCATCTCCACGATCAAGTTTGCTATGTTCAATTTTTTCATCAAGGCAAAGACTTAAAAAAACAACACCCTCAACATGTTTTTAGTTAAAATTTCCACTATTGCATTACAAAGAAAAGTTTAAGTGGGGATCTATATTAAAAATAAAATAGTATTGATGTCTTAATTTGGTTTTTTCTTGACGATTCAAGTATAATATGGTAAATATTAAGTTAATTTAAAGCAATAGATAATGAACTTTTTTCAAGAATTGTAATAAAAACTGTATGAGAGTTTATTGACAAAAAGGGTCATTTGGAATTTGAGCGGGGGCATCATCTAGTGAAATTAGCCACAAACGAGGAAATCATTAACAGCTGGTTTGCAAAGGAAGCTAAGGTTTACAATTGGCGCCTTCCAGAAGGCGCGAAGAGTTTCTATGAGTTTAAGAAAGATTCATTAATAAGCGATGATAAACTTCAACAGGAAATTTTGGCGTCTTTAATACGGGAAATACCGTTAACACCGGATACTTCCAATCCATTACATATGTTTCTTCAACAAGGTATTCTTTTTGAGGAAGGGCAAGGGGCGAGAGCTTTTGATACTCTTAAGGGTGAGCATTGGATACCTGTTAAAAGGAGAGAAAGCGGTGAGCCATTTAAAGTGAATGATCCAGAAATTGAAGCCTCATCTATATTAGATGAACGAAAAGATATCTATAGAGTTACAATAACGTGTGAACAAAGAGAGCATGCTTTTAAAGAAAAGTATGGGCTGCGCACTCTTTTAAATGAGATCAGGTCGAAATTCATAGAGATTGATAATACTAAGAGTGATGATTGGTTAGAAAAAATTATTGATCGTGCATTAAACAGTGAAGTTGCACCGTTGCAAAAAACACAAGAAATCTACATTCCAGATATTCGTGATCTTCTTTTAGATGAAAAATCACATAACTGCGCTATGGAAATCATTCAAAAAGCAGTCAGGTTTCTTGAATTTCACTCACGTTTGTACAATGCTTGTTATTTTCAAAAAGCTTGTTCTCTACATGATCTTATATTCATGTTTGGCATCGGTGCTCAAACTCTTGATGAAATCATGAATATGTTGATCGTTTATGACGCTAAAAAGAGTCTTTTAACAGTGAGAGATTTTGGTGAGAAAAAGAGCGATGTTATTGGTCTTGCTATGTCAAAAAAAGCAATATCTATCCAT
Source organism: Bartonella sp. AU15XJBT (assembly GCF_028618615.1). NCBI lineage: Bacteria > Pseudomonadati > Pseudomonadota > Alphaproteobacteria > Hyphomicrobiales > Bartonellaceae > Bartonella > Bartonella sp. AU15XJBT. The sequence goes on from NZ_JAQITG010000078.1 coordinate 1,796, forward strand.
GACTTAAAAAGAATAGGGCAGAGTGATTTTGATCCAAAAAGTTTGTCTACGAAAATCTTTTTTCATATTTGGCAATCGTCATCATTTCGTCCGTTTGAAACAATGATTGCCTTTAAAGCAGGGACTGATGATCAGATTAACAAAACAATAGAAATGTACGAAGACGTCAATAGAATGAAGTTACAAAAAGAAGCAGAGGAAAAAGCTTTAAAAAGCGTAAATGTGCTGTAAAAAATAATGCGTGGAGGCATTCAAAAATCATTGGAAAATTATAAATTATAACAAAAATACAGCTGATTATCCTATCATGCCGTAAAAAACTGCTTTTTGAGGTGTGTGATATCAGGTATGCGAAACTTTAAGACGGGGGTATTTTGATCACTGATCGGGGGCGTTTCTTTGAAGTTCATATCACCAATTTTATTAAAGAGGGCGTGGAACTTTAACTATCGAAAAGTTTAATATCGGATGGTTGATATGAATTTATTTTTAAAAAAGAGTCCATTCTCTCTTTTTTCTGCTCTCTTTATTTCTAAAGTGGGCGATTATGCTTATGAAGTTATTTTTATTTTACTTGTCTTAGAATTAACAGATAACGCCTTTTTTACAGGTCTTGTGTATTTTTTTCGCTTTATCCCTTTTCTCTTTTTTGGACCTATAGGCGGTTGGTTAGCGGATAATTTTTCTTT
>NZ_JAQITG010000079.1:0-2432 GCF_028618615.1 Bartonella sp. AU15XJBT
AAGATGCTGGACAAATCATTGATGCACTCAACCGCAACACCGCAGCAGCCCACCAAGCTGTCGCACCGATAGACGCCACACCGCTTGAAGGAGCAGTGCATAATCGCTTAGACATGATCAATGATTTATCAGATGAAGGATTGGGATACTGGGATAAAGTGCGTAAAATTGTATTGCGTGTTGACCACCCAGTGGGTGAGGTTGCGCATGATGAAAATGGCAATACCCTCTATTTAACTGATGAAAATGGAAAACCTAAAAAAGACAGTGATGGAAAAAATATTGTTTTGTATCATTTTTTAAAACCAGAGGAAGAAAATCATTTACAAAAAGGCTCTGATGGCAACAGGCGTATGTTCTATAATGGCATTTTAAATTCCCCTGATGATGCAGCGCGTAATGCCGTCAAAATGGCTGATAATGCGCATGAACCCCTTTATTTTACCTACCACCCCCAAGCTAAAGATAAGCTAGTAGAGTTCGGGGTAGCAATTTATGAGTATTTTGGGGGATGGAGTAATTCGACCAAGAAATTCCAAGATTTTGCCTCTCGTTATGGTAATGATGGGGCGATTATTAGTGCGCATAGTCGTGGTAGCTTAACAGTAGGCAATGGACTACGTGACTTTGAAAAGCGCGGCATCCACGGTATAGCAGAAAAAACAGATATTTATCTTTATGGACCAGCGGATCATGCTCAATCGATAGCGAATGCATTATATGTCGTAAGCGATGGCAAAAATGATCATGTTTACTTACAAAGCCATGCATCTGACCCTATTAGTACGTTGTTTGGTTACAATGCACCTACTTTTTATAAAGTACCTTTAAATCTAGATGTTTCACTTTTGGAGAAAGGTATAAAAAATCCTTTATATATGACGCTGTTTGTAGGAAACAGTTTATTGACTACAGCAACCTCTCCATTGATAGAGGGAGGGAGGGCGTTAGGTGGTTATGATCCTAGTCCCCATAATTGTTATGGTGATGCAAGTAAAGCGTGTATAACTAATTATGGAACATCTCCTACTAAACAAATTCATTCAATTTATTCGACTTTAGATCATTTATGGAAGAAAAAATGAGACAAATTTTAAAATTATTGAGTGGTATAGTCCTATTAAGTGTGACTGGATGTGACATATCAAAAATTGACAGCAGTCCTCCAGAGTACGTGAGTATGTGGGAGAAGGCAGGTGCAGATTCTACTGAGGTAGGAAAAGCCTTATTAGAATGTGGAATGCCGAGTCTTATTGATGCTGATTCAGAAAATAGAAAGCTTAGTGTTAATGAGGATGCAACAATTTATGCTTGCATGGTTCAATCAGGATTCCATTATAAAGGGAGAGGAAACTGGTGTTATACATTTAGAGAAGAAAACCTTCCCATTTGTCAGTTTGGTGCTGTCATCCCACAGAGAAGTGTTGAGAAGCGCTTAAATAGCCCATTTTGTAAAAGGTATAAAAATGCGGATGAATGCCAGCCTTAAATCTTGCTGTTTGTAATGATCAACAATCCGCCATCCTTGCCTTCGCTTGGAATGGCGGGATTGTTTCCTCAATCCACCATCTCAATATTGTTCACCATTGTTTTAAACAGCGGTGACAGAAAATATCAACAGGCTTATGAACTGTTTTATCGTAAATAAATCCATTGAAAGAGGGGAAAAATGAAGAAAATCTTAAAACTGTTGAGTTGTATAGCTCTGTTAAGTATCACTGGATGTGTTAACTCAATTCCCTCACTTTCTCCAACATTATGGAGAAATAAAATACTTTTAGAATGTGGAGTACCGGACCTTAATAAGGTTGTGGCGCTAGATTTGAATCAATTTGCCAGTATTGAAATGTGTATGGCGCAATCAGGTTTTCGTCCTAGCTTTACAATACAAGAATGGTGTGAGAACCATAAATCGGACAATCTTCCCATATGTCGTCCTGGTGCTGTCATGCCTCAGCGAAGTGTTGAGAGACGCTTAAATAGCCCTTATTGTAAAAAACATTCAGAACAACTTGAATGCCAGCCTTAAGTCTTGCTTCAGCAGAGAAAGCCTTGTCCGTCCTTACGTGACAAGGTTTTCTTTTTATGCTGCGTCACTTTGACGTTGTTGTTTCGCTTGCTCGATGACATTTAAAAGATCCGATTGTAACCAACGGGATAAAAAGCCAAATTTTAAAGGTTTTGGCAAAGAGCCATTGGTAACATGACGGCGGAATGTTGAGACACTCATATGAAGCAATTTTGCACTTTCACGGTCTGTCAAAAGAATATCATTTTCTGTCATAATAATTTTCTTTCAAAAGTAAAAAAATGAGAACAAATCATAACTATTTATTAACCACATTTTGGTTCATTTTTGAAGGTATTTTATTCATAGAAAACAATATTTTATCATATAATTTCTGATGTGATAAGTTATGACTCTTATTGAG
>NZ_JAQITG010000008.1:0-94712 GCF_028618615.1 Bartonella sp. AU15XJBT
GTGTTGAAATGTTCCGTAAGCTTTTAGATCAAGGTCAAGCGGGTGATAATATTGGTGCTCTGCTTCGCGGTGTTGACCGTGAAGGGATTGAGCGAGGTCAAGTATTGGCGAAGCCCGGATCTGTTACGCCTCATACACGTTTTAAAGCAGAGGCTTATATTTTGACGAAAGATGAAGGCGGTCGTCATACGCCGTTTTTCACGAACTATCGCCCTCAGTTTTACTTCCGTACGACGGATGTTACGGGTATTGTTACGCTTCCAGAGGGAACAGAGATGGTTATGCCAGGGGATAATGTTGCGATGGATGTGTCTCTGATCGTGCCGATAGCGATGGAAGAGAAGCTTCGTTTTGCTATTCGTGAAGGTGGTCGTACTGTTGGTGCAGGTATCGTCTCTAAGATCATTGAATAAATAATGCTTATTGAAAGCTTGCTAAAGGTGTTTTAGTCTTGAGAGTTAGGGGTATAGCTCAGTTGGTAGAGCGGCGGTCTCCAAAACCGCAGGTCGCGGGTTCAAGTCCTGCTGCCCCTGCCAAAGGGGAATAGGATTTTAGATGTGAGGGCAGGTCTTGCTGCCTTTTTCGCTTTTTTTTATATGGGGCTTGTTTTTTTGTGTGTGAAACGCTATTGGATAGGAAGTAGAAAATTGCATCAGTCTGAAAGGTGGCTTTTGCATTTTTTTCGTATTTATTTTTTTGGGGATAAAGCACAATAGGACTAGAAGAGAGTATATAAGGCTAGAGAGAGTATAGTGTGACGATGGCATCTAAAACCAACCCAATTGCCTTTTTGAAGCAGGTTTATGCAGAAACAGTTAAAGTGAAGTGGCCTACGCGTCGCGAGACGGTTATTTCTACTGTTATGGTTTTGTTGGTAACGGCATTGGCTTCAGCTTTCTTTTTTATTGTGGATCAGGTTATGCATTTTGGTGTTTGGCGGGTTATTGATCTTCTGAAATATCTTTTTAGTTGAGAATGTAAGGAAGTGTGACTGTGGCAGCTCGTTGGTATATTGTTCAGGCATATTCAAATTTTGAAAAGAAAGTAGCGGAGGCTATTGATAAGGAGGCAAAGCAAAAGGGACTTGATCATTTGTTTGAAAAGATTTTTGTTCCAACGGAGCGTGTTGTAGAAGTTCGTCGTGGACGCAAGGTTGATACTGAACGGAAATTTTTTCCTGGTTATGTTCTTGTTCGTGCTGAATTAACAGATGAGGTTTATCATCTTATTAAAAATACGCCTAAAGTGACAGGTTTTTTAGGGTCTGAGGCACGTCCTGTTCCCATTTCTGATCGAGAAGTTGAGCAAATTCTCAAACAAGTTCAGGAAGGAGTTGAATCTCCAAAGTCTTCTGTGTCGTTTGAGGTTGGAGAGCAAGTTCGCGTTGCTGATGGTCCTTTTGTTTCGTTTAATGGAATTGTTCAAGAGGTTGAAGAAGAGCGCTCTCGTCTTAAGGTTGAAGTGCTCATTTTTGGGCGTCCTACGCCTGTTGATTTGGAATTTGGTCAGGTTGAAAAACTCTGATTAAGCTTAGAGTAGTTTAATTACTTTAAGGAAGGAGTGGGAGGTGATTTATGGCTTTTGTCGGCTTAATGATCCGAACCACATGACTGCAGCGGGTAGCGAGCAAGATGAATTGTTAGTGTACCAGTGAAATTGAAGGCAGATTATTATGGCAAAAAAAAGTATAGGTCAGCTCAAGTTGCAGGTTCCTGCAGGGGCTGCTACTCCATCTCCACCGATTGGTCCAGCTCTTGGTCAACGTGGTATTAATATCATGGAATTTTGTAAGGCGTTTAATGCAGCGACACAAGAAATGGAAAAGGGGGCACCGATTCCAGTTGTTATTACGTATTACCAAGATAAGTCTTTCACATTTTCTCTCAAGACACCTCCTGTATCGTTCTTTTTAAAGAAAGAAGCACAACTGAAATCTGGTTCAAAAGAGCCCGGTAAAGTGTCCGTAGGAAGTATCTCTCGCGATAAAATTCGCTCGATTGCGGAATCAAAGATGAAAGATCTTAATGCAAATGACATTGAGGCAGCAATGCGTATGGTTGAAGGTTCTGCGCGCTCGATGGGCTTGGAAGTGGTGGGCTAATGTTATGGCAAAAGTAGCAAAGAGAATAAAAAATATCCGCAAAGATGTTGATTTTAATCAACTTTACGCTTTGAATGATGCTGTTTCAATGGTTAAGGAGCGTGCTGTAGCTAAGTTTGATGAAACAATTGAGATTTCAATGAACTTGGGTGTTGATCCTCGTCATGCTGATCAAATGGTTCGAGGTGTTGCGCATTTGCCTAACGGAACGGGACGAAATGTTCGTGTTGCCGTTTTTGCTCGTGGAGATAAGGCTGAGGAAGCTAAGGCAGCGGGGGCCGATATCGTGGGTGCTGAAGATTTGTTTGAAAGCATTAATGGGGGGAAGATTAACTTTGATCGTTGTATTGCAACACCAGATATGATGCCTCTTGTTGGTCGTCTTGGTAAGATTCTTGGTCCACGGAGTTTGATGCCAAATCCAAAAGTTGGTACTGTAACAGTTGATGTTGCCGGTGCTGTCAAAGCTTCTAAAGGTGGTGCTGTCGAATTTCGTGTTGAAAAAGCTGGTATTGTGCATGCTGGTATTGGGAAAGCTTCTTTTGGCGTTGAAAAAATCGTAGGAAATATTAAAGCCTTTGCAAGTGCTGTTATTAAAGCAAAGCCGCAAGGTGCAAAAGGTGAGTATGTTAAGCGCGTTGCTGTTTCTTCGACTATGGGGGTTGGTGTTAAAGTTGATCCAGCAACGGTTCGTTCAGAGTCAGTATAAACTGATTTATAATTTTTTTGAGGTAAGTGACGATTAAAATTATATTTTAAATGTCGGTTTTAACCGACATTTAGCCATCTAAGCTTTATAGGGCTTAGGTTATACCGGGAGAAATTCCGGAATATCCTGTCCGAGATTGTAGGTGATGCTTTAAGTATCTTAATCAAAAAAACCTGCATGAGACTGGGGTAAAAACTGAGAGTTAAAAGACTTAAAGGGTTTGAGCCAGGGTTGCCTTTGAACGCTGTGCGTGAAAAAGGGGACAGGATCCTCATCGGTAACATGAAATGTTTTATGTTATCAAAGGTAACCAACAGGTTTGTTTTAAGCAAATCTGTTAAATGGAGAGAGACAGTGAATAGAGCGGAAAAACGCGAATTTGTTACATGGCTTAACGAGGCTTTTCAAAAGTCTGGTTCTGTTGTTGTTGCACATTATTCCGGTCTGACAGTTTCACAGATGAACGATCTGCGTTCGAAAATGGGTGAAGCTGGCGGTGCCGTTAAAGTCGCCAAAAACCGTCTTGCTAAAATCGCTCTTCAGGGCACGGAATCTGAATCGATAGCGGGTTTGTTTACAGGACAAACACTTATTGCTTATTCAGAAGATCCAATCACAGCACCAAAAGTTGCTGTTGATTTTGCAAAAAGCAATGACAAATTTGTCATCCTTGGCGGTTCAATGGGTGCAACAAGTTTAACTGTAGACGCTGTGAAGTCATTGGCTTCATTGCCTTCATTAAACGAGTTGCGGGCAAAACTTGTGGGTATGATTTCTACTCCTGCGACCCGTATTGCACAGGTTGTTAATGCACCAGCAGGTCAGGTTGCACGTGTCATTGGAGCATATGCTCAGGAGGATAAGGCGGCTTAAGGCTGTTTGTATTCACGTTGATGGAAGAGCTTTAATGCTTTTCTGTTTTTTTGAATAAGTTTTAATAATGGTTCAAATCTTTTAATTAAAGGAATTTAAAAATGGCTGATCTAGCGAAGATCGTAGAAGACCTTTCTAATCTAACCCTTTTGGAAGCTGCTGAGCTTTCTAAGTTACTTGAAGAAAAGTGGGGCGTTTCGGCTGCTGCTCCTGTTGCTGTCGCTGCTGTTGCTGGTGCTGCTGCTCCAGCTGCTGAAGAAAAAACAGAATTTGATGTTATTCTTGTTGAAGGTGGCGCGCAAAAAATTAATGTTATTAAAGAAGTTCGTGCTCTTACGGGACTTGGTCTTAAAGAAGCAAAAGATCTGGTTGAAGGAGCACCTAAGCCTATTAAAGAAGGCGCTTCTAAAGAAGAAGCAGAGAAAATTAAATCTCAACTTGAAGCTGCTGGTGCTAAAGTTGAACTTAAATAAATTAAATTTTATCGGCGGCCATATATGTTCGCCGATTTTCTTTCTCTAAAAAGAGGAAAAATAATGAGTAAAAAAACTTTTACCAACGGTTTAATTGCAGGAATGGGTATAGGTTTGGGTTACTCATCCCTCATCATGGAGCCAAGCCAAAGAAAGGCTTGTGTTGGTGGGGAAAGTTAATGATGCTCATTATTGGGTGTCGAGTAAACTGGTCTGCATTTGCAGGTTAATGATATAAGGCTTTCAAGGTTGGTCTACCTTGAAGAGTAAGGATCAAGGAGCGACGATGGCTCAGACTCACGCAATGATGTCTCAATTCAATGGTCGTAAGCGGGTACGCAAATTTTTTGGTAAGATTCCTGAAGTAGCAGAGATGCCGAATCTTATTGAGGTTCAAAAAGCGTCATATGATCAGTTTCTCATGGTTGAGGAACCGAAAGGTGGACGACCAGATGAAGGTTTGCAAGCTGTTTTTAAATCGGTATTTCCTATTTCCGATTTTTCTGGTACGGCTATGCTTGAGTTTGTTGGTTATGAATTTGATTTACCGAAATTTGATGTTGAAGAATGTCGTCAACGTGATTTAACTTATGCAGCCCCATTAAAGGTGATATTGCGTTTGATTGTTTTTGATGTTGATGAGGATACTGGCTCTAAAGATATCAAAGACATTAAAGAGCAGGGCGTTTATATGGGCGATATGCCTTTAATGACGACGAATGGTACCTTTATCGTTAATGGTACGGAGCGTGTTATTGTTTCTCAGATGCACCGTTCTCCTGGTGTCTTTTTTGATCATGATAAAGGGAAGTCTCATTCATCGGGAAAGCTTCTTTTTGCTGCTCGTGTTATTCCCTATCGTGGCTCTTGGCTGGATATTGAGTTTGATGCTAAGGACATCATTTATGCGCGTATTGATCGGCGGCGCAAGATTCCTGTTACCAGTCTTTTAATGGCATTAGGTATGGATGCGTCGGATATTTTGTCGACGTTTTATGATAAAGTGGCTTATGAGCGTGATGGAGAAGGATGGCGTGTTCCTTATTCTGTTGATCGCTTTAAAGGAATGAAGCTCATTTCTGATCTTATAGATGCAGATAGTGGTGAAGTTGTTGCAGAAGCTGGTAAAAAGCTAACAGTTCGTACTGCGAAGTCTTTGGCAGAAAAAGGCCTCAAAGCGGTTAAAGTTAGTGAAGATGATTTATTAGGGTGTTATCTTGCCGAAGATATCGTCAATTACGAGACAGGTGAGATTTACCTTGAAGCTGGTGATGAAATTGACGAAAGAGTATTAAAAATTTTGCTTGAGGTTAGTGCTGATCAAATCAATATCCTTGATATTGATCACATGAATATTGGGGCTTATATTCGCAATACTTTAAAGGTGGATAAAAATGAAAGTCGACAGGATGCATTGTTTGATATTTACCGAGTAATGCGTCCAGGTGAGCCTCCAACAATCGATACAGCAGAAACAATGTTTCATTCATTGTTTTTTGATCCAGAGCGTTATGATCTTTCAGCTGTTGGACGTGTTAAGATGAATTTGCGTATGGATCTTGATTGTCCAGATACAGTTCGCGTTTTACGTCAAGAGGATATTCTTGCTGTTGTTAAGATGTTGGTTGAATTGCGTGATGGCCGTGGTGAAATTGATGATATTGATAATCTAGGCAATCGTCGTGTTCGTTCCGTTGGGGAGTTGATGGAAAATCAATATCGCATTGGTTTGCTGCGTATGGAGCGTGCGATAAAAGAGCGTATGTCATCGGTTGAAATTGATACAGTTATGCCGCAGGATTTGATCAATGCAAAGCCTGCTGCTGCAGCAGTTCGCGAGTTTTTTGGGTCTTCACAATTGTCACAGTTTATGGATCAAACCAATCCATTGTCAGAAATCACCCATAAGCGCCGTCTTTCTGCTCTTGGTCCAGGTGGCTTGACACGTGAGCGTGCGGGTTTTGAAGTTCGTGACGTCCATCCTACGCATTATGGCCGTATTTGTCCGATTGAAACACCAGAAGGTCCCAATATTGGCCTCATTAACTCCTTAGCAACATTTGCTCGGGTTAACAAATATGGCTTTATTGAGAGCCCATATCGTAAAATTATTGATGGTAAAGTCACCAAAGAAGTTATTTATCTTTCAGCAATGGAAGAAGCAAAGCATTATGTTGCTCAAGCAAATTCTTCATTAGATAGTGAAGGCCGTTTTATAGAAGAGTTTGTTGTTTGCCGTCATGCTGGTGAAGTTTTAATGGCGCCGCGCGATCATGTGGATTTGATGGATGTTTCACCAAAACAGTTGGTTTCAGTCGCGGCCGCGCTTATTCCTTTTTTGGAAAATGATGATGCGAATCGTGCACTGATGGGATCGAACATGCAGCGTCAGGCAGTTCCTCTTGTACGCGCTGAGGCGCCATTTGTTGGTACGGGAATGGAAGCCGTTGTTGCACGAGATTCAGGAGCTGCTGTGAGCGCAAAACGGAGTGGTATTGTTGATCAAGTTGATGCTACCCGTATTGTTATCCGTGCAACAGAAGATTTAGATCCTTCAAAATCAGGCGTTGATATTTATCGCTTACAAAAATTTCAGCGTTCTAATCAATCCACTTGTATTAATCAGCGTCCTCTTGTGCATGTTGGTGATCGGGTAGAGAAGGGTGATATCATTGCAGATGGTCCATCCACAGATCTTGGTGATTTGGCTCTTGGGCGGAATGTTCTTGTCGCGTTTATGCCGTGGAATGGATACAACTACGAAGATTCCATTTTGTTATCTGAGCGCATTGTTGCGGATGATGTGTTTACTTCAATTCATATTGAGGAATTTGAAGTTGCAGCACGGGATACAAAACTTGGTCCTGAGGAAATTACCCGTGACATTCCTAATGTTGCGGAAGAAGCATTAAGGAATCTTGACGAAGCTGGCATTATTTATATTGGTGCTGAAGTTCAACCGGGTGATATTTTGGTTGGAAAGATTACACCAAAGGGTGAGAGTCCCATGACACCGGAAGAGAAGCTTCTGCGAGCAATTTTTGGTGAAAAGGCATCTGATGTTCGTGATACTTCTATGCGTATGCCGCCTGGGACGTTTGGTACTGTTGTTGAGGTTCGCGTTTTTAATCGCCATGGTGTGGAGAAAGATGAGCGCGCTATGGCAATTGAGCGTGAAGAAATTGAGCGTTTAGCGAAAGATCGTGATGATGAGCAGTCGATTCTTGATCGCAATGTTTATGCGCGTCTTACCGATATGTTGACAGGGAAAGTCGCTGTAGAAGGTCCGAAAGGCTTTTCGGAGAGCAAAAAGCTTGATAGTACGGTGATGGGGCGTTATCCGCGTTCGCAGTGGTGGCAATTTGCTGTTGAGGATGAAAAGCTTCAAAATGAAATTGAAGCTCTGCGCAAGCAATATGATGAATCAAAAGAAGCATTACAACGTCGCTTTATGGATAAAGTTGAAAAGGTCCAAAGAGGTGATGAAATGCCTCCTGGTGTCATGAAAATGGTAAAGGTTTTTGTGGCTGTGAAGCGCAAAATTCAACCAGGTGATAAGATGGCGGGACGTCACGGGAATAAGGGTGTTGTCTCACGTATTCTTCCCGTAGAAGATATGCCATTTCTTGAAGATGGAACGCATGCTGATATCGTCTTAAATCCGCTTGGTGTGCCTAGTCGTATGAATGTTGGGCAAATTCTTGAGACGCACCTTGGTTGGGCATGTGCGGGGATGGGCAAAAAGATTGGTGATTTGTTGGAATTATATCAAGAGACTGGTGATATACTTCCTTTACGTCAGCGTATTGAAAATCTTATGCCGGATGATTATCATAATGAACCTGTGCGTCAGTATGATAACGAAAGCCTTTATAAATTGGCACTTCAGATGAAGAAAGGTGTTTCAATTGCAACGCCTGTTTTTGATGGAGCACATGAGTCTGATATCAACATGATGCTGGAAGATGCAGGCTTAGATAGTTCAGGGCAGGTTACGCTTTATGATGGTCGCACAGGAGAGCCTTTTGATCGTCCAGTAACGGTGGGGTATATTTACATGTTGAAATTGCATCACCTTGTTGATGATAAGATTCATGCACGTTCTATTGGTCCCTATTCACTTGTTACGCAACAACCATTGGGAGGTAAGGCACAGTTTGGTGGACAGCGTTTTGGTGAAATGGAGGTGTGGGCCCTTGAAGCTTATGGTGCTGCATACACTTTGCAGGAGATGTTGACCGTCAAATCGGATGATGTTGCTGGGCGGACGAAAGTCTATGAAGCGATTGTGCGTGGTGATGATACATTTGAAGCCGGTATACCTGAGAGCTTTAATGTGTTGGTGAAAGAAATGCGTTCACTCGCTCTTAATGTAGAGCTTGATGATGCACGTGAACTTATTGCACAGCGTGTTTTATCTGAGAGGGTAGAACAATAATTCAAGGAGCGCACTGGAAAAAGGTTGCGCTCTGATTACTTTAAAAGGCTCAATAACCTTATTCGGGTTGTGTAGATCATTTTTAAAAGTAAATGTATTTTAAAGAAGATCTGTTATAAAATAAAAAGAGATATTACAACAGGTTCTAAGAATCTTTGAAGGAGAACAGCATGAACCACGAGGTCATGAATCTTTTCAATCCTCAAGCGCCAGCGCAGACATTTGACTCTATTCGTATTTCCATTGCGAGTCCTGAGAAAATTTTGTCCTGGTCGTATGGTGAGATTAAGAAGCCTGAGACTATTAATTATCGGACTTTTAAACCAGAGCGGGATGGTCTTTTTTGTGCACGTATATTTGGCCCGATTAAGGACTATGAATGTCTATGCGGCAAATATAAGCGTATGAAATATAAGGGCATTATTTGTGAAAAATGTGGAGTGGAGGTTACTCTTTCGCGCGTACGTCGTGAGCGTATGGGGCACATTGAGCTTGCAGCACCTGTTGCACATATATGGTTTCTTAAATCGTTACCAGGCCGTATTTCTACACTTTTAGATTTGACTTTAAAAGATATTGAGCGTGTTCTTTATTTTGAGAATTATATTGTAACCGAACCAGGGTTGACATCTCTTAAGCTCCACCAGCTTCTTTCTGAAGAAGAATATATGCTTGCTATTGATGAGTTTGGAGAAGATCAGTTTACAGCTATGATTGGCGCTGAGGCTATTTACGAGCTTTTAGCGAGTATGGAGTTAGATAAAATTGCCAATGATTTGCGTCTCGAATTAGCTGAAACAACTTCAGAGTTAAAGCAGAAAAAATTAATTAAACGACTTAAGATCGTAGAAAATTTTCTTGAGTCTGGGAATAAACCAGAGTGGATGATTATGAAAACAATTCCGGTTATTCCACCGGATTTACGTCCATTGGTTCCGCTTGATGGTGGACGTTTCGCGACATCAGATCTGAATGATCTTTATCGACGTGTTATCAATCGTAATAACCGCTTGAAACGGCTGATTGAATTGCGTGCTCCTGGAATTATCGTGCGTAATGAAAAGCGTATGGTGCAAGAAGCTGTTGACGCATTGTTTGATAACGGACGGCGTGGGCGTGTGATTACGGGGGCCAATAAACGTCCGTTAAAATCTCTTTCAGATATGTTAAAGGGTAAACAAGGTCGTTTCCGTCAAAACTTACTTGGAAAGCGTGTTGATTACTCGGGTCGTTCTGTTATCGTGACAGGTCCTGAATTAAAATTACATCAATGTGGTCTTCCCAAAAAAATGGCCCTTGAATTATTTAAGCCCTTTATTTATGCGCGGCTTGATGCGAAAGGATATTCCTCAACTGTAAAACAAGCAAAAAAGCTTGTTGAAAAAGAGCATCCAGAAGTTTGGGATATTTTGGATGAGGTTATTCGTGAACATCCTGTTTTACTCAATCGTGCGCCAACATTGCACCGTTTGGGGATTCAGGCTTTTGAACCTATCTTAATTGAAGGAAAGGCTATCCAACTTCATCCATTGGTATGTACCGCTTTTAATGCGGATTTTGATGGAGATCAGATGGCTGTTCACGTTCCACTTTCTCTTGAAGCACAGCTTGAAGCTCGTGTTTTGATGATGTCGACTAATAATATTCTTCATCCAGCTAATGGTGCCCCCATTATTGTTCCATCACAGGATATGGTTCTTGGACTTTATTATCTCTCGATTGTTTCTGAAAAAGAACCAGGTGAGGGAATGGCTTTTTCTGATATAGGTGAGCTTCATTATGCCTTGGAAAATAAGGTCGTAACGCTTCATACGAAGATTAAAGGCCGTGTTAAGAATATCGGCAAGGATGGAAAAGAAGTCGCTAAACTTTATGATACGACACCTGGTCGTTTGATTATCGGTGAGCTTTTGCCCAAAAATCCGAATATCTCATTTGATATTGTCAATCAAGAAATGACAAAAAAGAATATTTCTAAAATGATTGATTATGTTTATCGCCACTGTGGACAAAAAGAGACGGTTATTTTTTGTGACCGTATTATGCAGCTTGGTTTTTCTTATGCTTGTCGTGCAGGAATTTCATTTGGTAAGGATGATATGGTTATTCCTGATAGCAAGTCGCGTTTGGTTGCAGAAACAGAAGCTTTGGCTAAGGAATACGAACAGCAATATAATGATGGTTTGATTACACAAGGTGAAAAATACAATAAGGTTGTAGATGCTTGGGGTAAATGTACAGACCGTGTTGCAGATGAAATGATGAAACGAATTCAAGCTGTCGATTTTGATCCTAAAACAGGTCGTCAACGGCCTATGAATTCGATCTATATGATGTCGCATTCTGGTGCCCGTGGTTCTGCTAACCAGATGAGACAATTGGCTGGTATGCGTGGATTAATGGCAAAACCATCGGGTGAAATTATTGAAACACCTATTATTTCAAATTTTAAGGAAGGTCTGACTGTTAACGAATACTTCAACTCCACACATGGTGCGCGTAAAGGACTTGCTGATACTGCGTTAAAAACGGCGAACTCTGGTTATCTAACACGGCGTCTTGTTGATGTTGCACAGGATGCTATTATTTCAGCCGTTGATTGTGGTACGGCAAAAGGGCTTACCATGCAGCCAATTGTTGATGCCGGACAAATTGTTGCTTCTCTTGGGCAAAGAATTCTTGGTCGTACAGCCCTTGTTGATATTTTACATCCTATCTCTGGAGAGGTCATTCTTGAAGGTGGAGCGATGATTGAGGAGGCCGATGTCGCGAAGATTGAAGAAGCAGGAATTCAATCTGTTCAAATTCGTTCTGCTTTAACATGTGAAACACGTCTTGGGGTTTGTGCAAAATGCTATGGTCGTGATTTGGCGCGTGGAACACCGGTTAATCAGGGAGAAGCTGTTGGTGTTATTGCTGCTCAGTCAATTGGTGAGCCGGGAACGCAGCTTACTATGCGTACTTTCCACCTAGGAGGAACTGCACAGGTTGTTGATTCATCGTATTTAGAAGCATCTTATGAAGGTACGGTGGAGATTCGTAATCGTAATGTGGCGCGTAACTCTGAAGGACATTTAGTTGTTATGGGGCGTAATATGGCTATCCTTATCAAGGATGAGTTAGGAAAAGAGCGCGTTGTGCATCGTATTAGCTATGGAGCACATATTTTTGTTGATGATGGTGATGTGGTTAAACGTGGTCAACGTATAGCAGAATGGGATCCTTATACACGTCCAATTTTAACGGAAGTTGAAGGCTATGTGGGTTTTGAAGATATGGTTGATGGTTTATCGGTCACTGAAACAGCTGATGAATCGACGGGGATTACGAAGCGTTTGGTGATTGATTGGCGTGCTAATCCACGTGGTGCGGAGCTCAAACCAGCCATTATTATTCATGCAGATAAAGAAGGTAAATCCATCGCTAAATTATATAAGGGAGGTGAAGCCCGTTATATGATGTCAGTGGAAACTATTCTTTCTGTTGAGCTTGGTGCGCATGTTAAAGCTGGTGATGTTATTGCTCGTTTGCCAATGGAAAGTGCCAAGACGAAAGATATTACGGGTGGTCTACCACGTGTGGCAGAGCTTTTTGAAGCGCGTCGTCCAAAGGATCATGCGATTATTGCTGAAGTCAGTGGTACAATTCGATTTGGCCGTGGTTATAAGAACAAACGCCGTATTATTATTGAACCAAATGATGAAACTCTTGAGGCAGTAGAATATTTGATTCCAAAAGGTAAGTTGTTTCACTTCCAAGAAGGCGATCAAATTGAAAAGGGTGATTATATCCTTGATGGTAATCCAGCTCCTCATGATATTTTAGCAATTAAGGGTGTTGAAGCTTTGGCATCTTACCTTGTTAATGAGATTCAAGAGGTTTATCGTTTGCAGGGGGTTCTTATCAATGACAAGCACATTGAAGTGATTGTTCGTCAAATGTTGCAAAAGGTTGAAATTACTGACTCTGGAGATTCTGGTTATATTCCAGGTGATAATGTTGATCGTATTGAACTTGATGAAATCAATGATAATTTGATTGCAGAAGGGAAAAAACCTGCATCTGGTAATCCCATTCTTCTTGGAATTACAAAAGCTTCTCTTCAAACGCCTTCTTTCATTTCGGCGGCATCGTTTCAGGAAACAACGCGTGTTCTTACCGAAGCAGCGGTTTCTGGTAAAATTGATACTTTGCAAGGTCTTAAAGAGAACGTTATTGTCGGTCGTCTTATTCCTGCCGGTACAGGGGGCACGATTTCTCAAATCCGTCGTATTGCAGCAGTTCGTGATGATTTGATTGTAGATGAGCAACGTAAGTCTAATAATAACGAAGTGGCCAAGGCTATGTTGACAAATATGACAACTGAAGCTGTTGCTGAATAATTTAAAGATAGCGTCACATAATATAAAAACGTCTGAATAAAAAGTTCAGGCGTTTTTTTATCTCAAAATACGGAAATTGCATATTTTCCTGAAAATGTTAAAAATTATAAGGTAATAGTTATTTCACTCATCTTGAATAGTTTGTTGTTTTATGATGGTGCTTATCTTTTTTATTGCTTTATTTTAAAGTTTTCTTATTTCTGAAGGCTGTATAGAATTTTTTTTCAAGATACGTGAAGTCTAAAAGCCATATTCCAAGGAAAAGAGAGTATTCTCTACAAGTAAAGTAACGGCTGATTTCGAATTTTAAGAAAATTTTTGATTGATATCTTCTATAAAGATTTAAAAGGTCTTATAATGAAAGATCAGTAGTTTTTTCTGTAATCTAAAAAAATAATTGGTTTTTTGCTGTATAATATTTGTATGATAAGGCTGTATGTCTTTACATTTTAGAGTGCGGGAAAGTAGAGAATAGAGTGCTTGCCTCAAGTTTTATAAAAATTAGACATATTTCTTATAACAATGTGGTCTATGAAGACAGAATGATAAAATGTACGAATATTATTCCATTGGAGAATTGACGCGTGAGTTTTCAATAACAGCTCGGACTTTGCGTTATTATGAAGAAGAGGGGCTTCTTATTCCTTTCAGACGTGGAAGTACACGGCTTTATACACAAACGGATCGTCATAAGTTAAAACAAATACTGCGTGCTAAAAGAGTTAAATTTTCGTTGTCTGAAATATCTGATATGTTGGCTATGGTTGGAAAACCACCTGATGATGAGAAAAAGCTTAAGAAATTAATTGCAGGAATTCATAAAAAACGAGCTGATTTAAAGAAGATGCAGCATGATATTGATGATCTTCTACAGGATTTAGAACGAATTGAGGAGGCTTTTTTTGAGAGCTTAGCAGAGTTGGGGGTTAATCGTTGATTATGAAATTTATTTTATCTACTTTTAGGCAATTTTCTTGTCATTAAAAGGGATAGGTTGTACTATCCTAATGGGTGGGTGTTTTTTAGCACTGCGTGAAATGTGTAAGTCATTTGAAGAAATAGAGCGTGCGAAAAAAGCAACAAAGGTATTTTCGCAGTATATTGTCCTTAATAAGTAAAAAATATTTTTCATAAAGAGAGTAAAGACAATGGCAGTTTCTTCCATGAGTGTTTTTCAATCTATTTTGTCGCGAAAGTCAATTCGCGCTTTTACTGACCAGCCAGTGAGTCTGGAAACAATCAAAGAAATCTTAAAACTTTCAGCACGTGCACCATCTGGAACAAATATTCAGCCATGGCAAGTGATTGTGCTTACGGGAGGTGTATTACAGAAAGTAGGGCAAGAGCTTTCACAACTTGTGCTTTCAGGTGTAAAAGGAGAGCGTGAATATCATTATTATCCACGTCAGTGGCGTGAGCCTTACCTTTCAAGACGTCGAAAAGTTGGTTTAGATCTTTATCAGAGTCTTGGAATTCAAAAAGGTGATGAAGAAAAAATGCTTCATCAAAAGGCGCGAAATTTTTTATTTTTCGGTGCACCGGTAGGGCTTTTGTTTACAATGGATCACGACATGGAAATGGGGAGCTGGCTTGATTTGGGTATGTTTATGCAGACTATTATGTTAGCAGCACGTGGATTTGGATTAGATACTTGCCCCCAAGCAGCTTTTGCTGATTATCATAAACAGATTCGTACACTTTTATCTATCCCTTCTGATCGCCATATTATCTGTGGTATGGCGCTTGGTTATCGCGATATGAATGCTCCAGAGAACAATTTTGAGACAGAACGAGAACCGTTAGAAAACTTTGTACGTTTCATTGAAGCATATCCATAAAATATTTTGTATAATTAATCATACGTTTTGAAGAACTTGGTGCATTATGAGGAATATTTTCGGTAAGAATCTCACATTCTTATTGAATTCTAGTATTGCATATTAACACTTATTTTACTACGTTCAGAAAATTGAGAGAGGATGACTCTAGAGGTATTGTCCATTTTGAAGGTTGACTATGGAAAGCACTATAGAAAGAAAGTGTTGGGTGGTAGCAAGACGAGCGACATTCGTGTTTATTGCTGTCATTTTTTTAGTTTATATCGCAATTTGATTTTAAACAGGACAAACGTTATAAAAAACGTATGCTCAGACCATACTAGAGTTTTGAGGTGATGCGTGTTTTTATCTGTTTTTGAACTTTTTAAAATTGGGATTGGTCCTTCTAGCTCACATACGATGGGGCCGATGACAGCTGCTAATATGTTTTTGCAAAAAATACGAGATTTTTCCCAGTCTTCTAATATTCAAGTTTCTCGTATACGTGTTTATCTTTACGGTTCTTTAGCTTTCACGGGTATTGGTCATGCGACAGATAGGGCTATTATATTAGGACTTTTAGGAGAAAAAGCTTCTACTGTTGATCCTGATAATATGGAATTTCTGTTAGAAAAAGTTATCCGTGAGAAAAAAGTGCAATCAGAAGACCAGCCCGCTTATCAGTTTGATTTGCAACGTGATCTTATTTTTGAACGAAAGGAAATCTTACCTGGACATACGAATGGACTCGCATTTGAAGGACTTGATACGGGTGGGAATGTTCTATTGCGGCAGATTTATTATTCTATCGGTGGTGGCTTTGTTGTGACTGAGGATGAATTAAGCCATATGAATGGTGGTGGTATGCAACCAGAAGCATTTGAGGTGCCATATCCTTTTGATTCTGCGCGTACAATGTTATCAATGTCGGAGAAATCCGGACTTTCGATTGCTGAAATGAAACGCTTAAATGAAGAAACCAAGATAGAGCGTTCTTCTCTGGATGCAGGGCTTGATGAAATTTTTTCAGCGATGACAAATTGCATTGATAGAGGTCTTTCACAAGAAGGCGAGTTGCCTGGTGGATTGCGTGTTCTAAGGCGTGCTAAAAAGCTTCATGAAACGCTTTTGGAAAATCAAAAGAAAAATTGCAATTATCCACTTTGGGCAAATGATTGGCTGTCAGTCTATGCTATGGCAGTCAATGAGGAAAATGCAGCAGGTGGTCGTGTTGTTACAGCACCAACAAATGGGGCAGCTGGTGTTGTCCCCGCAGTCTTGCGTTACTATCTTCAGTTTAATGATGATTCAGATCAAAAGGGAATACATAATTTTCTATTGACGGCTGCAGCTATTGGCGGTGTTATCAAACATAATGCCTCTATTTCTGGTGCAGAAGTTGGGTGTCAAGGTGAAGTTGGAGCGGCATCTTCAATGGCTGCGGCAGGGTTGACCGCAGCGTTAGGTGGAACATCGGCTCAGATTGAAAATGCAGCGGAAATTGCGCTTGAGCATCATTTGGGAATGACGTGTGATCCGGTTGCAGGTCTTGTACAAGTTCCTTGTATTGAGCGTAATGCAATGGGGGCTGTTAAGGCAGTAACGGCTTCTTCTCTTGCATTACATGGTAATGGAGAACATTTTGTTTCTCTTGATGCTTGTATAGAAACAATGCGTCAGACAGGTCATGATATGAGTGAACGCTATAAAGAAACAAGTAAAGGTGGCCTCGCAGTCAATGCAATCTCTTGTTAAGATCTGGAGTATTTTTCTCAATCCATAACTGGGCTCTTTGGGGAAGGATCATATTCTTCTTCGTGAGAAAGCTTATGTTTTTTGTGGCTTATAAATCAGAATTTAAATTTAATTCAGCAGCATGCTTGAGATAAATTTGAAATAGGTTCATGCTTTCTGGACGAGTAATAGCTCTTGCCTGCAAGATTGGGAAGAGAGTATTGCTTATATCTGTTTGATTTGTCTCAGAAATGGAAAAACAGTCTCATTGGGAAAAAATAAAAAAGCTTAAAGTAAAATGAGTGATCAATCTGTCATTACTTTCTAGCTGGATTTTATTACTTTTAAAAGTTTTCGTAGCAATATCTTTTAAGGAATGGAGGATTATACTTTGGTATTCAAGGAAAATCTGTTTTAAATCTAAATAATTGTGATGAGGTGTGAGAGAGATTTAAAGATTTTAATTTTTTAGAAGTGCAGATCTTTTAGACATCTGATATTGCGAAAAAAATACCTTGAAAAAAACTCTAATTCGCAATAATTAAAAGCTATCTTAGAAAATCTTATTCTCCAACTTTTATTTATAAATCTTGTACCGTCAAAAAAAATTAAAATAAATAATAACGTGTACATTAAAAAATATTTGTCAAAATTCTTATGAAGAATAGAATGTATATAATAGAACATTATCGTGTTTCTCATTCATGAGTTTTTTTTAAAGCATTTCCCAACGCTCCCAAGCCTATTTCGGGACGGTGCCTGTGAAATGATATAATGGTAAATCCATTGAGCACCTTCATCTTTACGCTTAATAAAAGAACAAGCCAGCACCATCACACATTTTTCCAGCCCCAATATTTGTAAGATATAGGACTTGGCACTTGAAAGGTTCATAAGAGGCATTTTGAGTCCTTTTTAGTCGTGTATATACGAATCATTCTCGTGATGAGCAAGCAAATGATTTTGACTGATTCAATATAAGGAGAAAAATAAGAGAATCTTAGAAAATTTCTCGTTTAATATGTAATATATTGATATATCAAGATAATGTAACGTTATTTATATTGAATTAAAACCTTGAATACCGTAAGATTCTCTCCTTTCAAATCTGTTTATGCTGAATTAGTCAAAAACATTCGCTTGCGCATCACAAGTGGAGAGAGCCGTATGAAGTGAAATTGTATAAGAAAGGACCTCAAAATGCCTCTTATGAACCGTTTCAAGTGTCAAGGGCTGTTCCCGCGCAGCAACATTGAGGCCCAAATATGTGATAGTGTCAGCTTACTCCTTTATAAGCGTAGAGATGGTGGCGCTCAATGGATTTACCGTTATATCATCTCATGGGCGCCGGCGCGAAATGGGCTTGGGAGCGTTGAGAGATGTCTCTCTAAAACAAAACTCATGAATGAGCAACAATGGCACTCTGTTTTACGTGAAGGTTGTGACAGCATTAAAGAACGCGATAAATAAAAGCATAAGACAATGCGTAATCTCCATTATTTAAAGGATATTGCTTTAGATACTTTTGAAAGCGGTAAAGCTGCATTAAAAGGAGATGGCAAGGACTAGGATTGGTTGTCACTTTAAAACTTCATATTCTTCCAAAATTAGGTTTTCTGCTTGTTTCAGAGATTATACAAACAGAGATACGCAATACCCTTACTCCCATCTGGCATACAAAAGCTGCAACAGTAGAGAAAACACTAAATCGTCTTAATATTTGTTTCAAACATGCGACTACATTGGGTTTTACAAGCGATAGAAAAGCACGACGGGCTCTCTTAGGAAAATAACTCCATAAAACACAAAATTTACCAGCAATAGATTGAAGAGAAGAGCCTGCTTTTTATAAAAAAATTTTATGAAACAACACCCATAACATATTTGTCTTTGCATTTGTTTATTCTTACAGGTGTTTGTACGCATCCATTGCGTTATTGTGGCAGTCAGATTGGGGATGATTTATTGGATAATCCCTGCTGAAGGCATGAATAAAAAGAATTTCTTTTACCTTTATCATTAGAAGCAATGAGAATAATTGAAAAAGCCTTTTGCATCTCTAAAAGTGATTTTAGTTTTTCATCTACCCGTCATTGTCCTATTTTACTTGCTGCTGGTATATGCAAAAAAATGATCATTATATAAATTAAAATCTTATGGAGATCGTATTATGATATTTAATCTGATAATTTCTTTTACGTTTTTTTATGGATAGTATTTGTATTTTTAAATTTGCTTTGTTTGTTGAAAAAAAGAAAAAGTAAAAGGACTTAAATTATTTTTTACAGTATTTGTGTTGTAGGGAGAAGCGTTATTAAAAGGGATTTTCTTTATTGCACTTTTACAATAACCTCTAAAGTGATAAGCTTTCATCCCATGTAGGGTTCATTTTTTCCCGAACGATATCCAGGACACTTTTTTAATATTAAATCAAAAATTGGAAAAACATTTAGTATTTTTATGTCTTTAAAAATGGTTTTATTGAAAGCTTGAAGATATTGGATAGTAGAAAAGATATCAGCACAATTCCTGTAATTTAAGAAAGAAATATGTTTATCAAAGGATCTTTTAAGATTGTAGATAATGGTGCAATAATAAAATAATTGTTTAGAGAAGTCTGTAGAATTAAATATTTGTTGCTCCTAGACGGATTTTAATAGGTACATTACCAGTTTGACTCGCAACACGTAAATGAATGCGTACAGGAGGCATCATGAGACGACGATTGCGCATTGTTTGGCAAATGAGAAGATTAACAAGAGATTGTGTATCTAATGCAGTTGAATTATACTTTAAACCAACAAGTTTTGCTGCAGCATCGTGAAGAGAACGCAATGAAAGGAGGGATGATTGCTTCAATAAAATTTCTTTTTTAGGGAATGAAGCAAAAGCATTATCTGTCATAATACTATCCTTAATGCAAATTCAAAAACTTTTAGTAGGCTACAGTATAGCAGTTAAAATTTGCTTTCTTTAATGTAGAACACGCGTCAAATGCAGCTTTTTTTGATTGAAATCCTGTAAATCGGGCTCGATAATAACGCTGCTCATTTTTTTCAAACAGTTGCATATGTGAAGAGGTGTTCTTTAAAGTAGAAAAAGCTGTATTTTTTGCTTTTAAAAGCAGAGTATTTGCTTGTTCTTTACTAGGAAGAGAACCAATTTGGATAGCCCATCCGGCATTTGTGGACAAAGAAGCGTTCACAATTTTATGAGTCTCAACCGGTATAATTTTTTGAGGGTTAGGTATTGGTACAATGACCCTATTTACAGCCGTTATTGCGATATTAGAGTTTTTAGGTTGTTCTGCAAATGCTGTCAACATAGTCGAAATTTCATCGTTAAAATCATTTGAATCAGCTTTAATGGTTGGTATAGGCGTATTTGCGCCAGTGGGTAAGTGATAGTGTACAGAGGCCATTAAAGGTTCCCCACTTTTCATTTGGCTTGCTTTGGGCAAATATTGATTCAATAAGCTAGCCATGTGCTCGTCACGTGCAGTAGATGATTTACCTCCCATAACAACAGCAACAACAGAGCGTCCCTCAAGACGCATCGAAGTTGCTAAATTAGAACCTGACATTTGTGTGTATCCTGTTTTAATTCCATCAACACCTTTCATTATTTGGACGAGTTTATTGTGGCTGTTAATCGTATGTCCACGGAAACTAAAACTTTTTGTTTTGAACAATTTATATTGTTTTGGAAAATGTTTACGTAAGGCTAATGACAAAGTGGCTATGTCTCGTGCTGTAGAATAATTGTGCACATCCGGAAGTCCTGAAGCATTGGCGAAATGTGTATGTTTCATGCCAAGTTTACGAGCTTTTGCTGTCATCATTCGAGCGAATTTTTTTTCACTCCCACCAAGATATTCTGCAATGGCTGCAGAAACATCATTTGCAGATCTTGTAATAAGTGCTTTAGCAGCTGCTTCTGCAGAAATTGTTTGGCCTGCTTTAAATCCAATTTTTGTTGGTGGGCGCATTGCTGCATAATGTGAAACAGGAATTGGAGTATTGGATGTCACACGCCCTATCTGCATAGCTTCAAACAGTAAGTATAATGTCATCATTTTTGTTAGGGAAGCAGGATAACGTTTCAGTGTTGCATTGGCTTGAAAAAGAGTTTTCCCCGTCGTGGCATCTATCACAATAGCAGCATACTTATCAGGATAGGCTCCTTGAGGTGTTGCTGATGCCCAACAGTAAGAAAAAGCTAACATAACAAAAGAAATTGCTATTTTTTTATAGCAGCGCATAATTTTTTGATCGTTAATATACACTTGTCGTATCCTATTTCTCCATTTACCCTGAAAAACTTCTATATAGCTTCCTTTTCTGTAACGTGTTGATGCAGTTTAGACGAATGGTATTACTAATTTATTTACAGAAGTTATTTTATGAGTGACTTACATCTAATCATAGGGGGAAAGTCTTTTCTGATGCTAAAGAGGTATTGCAATAGTTTTGAAAGAACTTAAAATTAATAAAAAATTTGCTATATGGAAAACGTTAATGGGACAAACACTCATAATAAACTCTATACCTCATATTATGCATAATGAAAAAGGCAAGAATTGGGATGAAGGTAGGCATAGTGCGGTTATAATACCTAAGGCTAGAGCAAAATTCCAAAAACCTAAATTATATCGCGTTCTTTTACTTAATGATGATTATACACCTATGGATTTTGTTGTTTTCGTTTTGAAGAACTTTTTTAAAAAAAGTTTCGAAGAGGCAACGCGAATTATGTTAAATGTTCATCACAATGGGATAGGAGAATGTGGAGCTTATACTTATGAAGTTGCTGAAATGAAAATAGTACAAGTGAGGGAGTGTGCGCGTCAAAATGAGCATCCGTTACAATGTGTAATGGAATGGAAGTGAGGAATTATGCCATCTTTTACACCTAGTCTTGAAGAGGTTTTGCATCGTGCATTAACAATTGCCACTCAAGCACGGCATGAATATGCAACATTAGAGCACCTTCTCCTTGCGCTGTTAGATGATGCCGATGCAAATTCCGTTATTCAGGCATGCCAGGTAGATGTGGAGGAATTGCGCGAGCGTTTAACCAATTATCTTCGCTCAGAATTAGATGAACAGATTAGAGCTGATGAGGATACAAAGCCTACAGCTTTTTTCCAGCGTGTTATCCAACGTGCGGTAATACATGCTCAATCTGCTGGAAAAGATGAAGTATCAGGGGCAAATGTTCTTGTTGCTATTTTTTCTGAACGTGAAAGCCATGCAGCCTATTTTCTTCAAGAGATGGGAATGACACGCTATGATGCTGTACGTTTTATTTCACATGGTATTACGCGTGATGATGGATTATCCATGTTACTTGAAGGACTTGAAGAGCAATTAGATCAGCAGATTTCAGACAATGGTGAAAGGGTAACATGTGCTTTAACGAGTTATTGTATTGATCTCAATTGTAAAGCGCGGGATGGAAAAATTGATTTATTAATTGGCCGTGAAAGAGAAATTTCACGCATGATTCAGATTTTATGTCGAAGATCAAAAAATAATCCGCTTTTGGTTGGTGATCCTGGAGTAGGAAAAACCGCGATCATTGAGGGATTGGCAAAGCGTATTGTTGATGGGCAAGTGCCTGAAGTTTTATCAAATGCAACGATATTTTCTCTTGATATGGGGGGACTTGTTGCTGGTACACGTTATCGCGGTGATTTTGAAGAACGATTAAAGCAAGTTATTAAAGAGTTTGAGCTGTATCCAGATGCTATTTTATTTATTGATGAAATTCATACCTTAATTGGTGCAGGGGCAACATTAGGGGGAAATATGGATGCAGCAAATCTTTTAAAACCTGCATTATCTTCTGGAGCTATGCGATGTATTGGGTCGACGACTTACAGAGAATATCGAAAATTCTTTGAACAAGATCGTGCTTTAGAGCGCCGTTTTCAGAAGATTGATATTAATGAACCTTCTGTCCCTGATGCGATTAAAATTTTGCAGGGGATGAAGCCTTACTTTGAAGATTTTCATCAGATAAAATATACAGATCAGGCGATGAAGGCATCCGTAGAATTATCTTCACGCTATATGGTTGATCGTAGATTACCTGACAAAGCAATTGATATTATTGATGAAAGTGGTGCAGCGCAAAAGCTTTTGCCAAAAAAACAACGCAAAAAAGCTATAGGTGTTAAAGAAATTGAAGCGACTGTTGCTACAATTGCAAGGATTCCACCCAAAACAGTTTCACGGAATGATCAGAAGATATTGAGTAAGCTTGAGAGAGAACTCAAGCATGTTGTTTATGGGCAAGATCAGGCAATCTCCGTTTTAGTTTCATCCATAAAATTGGCGCGTGCAGGTTTGCG
Organism: Bartonella sp. AU15XJBT; assembly: GCF_028618615.1. Lineage (NCBI taxonomy): Bacteria > Pseudomonadati > Pseudomonadota > Alphaproteobacteria > Hyphomicrobiales > Bartonellaceae > Bartonella > Bartonella sp. AU15XJBT. The sequence goes on from NZ_JAQITG010000008.1 coordinate 22,883, forward strand.
CGAACCAGATAAACCAATAGGAAGTTATTTATTTTCAGGACCAACAGGTGTTGGAAAAACCGAAGTTGCAAAACAGCTTGCATCATCTTTAGGCATTGAACTATTACGTTTTGATATGTCAGAATATATGGAACGCCATACGGTAGCACGCTTAATCGGTGCACCTCCAGGCTATATAGGGTTTGATCAAGGAGGTCTCCTTACAGATGCAGTTGATCAGAAGCCTCATGCAGTCCTATTGCTCGATGAGATTGAGAAAGCCCATCCAGAGTTATTTAATATTTTATTGCAGGTCATGGATTATGGTCGATTAACAGACCATAACGGCAAGAAAATTGATTTCCGCAATATTATTTTGATTATGACAACCAATGCTGGTGCTTCAGATATGGCAAAATCAGCTATTGGATTTGGAAAAGTCCATCGTGATGGTGAGGATATAGAAGCAATCAATCGGTTATTTACGCCAGAATTTCGTAATCGGTTGGATGCAATCATTCCGTTTGCGCCTTTATCTCACTTAAGCATCAATCAGATCGTGCAAAAATTTATTTTTCAGCTTGAAGCACAATTAGCTGATCGGGGGATCTGTTTTGAATTAAGCCCTTCTGCGACTTTATGGCTTTCCAATAAAGGATACGATTCTCAAATGGGAGCACGCCCATTAGGGCGTGTTATACAAGAATATATTAAAAAGCCATTAGCGGATGAAATTTTATTTGGAAAGTTACGCAATGGCGGCATCATTCGCGTATCAACAGAAAAATCAAATGATGAAAAAGAAAGATTACAGTTAAAAATTTCTTCTTCCGATCTATCTGTTGGCTCAAAGAAAAGTAAAATGAAAAATTTGACAAAAAAACGTGTAGAAAGGAAAAGCACAACATCTTAAGAACATGGAGACAAGGCAGCACGGATTTTTTTTGCATTCTCTTCAAGTATTTCTGTAGGCGTTATTACCTCATTGTGAGGGGTAAGTTCTATTCCTTCCATACGCGGTATAATATGGAAATGGAGATGATAAACGGTTTGTTGACTAGCCGCTTCATTAAATTGCATGATCGTTATGCCATCTGCTTGAAAGGCTTTTTTAACAGCATTAGCAATTTTTTGAACGGCTTTAATAACAGGAAATAATGTTTCAGTATCAGCATCAAGTAAGTTTCTAGAACCTTTTTTGGGAATGACCAGTGTATGACCTGGTGCTTGTGGCATGATATCCATGAATCCAATAACATCATCATCTTCGTAAACACGAACAGAAGGGATTTCATTACGAATTAATTTAGCAAAAATATTGTTATTGTCATAAGCTTGTTTCATACAAGTATTTCCTTTTATTGTAAGTTTAGAATTTTAATTTCAAAACGGAAAAATGCAAGATTTATCAGAGTTTAAAACAAAAAAATATTTTGACTTCAGTTATCTTTAAGGCACGCACTCTCTTTAGTGAAGATTTAGATTTCTATAATGGCTTCAACTTCTACAGGAACATCCATAGGAAGAGAGGCAACACCAATAGCAGAACGGGCGTGTTTTCCAATTTCACCAAGAATATTGACGAATAAATCAGAAGCTCCATTGGCGACAAAAGGGATATCGGTAAAATGAGAATCGACAGCTACAAAAACAGTAATTTTTACCACGCGTTTTATTCTATTTAGATCACCCAGAGTTGCTTTGAGTTGAGCGAGAATATTGAGAGCACAAGCTTCAGATGCTTTTTTTGCTTGTTCGACATTCACAGCTGCACCAACTTTACCGATGGCTATAGGTTTTCCATTTATAAGAGGGAGCTGCCCAGAGATAAAGAGTTGATTGCCACTTTGTGAAGTGGTGATGTAATTGGCAAGGGGTTGCGTTGCTGCAGGAAGAATGATTCCAAACTTTTCTAAGTTTTTTTCAATCACATTGGTCATAATTTAAACTCCATAGCTGTTCTATATATTCATTGCATAACCTATTTTTTAATTTAAGGAAATGTGTGGTTAATTAAGAAAATAGCCTTTTTTGCCTTATTGTATGATGTTATGCAACGGGGATAAAGTTTGGAAGTTGGGAATGATTAGAGCATTATTGACAATAATTTTATATATTATTTTTTTCTGTACAGCGAGATCTGAAGAGCCTATTTTTATTGTGCCTCATCGAGCAATTTATGATTTTTATCTCGATAGTGTTTCTCATGAAATGGCAATTTCTGGGATGTCAGGGCGAATGGTTTACGAGCTTACTGGTTCGGCATGCCAAGGCTATAGCACACGTTTTCGTTTCATTAGCCGTCTTCATGTTGAAGATATGCCGGTGCGTTTAACGGATCAACAGACGACGAGTTATGAAACAGGAGATAGCCGTACATTTCGTTTTAATATTACCGATCAAGAGGGGGAAGAGGTTGCGCATCGTGCCGAAGGGGTCGCGGAGCGAACGGGAGATGGCATTACAGTTACCTTAAAAAAGCCAAAGGAAAAAAAGTATAAACTTGCAATGGCTGAATTTCCAATGATGCAACTAAAGAATATTATCCGCCATGCAAAAGCGGGGGATCATTTTTATAATGTTACTGTATTTGATGGGACAAATAAAGCGGATAAAGTTATAAAAGAAAGTATCGTCATAGGGGAAAAGAAGGCGCTTTTATCTGATAGCGAGACGGAAAAAATGAGAAAATTGGATGAAGAAGAATATTGGCCTGTTACAATCTCTTATTTTGATGATGGTGAAAATAAAGATGGTTTGCCGATTTATCGGAGCAGTTTTCTCTTACATGAGAATGGTGTCATGCGTGATCTTCATATAGATTATGGGACTTTTTCAGTGCGTGCAAAATTGAACAGTCTTGAATTTCTCGAACTTGGAAAAGATCTTAATCAATGTGAAAATGCAAATATTAAATGATTGAAGAAAATGACTTGAAAAAGAATCAAAGTTTAGTATGTTTGCGCTATTCCACACGCGGAGTTTGGGTGTTTATAGATGATCTCGAGAGAAAAGTCTAGCAAGCATCCGCCGGTAGTAGGTTTTCCTGCTTTTTCCGCGGAGGTTAAACCGGAAAGGATAAAATTTATGGCACTACCCGATTTTACTATGCACCAGCTTTTAGAAGCAGGTGTGCATTTTGGTCACCAGACTCATCGCTGGAATCCCAAAATGACTCCCTATATTTATGGTCAGCGTAATAATATTCATATTATTGATCTTGCTCAGACTGTTCCTCTTTTACATCAAGCGCTTAAACTTGTTTCAGATACTGTTGCGCGTGGTGGTCGTATTCTTTTTGTTGGCACGAAACGGCAGGCATCTGAAATTATCGCTGATGCAGCGAATCGTTCCGCCCAATATTATGTTAATGCGCGTTGGCTTGGCGGTATGCTGACGAACTGGAAAACAATTTCCAATTCGATACATCGTTTGCGGAAGCTTGATAAGATTCTTGCTGCTGAAGCACAAGGCTTTACCAAAAAAGAACGTTTAAATCTTGAACGTGATCGTGAAAAACTTAATCGTGCGCTTGGTGGTATTAAAGATATGGGCTCTGTTCCAGATCTTATCTTTGTTATCGATACAAATAAAGAAAATATTGCACTCCAAGAAGCAAAACGTTTGGGTATTCCAGTGATTGCTATTATTGATACCAATTGTGATCCCGATGACGTAACACATCCAATACCAGGGAATGACGATGCTTCACGTGCAATTTCTCTTTATTGCGATCTTTTTGCTCGTGCCGCTCTTGATGGTATTGCTCGTCAGCAAGGTGCAATGGGTATCGATTTGGGAGCTCAAGTTGATGCACCTGTGGAGCCTGTTTTGGAAGAAAATGCGGTTTTGGCAGTTTCTGAGTAATATAAAACGCCTAATTAAGGTATTTTTATTATCTAAGGAAAAAGTTATAGGCGTGCAGAGGAAATTTGCACGCATTCACTGTTACAGAATGAAGAGGCAAATATGAGCGTTACTGCTGCACAAGTAAAAGAACTTCGAGAATTATCTGGCGCCGGTATGATGGACTGTAAAGCCGCTTTAGCAGAAACCAATGGCGATATGGAAGCAGCTGTTGATTGGCTTCGTAAAAAAGGCATAGCTAAAGCAGATAAAAAGGCTGGTCGTACAGCAGCTGAGGGATTAATCGGAGTCGTATCAAAAGATTCACATGCAGTTTTGGTTGAGATTAATTCGGAAACGGATTTTGTTGCACGCAATGATGGATTCCAAGACATTGTGCGTAATGTAGCAACTGCTGCCTTAGATACGCCGGGTGATGTTGAATCTGTTTCTGTTTCTCTTTATCCAGGCTCTGAGAAGACTGTAGAACTTACAATTAAAGATGCAATTGGTACAATTGGCGAAAATATGACGTTTCGTCGTTCCGCTAAATTGTCTGTTGAGAATGGTGTTGTTGCGACTTATATACACAATAGCGTGTCTGATGGGCTTGGGAAACTTGGTGTTTTGGTTGCAATTGAAACAACGGGAAATAAAGAAGCTGCTCTTGCTTTTGGTCGGCAGGTCGCGATGCATATTGCGGCAACCAATCCATTAGCGCTTACAGCACAAGATGTTGATGCTGGTGCTGTTGAACGTGAAAAAGCAATTTTTTCAGATCAAGCACGTCAGTCTGGAAAACCTGAAAATATCATTGAAAAAATGGTAGAAGGGCGTATGCGTAAGTTTTTTGAAGAGGTTGTTTTGCTTTCTCAAGCTTTTGTTATGAATCCTGATATGACTGTTGAGGCTGCTTTAAAGGACGCTGAGAAATCAATAGGTGCTCCAGCAAAAATCACAGGCTTTATTCGTTTTGCACTCGGTGAAGGTGTAGAAAAAGAGGAGTCTGATTTTGCTGCAGAGGTTGCGGCAGCTGCAAAAGGCTAGTTATTGAAAAATCTTGATCAGGGATTTAAAATCATCATTGGTTTTAGAAACTCTGACGGAAACGATGTGATTATTGTGAGGGCGTCACGTGAAAAAAGTGGTGCCCTTCGTGGTGTCAAAAGCAAAAAGTAAATGTGCTTTTGGGGAGATTATGAATGGCATTAACACGTCCGTATAAACGTATTCTTTTAAAGGCTTCTGGTGAAGCTCTTATGGGGGGACAAAGTTTTGGCATTGATGTTTCTGTTGTCGACCGTATTGCCGCTGATATTGCAGAAGTACGCGCAATGGGGATAGAAGTTGCGGTTGTTATCGGTGGGGGAAATATTTTTCGTGGTGTTGCTGTTGCTTCGCATGGTGGGGATCGCGTGACAGGTGATCATATGGGAATGCTAGCAACGGCTATTAACTCTTTAGCATTGCGAACATCATTGACAAAATTAGGCGTTGAAACTGTTGTACTCTCTGCGATTGCTATGCCACAAATTTGTGAAAGTTTCTCGCAACGTAAAGCAATAGCTTATATGAATCAGGGAAAAGTTGTTATTTTTGCGGGCGGTACAGGAAATCCATTTTTTACCACTGATTCTGCTGCAACTTTACGTGCAGCAGAAATTGGGGCGGATGTTCTTCTTAAAGGAACACAAGTCGATGGTATTTATTCAGCAGATCCAAAGATAGACCCTACAGCTAAGCGTTTTGACCAATTAACACATGTTGAAGTTTTGCAGTGGGGATTATCGGTTATGGATTCAACGGCGGTTACTTTAGCCCGTGAGAACAATGTACCGATTATTGTGTATTCCATTCATGAAAAAGGTGGTTTAGCAAAGGTCTTGAATGGAACAGGGCGCTTTACAATGGTATCGGAATAAGGATAAGCTTCAAAGGACAATTGAAGGAGACAGAAATATGAATGTTGCATCAATTATGGATGATCTGAAACGTCGCATGGATGGCGCTATTACGGCTTTTAAACATGAATTAGGTGGCTTGCGGACGGGACGGGCATCAGCGAGTTTATTAGAACCGTTGACTGTTGAATCTTATGGTTCTGTTGTACACATCAACCAGGTTGCTAATATTTCTGTTCCCGAACCTCGGATGCTTTCCGTTTCTGTATGGGATAAAACGATGGTGGGAGCAGTTGAGCGTGCTATTCGCGATTCTGGTCTTGGTTTAAACCCCATAACTGATGGTACGAATTTACGTATTCCTTTGCCTGAGTTGAATGAAGAGCGCCGTAAAGAACTTGTAAAAATTGCGCATCACTATGCAGAGCAAGCGCGTGTTGCTACACGTCATGTTCGCCGTGATGGTATGGACAATTTAAAAAAGTTAGAAAAAGATGGTGAAATTGGACAAGATGAAGCCCATAGTTTCTCCGAGAAAGTTCAAAAACTTACAGATGAAACTATTGCTGATATCGATAAAATTTTAGCTGTGAAAGAATCTGAAATTATGCACGTTTAAGACGGCTTTTTCGCTAGAAAAGATATTCTACTCCCTGCATGTAAATTATTTTTATGGATAAGAGCAGGGAATAATGTACACTATGATAGCAAGGTGTGAGGAAGGAAGCTATTTTATCGTTTTATCATCTTGATCAAGGGAAAGATTGATTTGAAAGGGTTGATGCTTTTATTCTTTAATCTGTGAGTGAATTCCACCCTTTACTGGAGAACACTGTTTAACAGCGTCATGAGAGTTTTTTGTTCAGCATATCTTTGTTAAACTGCATGATGAGGGATTACTCAATATTCTAAGATGGGTTTGGGAAAATAATATAGCGCAAAAATAATGCCTTAATCTTACTCTTAATACCCATTATAAAGCATGCGCGTAGGATGGGGTAAGCAGATGTTATGGGCCGTAATTCGTTTTTTAATGATGAAGAGTTGATAGAGAAGTTTTTTATACAGAAACCTATATGAATTAATTTATGTGGGGCGTAGATGGCTGCTTTTTCATTTTATGTTTGAGAAAATATTTAACAACTTATTTTAGGATTAACCCTTGATAAGGAAGATTTTTGAAGCTGTTTTCATTGATTATTCGTCTTATAAGCGCTATCTTGGTAGACTAAATCATTTATGGTAAATTATAAGAGAAATTTGTACAAGTATGAAATAAAAATACGAGGTAGGGAAATTTTTATTGCATCAATTTTAGAGCTTGTATTTTCTATTTTTATTGTTTGGATGTTGTTTTGTCTAATTTGGTTTATCGTATTCTAACAGCTTTTGTGTTTGGCGTTATTGCTTTGTATCTAACATGGTTGGGGGGGATCTCATTTTTTCTGTTCGCATGGTGTATTGGTGGTTTTATTCTTTATGAGTGGATGAGTATTACTCAAGAGAAATGGTGTGTTTTACAAAAGATATTAGCAAGTATTTTTTATTTGCTCTTTGGCTTTTTTTTAATGTTGAATGTATCTGCTCCATTGGTTTTTTGTGTTTTAATCGTATTGGCTGCGGTGTTGGCTATTATATCTATAAAAAACAGTGGTTGGGTTTTTTGTGGTTTTTTATATGCATCTTTTCCTGTTGTAGCTTTATGCTTTTTACGGGATCATGAGATGTTGGGGTTCCAAGTTGTTATTTTCTTATTTACGATAGTTTGGGGAACCGATATTGGTGGATATTTTATCGGACGTGCATTGGGGGGGGCTAAATTAGCACCACAATTTTCTCCTAATAAAACATGGTCAGGAGCACTTGGTGGTACATTTGTCGGCGTTTTCGGTGGTATATGGGTTGCTTTTGTATTTTTTGATATAAATTTAGCAAGTTTTTTTGTGCCACTCCTTACACTTGTTTTGTCAATTATTTCACAATTGAGTGATTTAGGACAATCATGGCTTAAAAGACGTTTTTCTGTTAAAGACTCCAGTTCTTTATTGCCTGGACATGGTGGTTTTATGGATCGTATGGATGGATTGGTAGGGGCAACTTGTCTTCTTTATTTAATTGGTTCATTGATATCTGATATGGATGCACCTTTTAATCTTTTTAATATGATTTAATGGGGAGAAGATATTTTGGGACTTTTAAATCATATGGTCACTATGGGTGATTTTCTTTTAAGAAGTTTGAGTATTCTTTTCATCATTATGCTTATCATTTTTGTGCACGAACTTGGGCATTATCTCATTGGGCGGTGGTGTGGTATTAAGGCATTAGTTTTTTCACTTGGATTTGGACCGCAAATAGCCAGTTATACAGATAAGCATGGCACGAAATGGCGTTTAGCACTTATCCCCCTAGGAGGTTATGTAAAATTTGTTGGAGATGAGGAAAAAAACGATACGCTATTATCTCCATCATCTCCGATTGTTGATGGTTCATTTGCCAGTGCGCATCCTTGGAAAAAAGCAGCAACTGTTTTTGCTGGTCCCTTTTTCAATGCTCTTTTTACTGTTGTTATTCTAACGTTTTTTTTCTTTATTTACGGTCGTGTCGCCATTGAACCGGTTGTTGGTTCCTTGGTAAAAGATAGCCCTGCTATTCAGTCTGGTTTGAAATTAGGGGACCGTTTTGTTGAAATGGATGGTCGACGGGTTGAAAGTTTTGAAGATTTGATGAATTATGTATCTTTTCATGGAAAAGAACCGATAGAGTTTAAAATAGAACGCATGGGGCGTGTGTTTACGACGGTCATTACCCCGAAAGTCGTTGAGCGAGATGATGGATTTGGAAATCGAACACAAAGTGCTATAATCGGTGTAGGTGTTCCTGTTGATTTAAATAATCCTGCACGTTTAGATTCAACTTATATAAAACATATTCGCTATGGTTTTGTAACAGCTATAAAAGAAGCGTTAAACCGTACTGAGTTGATTACCACTCAAACGGTTCTTTTTATGAGTCGTTTAATCGGAGGCAAAGAAGATCGTTGTCGGCTAAGTGGGCCTTCTAAAACCGTTAAAATTGCTTGGAAAGTAAGCGAGACAGGTTTTATCTCTTTGTTGAATTTGGCTGCTTTTCTTTCAATAAGCGTTGGGTTTATTAACCTTTTTCCGATTCTACCGCTTGATGGTGGGCACCTTTTATTTCATGTCATTGAGGCTATTACTGGGAGGGAAATATCCGCTAAAATTCAGGGAATTGTTTTTCGTTTAGGTTTTTCCCTTCTTCTCCTTTTTATGATTTTTGTCTTCTTTAATGATTATTTTTGTTGGTTTAGCTAATTAAATTATGGAAAACACTTTGTAAATTGGGTAATAATGGCAAAAACAAATTGAAGGTTGTTTACCATGTCTGCAAAATATTGTGGCGTCGTACATTATAATGAGTAATTAAGGGATGAAAAGTCTCGCTGTAAAAAGGTTGTTATGGCAGTTAGCTTTTTAAGGCATCATGTCCAAGGAACAAGAGTAAGGTAAAAAAGCCAATGACTACGAATTCAAAGTTTTTAAATGCAGCATCTGTGTTGGTGTTAAAGATGGGGATGATTGCCCCAGCAACGGTTTTTATGTCAATTGCTGCGGTTGGAGAAATACAAGCATCTGTAGTCCGTTCTATTGAGGTTCGTGGGAATAAGTTTGTAAGTTCTCAGGCGATTCGGGACAATATGGGTATTAAGGCTGGACAAGGAGTTTCCAGTGGTGATGTTGATCATGCTGTGAAAAATCTTTTCGAATTAGGTTTATTTTATGATGTTAAAATAAATCAAGTCGGTGATAAATTGGTTGTATTCGTAAAAGAATATGAGGTTGTCAATCAAATATTATTTCAGGGAAATAAATCTTTTAAAGACCCAGATCTTAAACGGTTTATTTCTTTAAAGCCAAATGAGCCTTTTAATTCTGCTAAGCTTTCTGCTGATATAAATACGATTCGTGAAGCTTATAAAACTCTTGGTCGTAACAATATCACTGTTAACGTTCAAACGATTAACCTTGGAAAAGGGCGTGTTAATGTGGTGTTTAATGTTGTTGAAGGACAAAAAACAAAGATTGGTGATATCACTTTTAAGGGAAATAGTGTCTTTGCAAGCCGCCGGTTGCGTGATGTGATTTCAACAAAATCTTCAGGAATTTTTTCGAAGTTGTTAGGAGGCGATGTTTATAGTGAAGAGCGCCTCGCTGCTGATGAAGAAGCTTTACGTCGCTTTTATTATAATCGTGGTTATGCAGATTTTCGTGTCGTCTCTTCTAAAGCGACTTTTGATGCCGCAAGCAATACCTATAAAATTTCTTTCGTTCTTGATGAAGGGGCACGCTATAAAATTAGTGATATTCAGGTTGAAAGTGATGTTGATGGAATTGACGTTCAATCTGTGAAAGGGATGCTTAAAACCCAGCCAGGTAATGTTTATAGTGCAGAAGATATTGAACAATCTGTTGCAATTATTAACAATAAGGTTGCTGATTCGGGATATGCTTTTGCTAAAGTTGAACCACGGGGAAACCGTAATTTAGCAAATCATACAATTTCAATTTTATATAATATTGAACAAGGTACACGTGCTTATATTCAGCGTATTGATATACGGGGCAATGAAAAAACGCGTGATTACGTCATTCGCCGTGAAATTGATTTAAATGAAGGAGATGCTTACAACCAGACTTTATTACAGCGGGCGAAACGTCGTCTAGAAAGTTTAGGTTTCTTCAAAGCCGTTAATATTTCAATGGTTCCCACTGAGCAATCTGACCAGGTTGTTTTGGTGATAGATGTCGTTGAAGCTTCAACAGGAGATCTCTCTCTTTCTGGAGGGTATACAACGGGGGGAACAAGCCCTGGTATGTCACTTGAAGTTTCTGTTACTGAGCGTAATCTTGGGGGACGTGGTCAGTACGTTCGTTTAGGGTTAGGAGCGGGACAAGAAAAGTCCCGTAATTATAATTTATCATTTGTTGATCCTTATTTCTTAGGGTACCGTTTATCAGCTGGCGTTGATGTTTTTCGCAGCACTTACCGTGCTGATAAAGCCTATGATGTACGACAGACAGGGGGGTCACTACGGTTTTCACTCCCTATTAATAATAAGTTATCTGCAAATGTAGCTTATTCTTATGTACAGGAAGAATACGATTTTGGCGGAGAGTATGATTTCAACAAAGAGAGTGATATAGTAGAATTATATGGGAAATATTCTGGTGCGATTGTTCAAGCAGCGAAGCAAAGCCCTTGGAAACGTTCATCAATTAGTTATGGTTTAACCTATAATACGATTGACGATATGAGAAGCCCCCATGATGGATGGTATGTGCATCTTCTTCAGGAATATGCAGGACTTGGCGGGAGGGCAAAGTTCTTGAAGACCACGGGTAAGGCGATGATGTACAAGACTCTTTCTGATCAGAGGGATATTGTTGGTTTGCTTTCTTTTGGCGGTGGTTATATCCACGAAATAGGCAAAGAAGGTGTTCGTATTTTCGATATGTTTAAAGCGAATACTGATATGATTCGAGGATTCAAATACAATGGAATAGGTCCACGTCAGGTTTCCAGTAAAGGTGAAGTTTATTTCTTAGGGGGAACGACCTATATGAATGCGACTGCTGAAGTACAGTTTCCTATTCCTGTTGTGCCGGAAGGATTTGGATTACGCGGCGCTTTATTTGCGGATATTGCTACACTCTATGGCAATAATTATAAAGCCGTTTTTAAGGGGGAGCCGCCTGTTACCAATACAAAAAGTGCTTGGCGCTCATCTGCAGGTGTGAGTTTGATGTGGGATTCTCCATTTGGTCCTTTGCGTTTTGATTATGCTTGGCCAATAACAAAGCGGGAGGGGGATCGTTTGCAGCAATTAAACTTTGGTATTTCTACGAAGTTCTGATTTGAGTGGTTTTAAGAAGGAAAAATTTGAAGAAAATGGCTTAAGCTGGGAGAGAAAGTGTTTTGATGGCGGATACATTTTTTTTTACGCCGTCCCGGCAATTGACAGTTGCAAATGTTGCTGAGTTGACGGGTGCAAAGCTTCTTAATCCAGAGTTTTCTCATAAAGTTATCAATACTCTTTCTTCGCTTGAGAGTGCAGTGGAAGGCTCTCTTGTTTTTGTGGAGCATCGGAAATTTTCTGATGCTCTACGGGACAGCTCTGCTGTTGCTGTTTTTTGTACGAATGAGATTGTTTTTAAAGTTCCTAACACGATGGCAATTTTGGTAACTTCCACGCCGCAGCGTGATTTTGCTCAGATTGGTCGTATTTTGTTTCCTGATTCTGTCAAGCCGGTTCCTTGGTTGGGACAGAAGGAGATTTCACCGCATGCGCATATTCACCCAACGGCTAAGTTTGCCCATGATGTGTGTATTGAAGCGGGAGCTGTTATCGGTAGAAATGTTCAGATTGGCGCAGGAACTCTTATTTCATCCACAGCTGTTATCGGTGAAAATTGCCGTATTGGACGTGACTGCTATATTGCTCCTAAAGTAACCGTTCAGTGTTCTTTAATAGGTGATAGAGTTCAGCTTTATCCTGGTGTTTGCATTGGGCAAGATGGTTTTGGTTATGTTGGGGGTATTTCTGGAATCGAAAAAATTCCACAACTTGGTCGCGTTATTATTGAGGATGGTGTGGAAATTGGTGCGAATACCACTATTGATCGAGGGACATTTCAAGATACTGTTATTGGAGAAGGAAGCAAGATTGATAATCTTGTACAAATTGCCCACAATGTAAAAATTGGTCGTTATTGCCTTATTGCCGCTCAATGTGGAATTGCCGGAAGTACATCTATAGGGGATATGTCTCAGCTTGGCGGGTGTGTTGGAGTAGCGGATCATATCGTAATAGGAAAATCTGTTCAGATTGCTGCGCGCAGCGGTGTTATGAATGACATTCCAGATGGTGAAAAATGGGGAGGTAGTCCAGCGCGACCATTTAAACAATGGTTTCGTGAAGTAGCGACGTTGCGCAGTATGGGAAAAGTTAAAAAGGAGAAAAGCTGATATGATCAGCACCGGAGAAATGAAAAATTTAGAAGCTGTTGATATTGAGAAACTGCTATCAATATTACCGCACCGTTATCCATTTTTATTGATCGATCGTATCGTTGATATTGATGGTGAACAAGAAGCGATTGGTATTAAAAATATAACGATTAACGAGCCACATTTTACGGGACATTTTCCTGCAAAGCCTGTTATGCCTGGTGTTTTGATTTTAGAAGCTATGGCACAAACAGCAGGAGCAATAGCACTTTTAAATTTAGGCAATAAGCAAACAAATTTAGTTTACCTTATGACGGTTGATAATGCGAAATTTCGTAAGCCGGTTATGCCTGGAGATCAGCTCAAGATTCATGTTCAGCTTTTGAAAAAGAGATCTGGTATGAGACGTTTTTCGTGTGTTGCAAAAGTAGAAGATGTCCGCGTGGCTGAAGCAGAAATTGCTGCGATGATTGTTGAAGAAGAATAAACGATATTTGATGGGAATTTAAAAATGTCCGGTACGAAAATCCATCCAACTGCTCTTGTGGAGAAGGGAGCGCAGCTTGGTGAGAATGTACGCGTTGGGCCATTTTGCCATATTAGTTCAGAGGCTGTTATTGGTGATGAATGTAGTTTGACAAGTCATGTTGTAATAATGGGAAAGACAACGTTAGGAGCCAAGAGTAAAGTATTTTCTCATGCAGTTTTGGGAGCAGATCCGCAAAATAATAAACATAAAGGGGGAGTTACGACTCTTTCTATTGGTAAGAATTGTACGATTCGTGAAGGCGTAACAATGCATAGAGGTTCCGATTCGAGTGTGGGAATGACAGTTGTTGGTGATAATTGCCAATTTTTTTGTTATGCGCATATCGCTCATGATTGTCATGTAGGCAATCATGTAACATTTGCTAATAATGCAATGATTGCTGGTCATGTTACTGTTGGTGATTATGTGATTATCGGTGGTGGTGCTGCTGTTCACCAATTTGTTCGTGTTGGGCATCATGCATTTATCGGTGGTGTATCTGCTCTGGTGGGTGATCTGATTCCTTATGGAACAGCTGTTGGTGTGCAGGCAAAACTTGCCGGACTCAATATTATTGGCATGAAACGTGCAGGGCTTGAGCATCAAGATATTCACGCACTTCGTCATGCGGTTGCCATGCTTTTTGATCATAGCAAGCCATTTAAAGAGCGTGTTAGCGATGTTGCTTCTTGCTATTCTTCTTCTCAGTCGGTTATTGATGTTGTTAATTTTATTAAAGAAGAAGGAAAACGTTTTTATTGTACACCAAAATTTGAAGGTGATAGAATAAAAGAACATAAGGATTAAAAATGCCTATTTGGGGTGCCAGAAATTTTCTTTCCGGCCGTACTGCTATTATAGCAGGAAGTGGTGTTTTACCGATTACTGTTGCGCAGGTTCTTGAGAAGAACGGAGGGAATCCTTTTCTTGTGCTTTTGCATGGTGAGGCAGATTCTGTTCTTTATCGCTATGAGCATTGCGAGCTATCAATTGTAGAGTTAGCGCGACTCATTAAAATCTTAAAAGAGGCTGGAGTTTATAATGTTGTTTTGGCAGGTGGTGTGAAAAAGCGACCACTTCTTACACAATTGCGACTAGACTGGACAACATTTTTAGCGCTTCCTAAGTTAATCGGAGCTTTGAGGAAGGGGGATGATGCGTTATTAAAAGCTTTTATACGGGTTATTGAAGCGCATGGTTTTTGTGTTATCGGTGCTCACGAAATAGTCCCAGATCTTTTAGCTCCCATAGAATTTCATTTAACGGTACGGCGTGCGACGCAAAAAGAGAAGAAAGATATTTTTTTAGCAGCACAAGCAGCAAAGCTTTTAGGTCAATTGGATATCGGGCAAGCCGTTGTCGTTGTTCAAGGAAGGGTGGTTGCTTTGGAGGGCGCTGAGGGAACTGATAATATGTTGTGGCGTGTTTGTGAAATGCGAGAAAGAGGGCAAATCCCCCCTAAAGGTGGTGTTCTTGTTAAATGTGCAAAGCCACAACAGGATAATCGCGTTGATTTGCCATCAATTGGGCCCGCGACAATAATGAATATTGCAAAGAGTGGTTTATCTGGTATTGCGGTAGAGGCAAATAGAAGTCTCATATTATCGGTGAAAACAACAATAGAAAAAGCCAACAAATATTCTCTATTTATAGAAACATTTGAAAAGTTTGATCATGAATAATTGTTTCTTAAAGATTGCTGTGGTTGCAGGTGAGGAATCTGGTGATTTGCTTGGGGCGGATTTAATTTCTTGTTTATCACAACAAATAGGATGCAACACTCATTTGATTGGTGTTGGGGGGAGGCACCTAAAGGCATTAGGTTTAAAAAGCTTTTTTGATTCTCATGATATTGCTTTAATAGGTTTAAAGGAGGTGTTGAAAAAATTACCGTTGTTGTTGCTCCATATTCGCAATTTATCCAAATTTATCGCACAAGAACAACCTGATTGTTTAATTATTATTGATAGTCCTGATTTCACACATCGTGTTGCAAAAAAGGTACGCGCTCTAGCGCCTTCTATTCCGATTATTAAATATATTGCACCAACCGTTTGGGCATGGAGGCCAGAGCGTGCAAAAGCTATGCGCGGATTTGTTGATCATGTTTTAGCGGTTTTTCCTTTTGAAGAAAAGGTTATGCGGGATTTAGGAGGTCCTGCGACCACCTATGTTGGACATCGTCTTTTGACATATCCTCCCCTTTTGAGAGTTCAGTCAGAAAAAAAGCGCCAAGTAGAACAAAGAAATTTGTGTGATCAACAAACATCATCGTCTACATTGGTTATTTTGCCAGGATCACGCAATTTAGAAATTCGTTCCTTAATGCCTGTTTTTCAAGAAACAGTAGAAATTCTTGTACAACGTATTCCTCATTTACAGATTATTTTACCAACGTTACCCCATTTGGTTGATAGAATCCGTGACTTTGTGCAGGGCTGGAAAAGCAAAGTAGAAATTGTTGTTGGTGAAGATGAAAAATGGCGTGCTTTTGCACAAGCAGATGTTGCTCTTGCAGCCCATGGGACGGTTTCACTTGAATTAGCTTTAGCAAAAATTCCTATGGCTCTTTGCTATAAACTTGATCGTTTTTCTAAATTATTTATTTTTCCTAAAATGATGTTATGGAGTGCTGCTCTCCCAAACATTATTGCTGATAAGCCTATTGTTCCAGAATATTTGAATGAACTGATACGTCCTGGCATGTTAGCAAGACAGATAGAACAACTTTTATTTAATCCTTTATTGCGCCAGGCCCAACTCGATGCTTTTGAGATAGTAGAACAGAAAATGAAAACTGAAGTACCATCGGGAATTGTTGGTGCGCAAAAAATTATCACTCTTTTAAAAAGCAGGGGTAAAATTGTATAAATGAAGCAATATTTTGATGACTAATGTTTAATTTTAGCAAGGAAATCACGGGCACGTTGGCTTTTAGGGGTGGTAAAAAATTTGTCAGAGGCGGTATCTTCAACAATTTTTCCATTTTCTAGAAAGAGTATTCTTTCTGAGACTTTCCGTGCGAATCCCATTTCATGGGTAACACAAAGCATTGTAATTCCTGTATCGGCCAATTGAGCCATCACTTCCAAAACTTCTCCCACACTTTCCGGATCAAGAGCTGAAGTGGGTTCATCAAAAAGCATAACTTCCGGTTCCATACAAAGCGCACGGGCAATCGCAACACGCTGTTGTTGTCCACCAGAAAGTTGTAAAGGGTATTTATCACAGTGTTTTTCAATACCGACATGCGTTAAGTAACGCATTGCCCGTTCTTTTGCTTGTTGTTTGGAAAGTCCTTGAACGGTCATAGGGGCTAAAATACAATTTTGTATAACGCTCATGTGGGGAAATAAATTAAAGTTCTGAAAAACCATTCCTATTTTTCGCAGAACATCTTTTTGCTGTTGTAGAGGAGCGGTATTGATATCAACGTTATGAATACAGATTGAACCTTTTTGTGCTTGTTCTAATTGGTTAATACAACGAATTAACGTTGATTTTCCTGATCCGGATGGTCCACAAATAACGATATGTTCACCAGCTTGAACATCAAAGTTGATATCGTGTAAGACCTGAAAGTTTCCATACCATTTATTGAGGTTTCGAATGGAGATCACAGGGTTTTTACTGGGAGAGATCGATTGATTATTTTCCAAATTCATCTTGTTTTATTCTTTCATTGATGAATAAATTGATTAATTCAACATTTTGGTTTGGTAAAGTTTTTTATGATCATTGTATTTTACCGTAAATATCGCGTGAGATGATGTTCGAGAAAAACGATAAAACGATGAATGAGTTCAACAATAAAAAGATAGATAAGAGCGGCCCAAACGTAAACTTGAAAATCGAATGTACGTGAATAAGTGAGTTTGGCAATCCCCATTAAATCATAAACAGTAACAAGTGAGGCAATGGCACTCGATTTAATCATTAAAATCAACTCATTTCCTAGGGGGCGTAATGCGACAATCATTGCTTGTGGAAGAATAACTCTAAAAAATATGACAGAATTGCTCAGACCTAAAGCTTTTGATGCTTCACGTTGCCCATTTGTTACGGATAGAAAACTTCCTTTAAAGATCTCAGATTGATAAGCAGCAGAATTGAGTGTGAAAATAAAAAGACAACAATACCACGCGTTTTGAAAAAACCACCATAGACCAACCTGTTGCCAAAAACTGTTCATTGAACCAAGCCCATAATAAAAAAGGAAGAGTTGGGCTAACAAAGGAGAGCCGCGGAAAAAATAAACATAAGAATTTGCAAAATATTGTAAAAACGTATTCTTTGATAAACGTGCAAAAGCGATGAGCATACCAAGGAAAAAACCAAGAGAACAAGAAATAGAAACAAGCTCAACAGTAACAATAAAGCCATTAATAAATTTTGGCCCATAACGGCTTAAAAGATCAGGATTAAAAAGGAAATAAAGCCACTCAGGAATCATTGACTTAGTACCTTTTTATAACCAGTTTGAGTGTATGTTTCTAAATGGCGTAAGATTGCAGCAAAAAATGCTGAAAATAATAAATAAAGTAAACATGCGACAAGATAAAATAGCATGGGTTCATTGGTCGCAGCGACAGCTAAATTCGTTTGTCGCATGAGATCAACAAGCGCGATGGTTGAAACGAGGGATGTATCTTTCAGTAAAGTAAGCCAATTATTGGAAAGCCCTGGCAAGGCATTTCGGATGAGCTGAGGAAAGACAATACGAAAGAATGTGGTTGACCGTGAAAGGCCTAAGGCTTTGGCCGCCTCATATTGACCTTTATCAAAAATGTTGAAGGCTCCAAGCCAAACTTCACAAGAAAAAGCGGCAAGAACCATACTCAATGCAAGAACACCAGCAACAAAAGCATTGATACTGAACATGACTTCAAGATTAAAATAGTCAAAGACATTTTGAATAAGGCTTTGTAATCCGTAGTACACTAAAAACAAGGTTAAAAGCTCTGGTAGCCCACGAAACACCGTTGAAAAAAGACGTGCTATAGCTTTAGCCATCTTAATATTGGATCGAATCATCACTGCATTTAAAAGTCCTAGAGGAAGTCCTAGAAGGCCGCAACATAACGCCAATGACAATGTCATTCCTGCACTAGAAAGTATCACCGTTCCCCATCCACCATTGCTAAATGATAGCAATGCTAAATTTTCAATCATTCTTGTGTTCCTCATGAAAGAGTTAGATAATGTTTTTAGAAATAAACGGTGGTTTTCATTTAAATATCATAGGGATATTTAATAAACATCGCTTGTAAAATATTTTTTCATAATTTTCTCATAAGTTCCATCCAAACGGATTTCTTTTATTGCTTCATTGAACTTATTTTTAAGATCATTATTGTTTTGACGCAGGGCAATTGCAACAGGAAATTTTGTTTCTTCTAAAGCACCTAAGAGGAGACAGCAATCTCTTCCTTCATTTTTAAGCCAATTTAATGCTTGTAATTTATCAACAATAATTACATCAAGTCGATGATTTAAAAGATCACGATTCACTTCTATTGTGGAAGGGTAGAGTTTGATTGTTACATCTTCAGAGGCATAATGATCTTCTGCATAAACAGCTTGTGTTGTATTTGATTGCACACCAAGATTTCTGCCTCTAAAGCTTTGTGCCGAGATTTCTTTAATCCCCGAAGCTTTAGTAACAATGACAGCCAGTGCTGTGTCGTAGTAAGGATCTGTGAAGTCAATTTTTTGTAAACGCTCTTGTGTATGAGAGAGGGAAGCAACGATAGCATCATATTTTTTTGCAATAAGTCCAGGGATCATTCCCTCGAAATCTTGCGTAACAATCGTACACTCGACATTCATTTTTTTACAAAGTGCATAAGATATATCAATATCAAATCCCTGTAGTTTGTTATTTGAGTCAATATAGCTAAAGGGAGGATAAGTGCCTTCACTCGCGATTTTTAACGTTTTCGCATCAGCCAATTGGGTGAATAGCGCGGCGCTTATTATAAGAGCTCCTGCGAATAGTTTCATGATATTCTCCTATTGGATAAGCGGGCAAATATGAAGTCGTCTACGTTTTTATAATCTGTAAGCTTTTCTGGAGCAATGCAAAAATTTATCGGTGTTTATTTTAGATTATTATGCTGGGCATTATTATCAAAAAATTATCTTCTTTATTAATTTAAAGAAGAATAAACATCTTATTGCTGTACGACGATTAAATTTCATGAAATGATAAGTTTACATCATTTCACAAGTAAAAACTGAGGGCTTTTCTTTAAGAATAAGGCTATTCAATTTGAACATAAAAAATTAGATTTAGATAAGATAAAAATACAATCTCATTGTTGCCATTAGATTTCATAAACATTTAACTATCGAGAAACATTAAAAATTAATTTTTTGATAAATGTAAATTTTTCTTATGAAAATTCTGAATTTCCAACATTTTTTTCCTGTTCAACAACAAGTCAAAAGATCTTTTCTGAAAAGATTCAATTTTAATTGATAGTGATATTTAATCGATATCGGATGTAAAATATTTTCTCATAATTTTTTCATAGGTTCCATCGGTGCGTATCGCTTCTATTGCTTTATTAAAGCTGTTTTTAAGGTCATTATTATTTTTACGGAGTGCAATTGCGACAGGGAATTTTACTTCGTCTAATGTTCCTAGAAGCTTACAACAATCTTTTCCTTCATTTTCAAGCCAATTTAATGCCTTTAATTTATCAAAGATGATGATATCAAGCCGATGGCTTAAAAGATCACGATTCACTTCTATTGCTGTAGGATAAAGTTTGATATTCACGCCTTCAGAGGCATAATGATCTTCCGCATATGCAGCTTGTGTTGTATTTGATTGTACACCAAGGTTTTTACCTCTAAAGGCTTGTGTTGAGATTTCTTTAATTCCCGAATCTTTGGTAACAATGACAGCAAGTACTGTGTTGTAGTAAGGACCGGTAAAATCAATTTTTTGTAAGCGCTCTTTTGTAGGAGAAAGGGAAGAAACAATAGCATCATATTTCTTGGCCAGAAGGCCGGGTATCATTCCATCAAAGTCTTGCGTGACAATGGTACATTCAACATTCATTTTTTTACAAAGTGCATAAGATATATCAATATCAAACCCTTGAAGCTCGTTATTTGAGTCAATATAACTAAACGGTGGGTAGGAAGCATCACTTGCTATTTTCAGCGTTTGAGAATTGGCTGATAAGGTAAACAGTGTTGCGCTTATTATAAGAGCTCTTGCTAATAACTTCATTATGTTCTCCTATTCAATAAGCAGGCAAATATGAAACCATGAGACATTTTTATAATTCGTAAGCCCTTTGGGAGCAATGTAAAAAATTTATCTGCCTCCATTTTATTATCATTACGCTGGATATTAATGTCAAAAAAATGATTTGTTCGTATTAATATGAAGGGAGAAATACAGGCAAGAAGGCAAATTCTCGTTAATGAAGAGATGAGTTTTAATAGTTTTTTTAAAATCAATTAATTATCTTTAAAAGAAAAACTATTCGTTTAAATACAAAGAAAATTTCAGCTCTTGTATGAAATGCCTCGATATTAAAGAATATCAAAATAAAGTGATTTTTATAATGCTTCCTATAGAAAAGTGTCATTTGGGGTAGAAATTTTAAGAGGACATTTCATGTTTATTCTAATTGATTCAAGAGAATAAAAAGTTTTTGGCATGGTAAAAAAGCACTTTAGGTAAGCTTTTTGCAATTTTATTTGCGAAGATTAGAGAATAAAATAATTCTAACATTGCAAGTTAAAATACACAATAAGGCTTTTAAACATGAAGGAATGATAGGAAGTATGCTTCATTAAAGATAATGAGAATTATAAGGTAAGAATTTTTAATTTCCTTTTGACTCATTTTAAAAGAATATTCTCAATTTATTGAAAGAGCCAAAGCTTAGAGTTTTTTTATAAACTTTTATGATGCTGTTATTTCTGTAGAAAGAGTTTTTAAATCAGACTTTGTAAAAGTTTTAAAGGATGTTTTTTAAATCATTTACAATAAAGCTTCAGTTTACTGAAGCTTTATTGATTTCTTTCTTTAATTTACACGTTTATCTATAGGAACATAATCACGCATAGGGTGGCCTGTATAGAGTTGTCGAGGACGACCAATTTTTTGTGCAGGATCTTCAATCATTTCTTTCCACTGCGCTACCCATCCGACACTGCGCGCTAATGCAAAAAGAACAGTAAACATTTCCGTTGGAAAGCCTAGAGCTTTTAATGTAATACCGGAATAGAAATCAACATTGGGATAAAGCTTTTTCTCAATAAAATATTCATCACTCAAGGCAATTTTTTCAAGTTCTATTGCAATATCAAGAAGTGGATCATCTTGAATGTTGAGCTCTTTTAACACCTCATGACAGGTTTTTTGCATGATTTTTGCACGTGGATCATAATTTTTATAGACACGGTGACCAAAGCCCATAAGGCGGAAAGGATCATTTTTATCTTTTGCACGTGCAATAAACTCAGGAATTCTTTTAATAGAACCTATTTCTTGTAGCATTTTTAGACATGCTTCATTGGCACCACCATGTGCTGGTCCCCAAAGACATGCAACACCTGCTGCAATACAGGCAAACGGATTAGCACCCGATGATCCAGCAAGACGTACTGTAGATGTAGAAGCATTTTGTTCATGATCAGCATGAAGGATAAAGATTTGATCCATTGCCCGAGCAAGCACAGGGTTTGTTTTATATTCTTCACAAGGAACAGCAAAACACATACGGAGGAAATTTGCAGCATAACTCAGATCATTGCGTGGATAAACAAATGCTTGTCCAATACTATATTTATAGGCCATAGCAGCAAGTGTTGGAACTTTTGAGATAAGACGAACAGAAGCGATCATTCTCTGGTGAGGATCTGTAATATCAATAGAGTCGTGATAGAACGCAGACATAGCGCCAAGGCAGGCAACCATGACGGCCATGGGATGTGAGTCACGACGAAAGCCATGGAAAAAGCGCGCAAACTGTTCGTGGACCATGGTATGCTGCATGATACATCGATCAAAGTCATTTTTTTCTTGCTGTGTTGGGAGTTCCCCATAAAGGAGAAGATAACAACTTTCGAGAAAGTCTCCTTTTTCAGCCAATTGGTCGATAGGATATCCACGATAAAGCAATATCCCTTTATCGCCATCGATATAAGTAATTTTTGATTCACAAGAAGCTGTTGAAGTAAAACCAGGATCATAAGTAAAAATGTCGGTTTTTTTGTAGAGAGAAGCAATTTCGATGACCTCAGGTCCACTCGTGCCTTTACGCAAGGGAAGCTCTACTTTTTTATCATTCACAATAATATGTGCGTTATTCTCAGACATTCGGTATTCCTTTCAGATCCTTTTCTTCTAAAAATTAAGACTCTGCTTCATCAGAGTGCGAGATATATAATAACTGAAGCTTTTTTACTTATTTTTCTTACTTATATTAAGGGCAGATTGCCTCTAAAAGTGAGGACATGCAATCAAAAATATTTCCTTATTAATCATTATTACTCAATAAAAACTGTATTTCAATGATATAAGATAAAAAAACTCTTTTAGATTGTGTTGAGATGTCTACATAGATGCCCATTTGAGGAGATATACTCAGTACATATCATGAACCTATTGTTGTGATAAGTTGATCTTTGATGCGATGAAGAGATTCATCGCGTCCCAATAAAATAAGAACATCCAAAACACCTGGCGATGTGGTACATCCTGTAAGAGCTGCACGAAGTGGTTGGGCGATAGATCCAAATTTGAGATTCTGTGTTTGGATATAAGAGCGAAGCGTTTCATCGAGGTTTTTTGTATCCCAAGAGGGGCAAGCTTTCAGGGCAAGATAAAGATCGTTTAAAATGGTTTGTCCATTTTTATCTAAGAGCATTTGTGCTTTTTCGTTAAGCTGTAATGGTCGTTGCGTAAAAATGAAGGAGGCATTGTTAATCAGTTCGCACAGTGTTTTTGAACGTTCTTTCAAATGTGGGATGGCTTTGAAAAATTGAACACGGCGTTGTTCATCAAGTCTTTCAATGATTTGTGCTCCCCCATCGGTTTCTGGTAGAATATCAAGAGCGGCATCAAAAAGTTCTGCATCATTGCTCATGCGCATATAGTGTCCGTTGATGGAATCGAGCTTTTTGAGATCAAAACGAGCAGCACCTTTGTTAATATCTTCAATATCAAACCAAGAAATCATATCTTGAAGTGACATGAGTTCGTCATCACCATGGCTCCACCCTAAACGGACAAGGTAATTGCGCAAAGCAGCAGGAAGGTATCCCATTGTTCGATAAGCATCAACACCGAGTGCACCATGCCGCTTTGATAATTTTGCACCGTTTTCACCATGGATAAGAGGAATATGGGCCATAACAGGAATATCCCATCCCATCGCTTTAAAGATGATCGTTTGTCTGGCTGCATTGGTTAGATGATCATCACCCCGTATGATATGTGTAACCCCCATATCATGATCATCAACGACAACAGCGTGCATATAGGTAGGCGAACCATCAGAACGCAAAATAATAAAGTCATCTAAATCTTTATTAGGAAAACGAACATCACCTTGAACACGGTCGTGTACAATCGTTTCTCCATCTTCAGGGGTTTTGATACGAATAACAGGTTTGACACCTTGAGGAGCTTCAGAACGATCACGGTTACGCCAACGTCCATCATAACGTGGTGGGCGTCCTTCTGCACGGGCTTTTTCACGCATTTCAGCTAACTCTTCAGGTGAGGCATAACAATAATATGCTTTACCATTTTCGACCAACTGTTCGGCGATTTGGCGGTGACGTTCTGCACGTTCGAATTGCGAAATAGGGGGACCATCATAACTAAGCCCCATCCATTGCAAGCCATCTATAATGGCTTTTACAGCTGCTTCTGTTGAACGCTCTCGGTCTGTATCTTCAATGCGTAGAAGCATTTTCCCACCGGTATGTTTTGCATAAAGCCAATTAAAAAGAGCAGTACGAGCGCCACCAATATGAAGGAAGCCTGTGGGGGAGGGAGCAAAACGAGTAATAACAGACACGAATATTTTCCTTTAAATATTGAGATATTACTTATGGAATTTTATAGAAAGGTTATGTTAGCATAGGTGATGGGGTGTGCAATAGATGCATTGCAAGTTAAAGTGGGGATTTGCGGATGTTTAATCAAAATAAAGTTAAAGAGGGTTTATCCGTAACATCTGCTACAGAAAGAAAAGGCGCATGTCAAATAGAGCAGGATGTTTTTTCTAGGTGTGATGATGCAAAGAATGGCAGTTATAGCCAACAGAAACTTTCTGTATTGACGTTCTTAAAAGAAGCAATCATTTTTATGAGACAATGGTTAGCGGATTGTATCAATAAAGAGGTTTCTTTTGGGATCCTTTTTTCGCTGATTTTAGTCTTTTTTTCCTTAGGAATCATGTTTTATTTTCATTTAGAACAGGAGCCAAGTTGGGGACAATTGGGGGCATTGATCGGCATCTTTCTAGGAATATTCTATATTACACGTTTTTATCGAAAAGTATGGATTCCTACGGGCTTTTTGTTTTGTATCGTATTGGGGGCTTTGGCGGCAAAAATAGAAACATGGCGTATTGCAACCCCCATGTTAAGCAGTGATATTGTCACCACATTGACGGGAAGAATTGTTTCTATTGAGTCAGTTACCAAAGGGGGATTTCGTTTAGTCGTGGATGTTTTGAGTACAGAAAAGCCCATATTACGCCATAGTCTTCATCGTATTCGTTTATCGGCAAGATATTTGCCATCTGGATTAGCAATTGGTGATGGCTTGTATGGGAAAGCTAAGATTCGTGCATTTTCTGGGCCGGTGCGTCCAGGAGGCTACGATTTTAGTTTTCATAATTATTTTAAAGGAATTGGGGCTCAAGGTGTTTATTTAGGAAAACCAAAAAAAATATCCGTTTCGCAGCCTGATGGAATATTCGCTATCATTCTACAGAAAATTGAAAATTTACGCCTGAAGATGACGCAAAGAATCCATATAGCGCTTGAAGGAGAAAAGGGGAGTGTTGCGGCGGCTCTCATAACAGGACAGCGTGCTGGGATTTCAAGTGAGACAAATGAAGCATTACGTAAAGCTGGATTAGCGCATATTTTGTCAATATCAGGTTTACATATGGCTCTGTTGAGCGGTCTAGTTCTTTTGAGCATCCGTAGTTTTTTAGCATTTTTTCCAGTTTTTTCTTCCTATTATTCCAGTAAAAAATTTGCTGCTATCGTTGCATTTATGATAACATCTTTTTATTTGCTCTTGTCGGGCTTAGCGATATCAGCGCAAAGAAGTTTTGTGATGATTGCTGTTATGTTGGTTGCTATATTGTGTAATCGCTCGGCTGTAACAATGCGTAATTTTTCTATTGCGGGGTTGATAACTCTAGCAATTAGGCCCCATGAAATATTAGGCCCTAGCTTTCAAATGTCCTTTTCTGCGACGGCAGCTTTGATTGCGTTTTTTGATTGGTGGAGCAGAAGGTCACTTTTTCGTAAAAGAAAAACAGTCTCCTCTTATGTTGGAGGGGGAGTGATAAATTTTGCTTTTTTATCAATATTTTCGACATGTGCGTCTTCGTTTGTAGCAGGGAGTGCAAGTGGAATTTATGCTGCTTATCATTTTTCTAATACGGCATCTTTGAGCGTTATCAGTAATGCTTTTGCTTTGCCTATCATCTCTATTTTCGTCATTCCTTTTGGCTTAATCGCAGTTCTGGCAATGTTAGGAGGTGTCGAATGGCTTCCCCTTCAAATTATGGGTTTTGGTGTTGATCTTGTGATAAAGATTGCACACGCTATCAAGGCTATTTCTCCTGATTTGAATCCTGGTTTTATGCCGTTGTCTGCGTTGCTTTTATTGAGTATAGGCTTGGTTGGACTGACTTTTTGCAAAACACCCATCAGGCTTTTTTTTAGTCTTTTTATTTTGGCTGGTATTTCTATTTGTATCACGCATTCACCTGTACAATTGATTATAGCAGATAATATGCGTCTTGTGGGCGTTATCCAGGATAAAAAATTATATATTGATCGTTATCATCATTCTAAGTTTACGACATCCATATGGAAAAAGTCATTTCGTTTGAATG
Source organism: Bartonella sp. AU15XJBT (assembly GCF_028618615.1). NCBI lineage: Bacteria > Pseudomonadati > Pseudomonadota > Alphaproteobacteria > Hyphomicrobiales > Bartonellaceae > Bartonella > Bartonella sp. AU15XJBT. The sequence goes on from NZ_JAQITG010000008.1 coordinate 49,285, forward strand.
AAACGATTAAATCAACAAGGTATGGACCTTCGTTTCACGGACAATTTATTTGTGATCACTATGTCTGTACATCCTTATTAGAGAATGGATTAAAAGTTATCGTTTTACGTGGAGAAATAGATCACTGCATAGAGGCAGATATCCTCATTCAGACATTTGTAATGCATACTCCAACATGTCACAAGAAGGCAAAAATAATATTTACTCCCCGGCAATTATTATCAAGAGGAAGTGTTATGATGACTAAAGATGGGGATATTATTTGGTCTTCGCTAGGATTTCATAGACCATGGAATATGCACAGACAGCATTTACAAAAAAACATATAATTTATCGCGTTTTTTTCATATCTGGATAATTGATAGAAAAAAAATAAGAGAAGATTTTTCTGATATATTTTGCGTTTTTTAATTGATCAGTTTATCAATTTTATTGTGAATGAGAGAAATACCAACAATTTTTTTTGAAAAAATAAAAAAGATAATTGTTGATTATTCTATTTTATTCTTATCATATATTTCTATAACGAGTAACATCTCTTCAAAAAAAGATGACGGTTAAATTTAAAAAATTGAGTCAAGAGGCTGCCTTTTATTATCATTGTTATTGGTAGTAATCGTGGTGATAAATGTTGTTTGCGGATAAAAGGTAAAGTCATTTATGGATGTTCAGCAGTTAAAAAAAAGGGCAGCTGTTAAGGCGCTTGAATTTATTGAAGATGATATGCGGCTTGGTATCGGATCTGGTTCAACTGTTAATGAATTTATTCGTCTTCTTGGTGAGCGTGTTACGGATGGTCTTCGGGTGACTGGTGTTGCTACTTCAAGATATTCTGAACAACTTTGTCATAAGTTTGGAGTGCCTGTTAGCACTTTAGAACAAATACCTGAACTGGATCTTGATATTGATGGAGCAGATGAAATTGGTCCTGAGATGATGCTCATTAAAGGGGGAGGGGGAGCATTATTGTATGAAAAAATTGTCGCATCGGCATCTCGTACAATGCTTGTCATTGCTGATGAAACAAAGATGGTCAAAAGACTTGGTGCTTTTGCACTACCGATTGAAGTGAATCCATTTGGTGTCCATACAACACGCAAAGCCATCGAAAAAGTCGCTGATGATTTAGGACTTTCTGGAGAAATTACATTGCGAATGAATGGAAAAAATCCTTTTAAAACAGATGGTGGCCATTTTATTCTTGATGCATTTTGGGGATGCATTTTGCAGCCTAAATTATTATCAGATGCGCTTCTTGCCATTCCTGGTGTTGTTGAGCATGGTCTTTTTTTGGGGTTGGCTTCACGTGCAATTGTCGCTATGGCGGATGGTCAAATAAAAGTTTTAGAACCATTTGATTTTTAGAAAAGACATTTACATTGTGATATGTTAGCAGAATAAAAAAAGATTTTGAGTAGAATAACGAATTTAAATTATAATTAGCGATTGGGGTAATCATTAAAATGAGAATAATATTTTCTTTTCAGCGTTTTTTCGTATGTTTTGGTGCAATTGCCATTTTTTTTGTGAATATTGGAATGGTTCATGCACAAGGTGTGAGTGATCAACATTTAGATTCTGCCCGAAAGGCGATTAGGGCCATTCATGCAACGGATCAATTTGATAGTTTTTTACCAAATGCAGTCCAAGATTTAAAAAATGAACTGATCAGTGATGATCCGAATTTGGCAACAGCTATTTCTGATATCGTTGATAAGCAGGCGCTTGCTTTAATTAAAAGGCGCTCGGATCTAGAAAAAGAGATTGCTCATGTGTATGCAAAATATTTTACTCAAAAAGAGCTTGATGCAATCACAGCATTTTATAATTCTGATACCGGTAAAAAGTTTTTAACAGAAGTTCCCAATATTGCACGTGATTCCTATTCCGCATTTGATGTATGGCGCTCTGCTCTTATGCAGGATCTTGTAGAAAATGTGAAAAAAGAGATGTCTGAAACACTTAATTTGAATAATTCTACAATGCCTACAAAATCAGAAGCTTCAGAAAATAAAAAATAACTTGATTGATATCATGACAGAGATCGGCAATTTCTGATTTTTTAAGAGCGGCGGTTTTTCCGCCGTTTTTAGTATTTTAATTAAGAGTCTGTCCTTTTAGACTACTCTTTATAGAAAAATGCTCCTTTAAAAGAAAAAAGACTTTCATTTGATAATAAATGACCTTAGCCTATCGTTGCAGATATATGAGAAGGAATAGTTCGTGGGCTCTTTTGATTTTGATTTATTTGTTATTGGAAGTGGTTCTGGTGGGGTGCGTGCAGCACGGCTTGCTGGAGGTCTTGGTAAGCGTGTCGCTATAGCAGAAGAATATCGTATAGGGGGAACCTGTGTTATTCGTGGTTGCGTTCCCAAAAAGCTTTATGTTTATGCTTCACAATATGCAAAAGAATTTAAGAAAAGCGTTGGTTTTGGGTGGAAATATGCGGATCCAATTTTTAGCTGGGAAAAGTTGGTTGCGGCTAAAAATAAAGAAATATCAAGATTAGAAGGACTGTATCGTCAGGGGTTAGAAAATAACAATGTGCATATTTATGAAAGTCGTGCTACTTTTATCGATGATCATACATTAGAGCTTTGTGCTACGGGTGAGCGAGTAAGGGCGGAAAAAATTTTGATTGCAACGGGGGCAAAAGTTGCAACAAATACGACCATAGAAGGCGGTGATTTTTGCCTAACTTCTAATGAGATTTTTGATCTTGATGAACTCCCAAAATCAATAGTCATTGTTGGTGGAGGGTATATTGGTGTTGAATTTGCTAATATTTTTCATGAGCTAGGTGTAAAAACAACACTCCTTCATCGTGGTGATTTAATTCTCCGTGATTTTGATCATGATTTGCGGCAATTGCTCAACGATGCAATGATTGAAAAAGGGATTTCTATTCTCTATGGAGTAACAATTTCTAAAGTGCAGGCGGCAGAAAATTGTTATGATGTTCTTTTATCAAACGGGCAAACGATCAACACTGATCAAGTTATGTTAGCCACGGGGCGTATGCCCAATACAGTGGGTTTAGGACTTGAGAGGGCAGGTATAGAAGTTAATGAGTTTGGTGGTGTTATTGTTGATGAGAAAATGACAACAAATATCCCCCATATTTGGGCTGTAGGAGATGTAACGGGCCATATTCAATTAACACCTGTTGCGATCCATGATGCAATGTGTTTCGTTAAGACAGCATTTGAGAATATTCCCACAAAACCTAATTATGATTTAATTACAACAGCAGTTTTTTCACAGCCCGAGATTGGGACGGTAGGTCTTTCAGAAGAAGAGGCAATACAGCGTTATAAGCATCTTGAAATTTATCGTACAGTCTTTCGTCCTATGCGTAATGTTCTGTCTGGTAGTTCAGAGAAAATGTTTATGAAGCTCATTGTTGATGGTGAAAGCCGTATTGTTGTAGGCGCTCATATTTTAGGAGAAAATGCTGGTGAGATGGCACAACTTATTGGCATATCTCTTAAGGGCAAACTGACGAAGGATATCTTTGATGAAACGATGGCAGTGCATCCAACAATGGCAGAAGAATTGGTAACGATGTATAAACCAAGTTATATATATGAAAATGGGAAGAAAATAGAAAATTAAACAACATTCATAGTGTGGTAAAAAGTTTTTGATATGGCAGGCTTGGAAACTTCATTTTTAGAGAGAGTGTAATGATAAAAGAATGGGCGCCTAACTCTTGGAGAAAACGGCCAATTAAACAAGTTCCGACTTATCCGGATAAGTCTATGTTAGAAGATGTAGAACGAAAGCTGAGGAGCTATCCTCCTTTGGTTTTTGCCGGTGAAGCACGTGATTTAAAAAATGAATTAGCAGCTGTTGCGCAAGGCAAGGCTTTTTTATTGCAAGGTGGTGATTGTGCCGAAAGCTTTGCAGAACATGAAGCTGATAATATCCGCGATTTTTTTCGTGTATTTTTGCAAATGGCGATTGTTTTAACCTTTGGTAGTTCTAAACCCGTTGTTAAAATTGGTCGTATTGCTGGTCAATTTGCAAAGCCCCGCTCTTCTGATATAGAAAGAAAAGAAGGAATTGAATTTCCTGTTTATCGGGGGGATATTATTAATGGCATTGAATTTGGAGCCGGTTCTCGTATTCCAGATCCGCAACGGATGTCTATGGCGTATCGCCAATCTGCGGCAACACTTAATTTATTGCGTGCGTTTTCACAAGGTGGCTATGCTAATTTAGAAAATGTTCACACATGGATGTTGAGTTTCGTTTCTAACAGTCCGCAGGGGGAACGTTATGAATTATTAGCAGAGCGTATTTCTGAAGCAATTGATTTTATGCGTTCCATAGGGATTACATCCAAAACGCATTCTTCGTTGCGTGAAACATCTTTTTATACCAGTCATGAAGCGCTTTTGCTTGGTTATGAAGAGGCTTTGACGCGGATTGATTCAACTTCAGGAAATTGGTATGCAACATCTGGTCATATGTTATGGATTGGTGACCGCACACGTCAGATTGACCATGCTCACGTTGAATATTGTCGCGGCATTAAAAATCCTATAGGATTAAAGTGTGGTCCTTCTATTGAGCCGGACGAGCTTTTAAAATTAATTGATATTTTAAATCCTGAAAACGAACCGGGGCGTCTTACTCTTATTACGCGCTTTGGTTATGATAAGGTTGAAAGTTATCTGCCTAAACTCATCCATGCTGTTGAACGCGAGAAGCGTGAGGTTATATGGTCATGTGATCCAATGCATGGCAATACCATTACTGCTAATGGTTATAAGACGCGTCCCTTTGATTATGTTTTAAAAGAAGTAGAGAATTTTTTTGCAGTGCATCATGGAGAGGGAACCTATCCAGGAGGCATTCATATCGAGATGACAGGTCGTGATGTCACTGAATGTACGGGAGGAGCGCATGCTATTTCTGTAGATGATTTATCTGATCGTTATCATACGCAATGTGATCCACGACTAAATGCAGATCAAGCGTTAGAATTAGCTTTTCTTGTTGCTGAACTCCTTAAAAAAAAACGTGTAACTGATCCATTAGCACTTGCTGTTGGTGAGTAGGCAAAAATTTGTCTGACATTTTTTATTTTAGATCATTATGGCAGATAAAGAATTTTTAAAAAGGAGTATTTCCGATAATGAGGAATAAAGTTGTGGTTGCCAAACTGATGAAGTGATACAAAGGCTTATGAAAAATAACTTTCGGGTCGCAGTTGCCCAATTAAATCCTATTGTCGGTGATATTGGGGGAAATTTTTCTCTAGCCGTTATGGCGCATCAAAAGGCTAAAGAAGAGGGGGCTGACCTTGTTTTATTCACAGAGCTTTTTATAAGTGCTTATCCGCCAGAAGACCTTGTTCTAAAACCTGCTTTTACGAAAGCATGTGAAGAGTCTGTTGAAAAATTAGCAAAAATAACCGTAGGCGGACCAGGAATTATTATTGGTCTTCCATTAAGACGTAATGGCAATATTTACAATGGTGTCATGCTTCTTGATGAAGGACGAGTCATTGCTGAAAGCTTGAAGTTTGATTTACCTAATTATGCTGAGTTTGATGAAAAGCGTCTATTTTCTTCTGGACCGCGTCCTAAGCCGATTAATTATCATGGGATAAAATTGGGGATAGTGATTTGTGAAGATATTTGGAATGATTCCTCTGTGTGTGTAGAACTTAGCAATAAAGGTGCTGAGATGATTCTGGTTCTTAATGGATCTCCCTATTATCATAATAAAATACGAAAGCGGATAGAAGTTGTTCATGCGCATGCACTTCAATCTGGAGTGCCGATTATCTATGCTAATCAAGTTGGTGGTCAGGATGAGCTGGTTTTTGATGGAGGCTCTTTTGCCTTGAATGGTCAAGGCAAAATGGTATTTCAAATGAAACATTTTGAAAGTCATATTTCTGTAAGTCATTGGCAACGAAAAACGACAGGGTGGCACTGTGTTTCAGGCCCTAATGAAAGTCTTCTCGATGGGGTAGCGGCTGATTATCAAGCTTGTGTTTTAGGTTTGAAAGATTACGTTAATAAAAACGGCTTTAAGGATGTTATTCTTGGTCTTTCCGGAGGAATTGATTCAGCTCTGTGTACAGCAATGGCGGTAGATGCTCTTGGTGCTGAGAGAGTTCGCACCATTATGATGCCTTATCGTTATACTTCACAAGAATCATTGAAAGATGCCAAAGAATGTGCCGATCTTTTGGGATGCCACTATGAAATCATACCAATTGAGCAAGCTGTTGAGACTTTTTTAAATATAGTATCACCTTTTTTTTTAGGGCTACTACCTGATGTGACGGAAGAAAATCTTCAAAGTCGTATACGCGGTACGCTTTTAATGGCTCTTTCAAATAAATTTGGCTCAATGGTGGTAACAACAGGCAATAAGTCAGAGATGGCTGTGGGATATGCAACACTGTATGGTGATATGAATGGCGGGTTTAATCCTCTTAAAGATATTTATAAAATGCAGGTTTATGCCTTAGCTGAGTGGCGTAATAAAAATTATTTGCACCATTTAAAGGGCCCAGAAGGAATTGTCATTCCATCCAATATTATAGAAAAAGCACCTTCTGCAGAACTGCGGGAAAATCAAAAAGATGAAGATTCTCTACCACCTTATCCTATTCTAGATGATATCTTGCAATCTCTTGTAGAAAATGACATGAGTATTGATGATATTGTTCAACGTGGGTATTTGAGGGAAACTGTTGAGAAAATTGAACAGCTTCTTTATGGTGCTGAATATAAAAGACGACAATCTGCACCCGGTGTAAAAATCAGTTACAAGAATTTCGGACGCGATCGTCGTTATCCCATAGTCAATCATTTTCGTGATAAAAGTTGAGTATTCTTTTATGGTTAAAGTTCGTTTTGCTCCCTCTCCAACAGGTTATATTCATATTGGCAATATCCGTAGTGCCCTGTTCAATTGGCTTTATGCACGAGCGCATAAGGGAGAATTTATTTTGCGCTATGATGATACAGATGTTGAGCGTTCTAAACAAGAATATATCAATGCTATTGCTGTTGACCTTGAATGGCTTGGTATTCAACCAGATGCAATTTATTACCAATCTAAGCGATTTAGTCGATATGACGAGGTGGCAGAAATTCTCAAACAACGTGGTCTTCTTTATCCTTGTTATGAGACAGCGGAAGAATTAGAGCGGCGTCGGAAAATCCAGCTTTCACGCAAACTACCTCCCATTTATGACCGTGCAGCATTGAAGTTAACAGAAGAAGACAAAAAAAACTTTGAATTAAAAGGTCGCAAGCCCCATTGGCGTTTTCTTCTTCCTAATTTTGAAAATAATCCTTTGCAAACAAAGCGAACAGAAGTTTGCTGGAATGATGCCGTAAAGGGAAAACAGACGATTGATTTGGCTTCTCTTTCAGATCCTGTGCTTATTCGTGAAGATGGAACCTATCTTTATACATTACCATCTGTTGTGGATGATGTCGATATGGCCATTACACATATTATTCGTGGTGATGATCATATTACAAATACAGGTGTTCAGATTGCTCTTTTTAAAGCTCTTGATGCAGAATTACCTGTTTTTGGTCATACCAATTTATTGGCAACAGTTTTAGGAAAAGGATTTTCAAAACGTAATAATGATCTTTCTATTCGTTCTCTACGAGAAGAAGGATTTGAATCAATAGCCGTTCAGTGTCTTGCTGTTTTAATTGGAACATCACAAAATGTACATCCCTATCCCCATCAAGAAGCACTTTTAGAACATTTCAATTTACAAGATACATCAAAATCAGTTGCAAAATTTGATATTGCTGATCTTTGTACTTTGAATAGTCATCTTGTTCATGAACTAAATTATGAGGACGTTAAAACGCGCCTTAAAAATCTTTCTATTGAAGGAGAAAAGGCGGAGTATTTCTGGAATGCGATAAGAAGCAATATTGATAAAGTCAATGAGGCTGTCTTGTGGTGGAAAATCATTCATGATGAACAGAATTTTGATACAGTGGCACAAGAGGATCGCGCATTTGTGCAGCAGTCGCTCAATTTCTTACCTAAAGGTGTCTTGAAGGATGAAAGCTGGAAAGTTTGGACGATGGCATTAAAAGAAAAAACGGGGAGGAAAGGAAAGTCTTTATTTATGCCATTACGTCAAGCACTTACGGGCGTGGATCATGGACCTGAAATGGGAAAGCTTTTGCAGCTTTTAGGGCGTGAAAAGGTAATAGAAAGACTCTCTAGGAAATAAGAGCAACTTTTTAAAAGCTTTTTTATTTATTTTACGCTTACAGAGAGTAAAACGCAGGGTTATCTACTCGTTTTTATGAGCATGAATGCAGGAATATCATCACCAAATCCAAGGGGAGCGTAATTCTTATTTTTTCGAAGGCGCTGTTGCTCGGATGGTGTTTCTTTACCCTTAACTTTTTTGATATAATCTGTTTTATTCTCTTTTACAGTTTTTTTAGGGTGAGCAATAGACTCTTTTGAAGCAGTTTTCTTTGATGATTGTGAAGATTTTGTCTTGACAACATGACCTTCTGTTTGATCATTGGTTATTAAAGTCGAGAGATCTCCATTGAGCCATTCAATTTTTTCATTACTCATTTCCTCAATGGCATCAATATATTTTTGATCAGCTTTCGTGACGATTGTAAAAGCTTTTCCACGACGATTTGCACGCCCTGTACGACCAATTCGATGGATGTAGTCTTCAGCATGTGTAGGAACATCATAATTAAACACGTGACTTACCGCTGGAATATCGAGTCCACGGGCAGCAACATCTGAAGCAACCAGAAGTGTCAGCTTATTATTCTTAAAATCGGCTAGGGTATTCATGCGTGAATATTGGTCCATATCTCCATGAAGCGCCCCTACATTAAAGTTATGTTTGACGAGCGATCTAAAAAGTTCAGAGATATCTCTCTTTCGATTACAGAAAATAATTGCATTTTGAAGTTCTGCACCTTCGTTTTGGATAAGCTCTCGTAAAACCGCTCTTTTATCCCATGATTTATTTCCAGATTTGACAAGCCGTTGTGTAATTGTGGTCGCTGTTGAGGATGCTTTTGTAACTTCAACGGATACAGGAGAATGTAAAAATTGTTTCGTTAGCTTTGTAATTTCTGGCGCCATTGTTGCAGAAAAGAACAAAGTTTGACGCGTGAAAGGGGTTAGTTTACAGATACGTTCAATATCAGGAATAAAGCCCATATCCAACATGCGATCAGCTTCATCAATAACAAGGATTTCAACGCCCATCAGGAGCAATTTACCACGCTCAAAATGATCAAGAAGACGTCCTGGTGTTGCGATAAGCACATCAGCGCCTCGTTCAAGTTTACGATCTTGGTGTTCAAAAGAAACCCCACCAATCAAAAGAGCAACATTTAAACGATGATTTATTCCGTATTTATCGAAATTTTCTTCAACTTGAGCTGCAATTTCCCGTGTTGGTTCTAAGATGAGCGTACGGGGCATTCGTGCTCTTGCACGACCTTTTTCAAGGAGAGTGAGCATAGGCAATACGAAAGAGGCGGTTTTACCCGTTCCTGTTTGAGCAATTCCTAGAACGTCTTTTCTTTGAAGGACATGAGGAATTGTTTCACTTTGAATAGGTGTTGGAATTGTATATCCCGCTGACTTTACTGCACTAATAACCTTTGCGGAGAGACCTAAATCATCAAAACTATTCAAAGATGGTATCATTTTTTTATCAATTGCTCTGTGCTTTTAACTTCGCTATCTCAATGATAAGTACAACTAATATTCTCTATTCTTAAAGAGTGTTAAGATGCTTTCAAAAAAGCCAACTATAACAATCATATACATATAAAGCGCATAATACAATCATTAATAGCGAAATTGTTCTGATAAAATGCGCTCATCCCATGAATGACTTGAGTCAAAAAGGATTGAAGCTGTTACTTCTGTTGCCATTGAAATAGTCACTGAATGGACAGATTTAACTTCAACATTATCAGCAGCAGCATTGACAGGGCGTTTGTCAGGTTCAAGCATATCAAAACGCACTGTTACTGTATTGGGAAGCAATGCGCCATGCCAACGCCTTGGGCGAAAAGGGCTAACGGGAGTGAGGGCCATAAGGGGGGCCATAAGGGGGAGAATAGGTCCTTGTGCTGATAAATTATAGGCGGTTGATCCTGCTGGTGTCGCGACGAGGATACCATCACAACTTAATTGTTCTATGCGTACGTTATTATCAATGGTGATGCGAATTTTTGCTGCTTGATAAGATTGCCGAAAGAGGGATACTTCGTTAATTGCAAGCGCCTCGATAGATTCTTGACATTCAGCTTTTGCAATCATGCGCAAGGGATGAATTTCTTTTTTATGGGCGACAGCAATACGATTAGGCAATTTTTTTTCATGAAATTCATTCATAAGAAATCCTACAGAGCCTTGATTCATGCCATAAATAGGTTTTCCAGTGTTCATAACGTCTCGTACGGTTTGTAACATTGTCCCATCACCCCCGATTGCAACAACAATATCAGTTTCTTCCAGAGAAGAATGACCATAAACGGAAATTAATTTATGGGTAGCTTTGATAGCTTCCTCAGTTTCAGCGGAAATAAAATGAAAGCGACTTGGTAATGTAGTCATTTAAGAATTATCCTGATACTTATAACTTATCTTGTAACTTATTTTTTGAGAGTTTTGAAGTTGTAATAAAAGCTTTTTTTATAATAAAAAGAGTATTGAAAACAAAAAGAGAAGCTATTTCAAGATAAAGTATCATTGTAGAAAAGAAAGAATATTGCGTCGTTAGATAATTTACAAATAAGTAATTTTTTTATTAGAATGATAATTCAGCATTGAAGCTGAGAGTATGATTAGTTAAAAGAGCACAACTGGTTTTAATAATCAGTTTGAAGCACCCGTAGCTCAGCTGGATAGAGCGCTGCCCTCCGAAGGCAGAGGTCACAGATTCGAATTCTGTCGGGTGCACCAAACTCCTCAACTTGATATCATCCTCAATAACAATATCACCTAAGAAGAGGCAAATTTTCTCTTTTATGAAAATAGCCATTTGAATTGTTGCAAAACCGTATTGTGGCTCTGGGTATCACCATTGGTGAAGTGCTCCTGCCTCCTCTCAACAGTCTCATGGAAACTGTTGGGGGATTTGTCAATGGTTTGATGGCGTGGGCGAATGCGCATCCAACTTTAACCGGTGTGATCATCAAGACCATTGCCGCCCTGATGGCTTTTAACATCGCTTTACGGGTTGTACGTTTTTCCATGGCGGGAACCCGCCTTGGGATCTTGCAATTGATTGCCTCTTTCATCAAGCTTGGGTCTATTAGCCGCATGCTGAAGGCAAGTTGGTGCGGGCTCTTGGCTTCAGGGCGCTCACTGGGCTTGCTCACCGCAGGGTTTGGGGCACGTTTCCTCAAACTTTTGCGCCCCATGACCTTGTTGGTGGGTGCTTTGCGGGGGATTGCTGTTTCAGGGGCGGCTTTTGCGAGCAGCTTTGGTTGGATGGGAACCGTGATCGAAGTGGTTGGGGCAAGCCTGTCCTCTGTTGTGGGAGGGCTTTTTACTCCGGTAGGGGCTCTCATTGCTGCTGTTGTGGCTGTCATATTGGCTGCTGGTTTTGCTTTGTGGAAATATTGGGATCGTTTTTCTTCTTTTGTCAAAGGTTTTGCACGGGGGATAACACGGGCTTGGGGCCAAGCCTTTGAAGCCGTCATGCGCTTTTTGGGTGCCGATACCACCACCATTACCAAATGGAAAAACATCATTGCTGCTGCTTTCGACTTCTCTTCCCATTGGCAAAAGTTCAAACAAGGGCTTTCCTCTGTTGTCGAGTGGTTTGGCAATTTGTGGGAGGGCGTTAAACAAAGCTTTTCCAACTTTTGGGGGTGGTTGGGAAGCTTTTTTGCCCGCGAAAAGCTCACAGAGAGTGCCAAGGCTGGTATGGAACAAGCCGGTGAAGATTTAGCGAGTTGGATTGTTGATGGTTTTATGTCGTCCATCTCACAATTGACGGATTTTTGTAAATCTTTACCTCACCGCATAAAGGGGTGGATTGGGTCGATTGATGTAAGAGATTATTTGCCAAGTTTTTTGGGGGGTAAAACGTCCATCCAGCCCATAGCACAATTTGCGGGGGCTTCTCCTGTAAATTCATCTGCCAGAGAACCAAGAGACAAAGACCGCTCCCCCATCACCCACAATCAAAATGTCACAGTACATGTCAATGGGGCGCGTGAACCCATGGCCACTGGTCGTGCGGTTGCCCATGCTTTGCAACGGGCACGCGCCAATGCCCTGCATGGCGGGACAGAGTAATACGGGCTACAGAATAAGGGAAAAGACGGCGTGCTGGAAAGAACACAATGAGGGGAGGGATGAAGTGCTAGGATGGCGCAATGATAGGAGAGATGCAATGATACGTTTCGAAAGAAATGACGTGCTGGAAGGAATACAATCAAGGGGAGGGCGTCTATGAGAGATCCTTTGCTGATGTTAGATCCACATCTCTTTTATGTAGACTGGCTTAATTTCCAATCCTTTGAGGAAGAGTTCTCTGCCTCCTGGGTTTGCCTAGAGCGTTTTGGTGAGGCTCCTGGTTTGCAATTTACTGGCTATGGCAATGATCCCAAAACCATCCACGGGGTATTGTTTCCAGAAGAGTTTGGGGACCGTGTAGCTCTTGATGCCATCACCAGAACCATTCGTGCAGCCAAGCCCGTTCAGATGATCCGTTGGATGAGTGACAACGGCTATAGTGCCATTCTCCATGGATCTGTAGTGATCACCAGTGTCACGAAAGACCATGATTACATCAGTCGCTCTGGTCAATCGGGGCGTATTCGCTATGCCATTAGCTTGTTACCATTTTTCGATGGTGGAAAACCGCAAGGACAATACCAAGTGGGACAATATCAAGAGGGATATGATCAATATTCCCAAGGAGGAGAAACGCCATGAAGATACCAGAAAAGCATCTCGTGGTAGAGCTAGAGGATATGAGTCTTGATCTAATCTGCTTTCAACATGCTATGGCTGTGTTAGGGGATCGTTTTCAAGTTGGAGCGATCAAAGGTTATTGTGAGGCTACTTTGCAAGTCAATCCAGGTATTGCAGGCTATGGTGCTCTTTTACCGCGAGGCTTAAAAGTCATTCTGCCTGAATTTGTGTTGTCTAATCCCCAAAGCGTGGTGAGAAGGCTATGGGATTAATGCGCACACCCCCCTTTATTATCGTCAAGGTGGGAGACAAACCTGTTCATGAGGTTTTTTACCAGCGTCTTTTAACCGCAACCATTACGGACCATGCCGGTAATGAAGCCGATACATTTGAAGCAGAGTTTGATGATAGTGGCAATGATTTAGAGGTTCCCTTAAGCAACAGTGCGCTGCAAGTCACCTTTGGCTATGAGAACTGCATCAGTGCATTTATGGGGTGTTTTGTTGTCGAATCGGTTGTAAGTTGTGGTGGCAGTGATGGAGAGATTTTGCGCCTTTGTGGCAAAAGTGCTTCGATGCGTAAAGAACTCAAAGAACAGATGAGTGAACATTTTGACCACAAAACCATTGGTGAGATTGTCGAGACACTCGCCAAACGCCATGGCTATCAAGCAAAGATTAGTCCCCAGTTCACCAAACAAACTTTGCCTTATGTGGTGCGTACAGATCAATCCACGGTTGATTTTTTAACCCGCCTTGCCGACCGCATGCAGGCACGTTTTTTGATCAAGGATAATAAGTTTTTGTTTTTAAGCGGAGATAATTTACCAGCACTCCAACTTCATAAACACGACTGTTCCAACTGGGAATTTACCCTTGAGCCACGTACGCAATATGGCACCATTGAAGCTTCTTATTTTGATCGCTCAAAAGGGCAGCAATGCCAAGTCAAGCATCAGACAGGATTTAGCGGTCCCGTGCGCTGTCTTCGCACTTGTTACACCTGCAAGGAAGAAGCACAAGCTGCTGCTGCATCAGAATCAGACCGACTTTGCCGTGCTGTGGGCAGTGGTTCTTTGACCCTTGCGGGGCGCCCCGAAATCATGGCGGATCAACCTCTTTTATTGCAAGGGTTTCGGGAAGAAATCAATGGCTCATGGAAAGCCGCTACCGTCACCCACCGCTATGAGAAACAAAGCGGATACACCACCGAAATCACCTTTGAGGCACCAATCGAGGCAAAAGAGACATGGAAAAAGGAAACCAACTAAAAATGGAAAATCCAAAAGGCTGCTTCCCTCCTTCTGTTCGCCAACTCCCGCATAATATAGAAGCCGAACAAGCATTGCTTGGAGCAATTCTGATTAATAATGATGCACTTGATAGAGTTTCTGATTTTCTCAAACCAGAACATTTTTTTGAAGCCTTCCATCAAAGGCTTTTTGATATCATCTTACAAATTGTTCAAAAGGGAAAAGTTGCAGACCCGATTACCGTGAAGCCCTTTATTGCAAATGATGAAAACATTGGAGATATCACAGTCTTTAATTATGTTGTTCGTTTAGCCAAAGAAGCTGTCACCATCATCAATACTCAAGATTACGGACAGGTTATTTATGATCTGTTTATTCGGCGTTCTTTAATTAACCTTGGCACTCAAATTGTAAATAGTTCTTTTGATTCTCCCTTAGAACTTACCCCCTCTAAACAAATTGAAGCGCTTGAAAATCAGTTGTTTGCATTGGCAGAGAAAGGCAAGTATGGGGCTGGTTTTGAAAACTTTGATAGAGCCATTGCCAAAGCACTGGACATGGCAAGTGCTGCAAAAAAGCGTTCTTCACAGCTTTCTGGAATGGCAACCCATATTAAAACTCTTGATGAAAAAATGGGCGGGTTGCAACCATCTGATTTGATTATTCTAGCAGGGCGCCCTGGGATGGGTAAAACGTCCCTTGCAACCAATATTGCCTTTAACATTGCCAATGCTTGTAAGCGTCATGATGATAGCCAAGCCAGTGAAGGGGGCATTGTTGGTTTCTTCTCCCTTGAAATGTCAACAGAACAGCTTGCAACCCGTATTATCTCAGAACAAACAAAGGTTTCTTCTTCTGATATGCGACGGGGTAATCTTTCTGATGATCAGTTTATAAATATTGTTCATATGACGCATTCCCTTCAAACCATTCCTCTTTATATTGATCAAACGGGAGCTGTATCCCTTGCACAATTGGCGGCCCGTGCAAGGCGTCTTAAACGACAACATGGTCTAGATGTTTTGATAATTGATTATATCCAACTGATGACAAGCGGTTCAAAGCGTTCTTCTGAAAACCGCGTTCAAGAGATTACAGCCATTACTATGGGGCTTAAAGCACTTGCAAAGGAACTCAATATTCCCATCATTGCGCTTTCGCAATTATCACGACAAGTTGAAAATAGAACAGATAAACGTCCACAACTCTCCGATTTACGGGAATCAGGTTCAATCGAGCAAGATGCCGATATTGTGTTGTTTGTTTATCGTGAAGAATATTATCTCAACAATGAAGAACAAAAAGAAGGCGCTCCTGAGTATCACAAATGGAAAGAAGCAATGGAGCAAGTTAAGGGAAAAGCTGAGGTTATCATAGCCAAGCAACGCCATGGGCCAACAGGAATCGTTCCTCTTGTTTTCCAATCTGAATTTACATGCTTTAGTGACCTAACGGATAAAGACAACTTTCCAGAAATATCCGCTTGAGCTCAAAATAATGATCCGATGCTTGAGAAGCAAAAACCCATAGATTCTCACAAAAAATGACGAATCTTAAAACACCCTTTGAAAGGCCTTTAAAGACCCTTTGAGAACCCCTTAAAAATCATGTGAAACAAAATAAATTGGTACAAAACCTGGTGGCAAAATATACAAAACACGCTGGCAAGCTACACGCACCTTAAAAAAAGACATATAGAATCAAGAAGTTATAGCACGACAAAAGCGCTGTGGCGGAGGGGGTGGGATTCGAACCCACGGTACAGTCTCCTGCACGCCGGTTTTCAAGACCGGTGCCTTAAACCGCTCGGCCACCCCTCCAAATTAGATACGCTTTTTGACAAACTTCTTGCAAAAGGTCAATCATTTTAATACGCATTCTAAAGCGTTTTTTGTAAAATTATTTAAGTTTCAAGCAAAATAATTCCTCATAAGTCAATTTTTTGAGTGTGTTAGCTAATAGTTTTACTTTTAAACATAATAATTCTTTCTGAAAAAATGAAAGGTAAATATGATATTTATCATTTCATTTTCTTGTCTAAAAGTTTTTCACAAAGCAAGATTTTTGAAATTTTTGACAATTATTTTCATAATGATAAGATATGTTTAGTGGGAACTGTTTGATAAATTATATTAAATTCTTTGCAGACGTATATTTTTGAATTATTTTGCTTTTCTAGATATTTATTCCATTTAGTTCGTTCATATTTTGCGAAAAGAAAATGTTATTGCTCTGACAGTTTATGAGAGGTAAATTGTAGGAACGACATATTATTCAAGGTAAGCTTGTATTGATTTTAAAGTAAGTATGATTTAATAAGAAAACTCTTTAAAGGATTTTAATTTTTTTAATAAAAATATTTGAGTATATCATACAGTTAAAGAATAGCTTGAAGAAAGCAGTTGATTTATTCTAATAGAGAAAGAACTGAAAAATTCAGCTAGAATCACGACAAATTTTTTATTGATTAACAGTGATTTTTTTTAATTCTTATACTATTTGAACAAAATTTTACGCAAGATTTGCATTGAAAGTATAAAACTTCTTCCAAGCTCAAGCATGACTGAAAAGTGGATATATTTATAACGCTTTTTGCTGTAAGATTAGTAAGAAGTTGATTTGAAGAGAAGAAAAGGCTTATTGAGCAATACACTTAGATTAATAGGGAGGTTCCTTTCATTAAAGAATCAAAGCTTTCACAAAGAGTTTTTTTAATTCTTTGAATAATATAGAGGTGAAAATACTAGGGCGTTTGTTAAAGTATTGAATAGTTTTCCAAGAACAAAGCTTAAAAATACTCATTGTACATAGGCAAAGAACATAAACTTTAACCAAGCTTCAAAAGCTTACTCACTCATGAGTATGTATAAAACCAACAAGTTATTATTGATATAAAAACAAATGGTGGGCGATGAGAGACTCGAACTCCCGACATCCTCGGTGTAAACGAGGCGCTCTACCAGCTGAGCTAATCGCCCAATGCCAATGATCAGCAATTGAATAGGCTCTCTTTAAGGAAATTTTTTCGCAAACGCAAGAATAAAGATTGTGTTTGATGATTTTTTTAAAAAAATGCATAAGTCTTCTTGACATAAACGTATGAACCCCTTACACGACCCCTTATACCAATAATGAATTGGTTCGAAAGAAATGCGCGAGTGTAGCTCAGTTGGTTAGAGTGCTGGCCTGTCACGCCGGAGGTCGCGGGTTCGAGCCCCGTCACTCGCGCCATTTTATGTTTCCTTATGGAATTTCTCTTGATATTTATGTGTTATGAATTAGGTATGGAGTGTCTAATTTAGGGGGGATATGTTTTTTCTTCCTTTTTATATGGTTTATAAGAATAGTGCTTGCGTCTTTCTTTGCTCTGCGTTACCTATGCCGATAAGAAAAGTATCGCTCTGTATACCTTTCAAGCCGTATGAGCAGAATTAATAGAGCGATTGTTAAATTTGTCTGTTTGATCTCGCAATATCGAGTCATTGTGTTAAACTCAGGCATTTCGTTACGATGGAAGAGGGTTATGGCTTATTTATTGAGCTCTTATTTGCCGGTCTTGATTTTTATTATTGTGTCAGCGATTATTGCTGGGGTTTTGTTGATTACACCTTACATTGTAGCATATCGTTCTCCCGATCCTGAAAAATTATCGGCTTATGAATGTGGGTTTAATTCATTTAGTGATGCACGCATGAAGTTTGATATTCGTTTCTATTTGGTTTCAATTTTATTTATTATTTTTGATCTTGAAGTTGCTTTTCTTTTTCCTTGGGCTGTTTCATTCAAATCGATAGGTATGTTTGGCTTTTGGTCGATGATTGTGTTTTTAGCGATTTTGACTATTGGCTTTATATATGAATGGAAAAAAGGAGCTCTTGAATGGAATTAAGATCTAATAATTCAACGATTACAGCTCCAAAACCAAAAGGAATCATTGATCCCAATACGGGAAAACTGGTAGGATCAGATGATAAGTTTTTTTGTGATATTAATGCTGAATTATCAGATAAGGGTTTTTTAGTTACCTCAGCAGATGCCTTGATTACTTGGGCACGTACCGGTTCTTTAATGTGGATGAGTTTTGGTTTGGCTTGTTGTGCTATTGAAATGATGCAGTGTTCAATGCCGCATTATGATAATGAGCGTTTTGGATATGCACCACGAGCTTCACCCCGTCAGTCAGATGTGATGGTGGTAGCAGGTACTCTAACAAATAAGATGGCGCCTGCTTTAAGAAAAGTGTATGATCAGATGCCAGAGCCACGTTATGTAATTTCTATGGGGTCATGTGCAAACGGTGGGGGATATTATCATTATTCCTATTCAGTGGTGCGTGGATGTGATCGTATCGTGCCTGTCGATATATATGTTCCAGGCTGTCCTCCTACAGCGGAGGCATTATTATACGGCATATTGTTGTTACAGAAAAAAATCCGTCGTACCGGATCCATAGAGCGATAGAGAGTTTTCGTATCATGATGGATGAATCACTGGTTGAACTTGCAGCATATTTGGAAAGCAAGTTGGGAAATAAGCTAGAAGAGACTGTTTTTGCTTTTGGTGAATTAACCATTGTGGTGCGTCTTGATGCAATTATCGATGTCCTAATGTTTGTTCGTGATGATTCTCGCTGTCAATTTATTAATCTCACAGACATTAGTGGTGTGGATTATCCTTCTCGCGATAAGCGTTTTGATATTTCTTACCAATTACTGTCTCCTCGTGAGAATTTACGCTTACGTGTTAAAGTTCGTACAGATGAAAATACGCCTGTTGCTTCCGCTTGTATCGTTTATCCTGGTGCAGAGTGGTATGAACGTGAAACCTATGACATGTATGGGATTTTATTTTCAGGTCATCCGGATTTGAGACGGATTTTAACAGATTATGGGTTTGAAGGATATCCTTTACGCAAAGACTTTCCTGTGACAGGATTTGTTGAATGCCGTTATGATAATGAAGCAAAGAGGGTGATTTATGAGCCCGTTGTTTTGCGCCAAGAAATGCGTAATTTCGATTTTCTTTCTCCTTGGGAAGGTGGACAATATATTTTACCTTGTGATGAAAAAGTAGATGGAAAAAAATAACATTGGTTTTGATAAGGTATTATATTAGAGTAGTGTGTTTCTTAAATAATTAAATGTTTTTAATATGATAGATTTTTTTAATGTTTGATATGAAGTTTTTTAAGAAAGCAAGGGGTTGATTGTGGCTGAGGTCAATGTTCGAAACTTTAATATCAATTTTGGTCCGCAGCATCCTGCAGCGCATGGCGTTTTGCGCATGGTTCTAGAGTTGGATGGTGAAGTTGTTGAGCGTGTAGATCCGCATATCGGGTTATTACATCGCGGTACCGAAAAATTAATGGAAACAAAGACGTATCTTCAAGCAGGGCCTTATCTAGATCGTTTAGATTATGTTGCTCCTATGAATCAGGAACATGCTTTTGTTCTTGCGATTGAAAAATTATTAGGTGTTGAGGTTCCCAAAAGAGGACAGTTAATACGTGTTTTGTTTTCTGAAATTGGGCGTATTCTTAATCATTTGCTTAATGTAACGACACAGGCGATGGATGTTGGTGCTTTAACTCCACCGCTTTGGGGGTTTGAGCAACGTGAAAGATTGATGATTTTTTATGAGCGTGCCTGTGGAGCGCGTCTTCATGCCAATTATTTTCGCCCTGGTGGTGTGCACCAAGACTTACCAGAATCTTTAGTTGAGGACATTGGTAATTTTATTGATCCGTTTCTTGTTTCTCTTGGAAAACTTGATGCGCTTGTGACACCAAATCGGATTTTTAAGCAGCGTAATGTGGATATTGGTGTTGTCAGTATTGACGAAGCTTGGGCACGTGGTTTTTCTGGGGTTATGATCCGTGGTGCTGGTGTACCGTGGGATTTGCGTAAAAGTCAGCCTTATGAATGTTACGATGAAATGGAATTTGATATTCCTATAGGTAAAAATAGTGATTGTTATGATCGCTATCTTATTCGTATGGAAGAAATGCGTCAATCAGCGAAAATTATGCGTCAATGCGTAGAACGATTGCTTGGTAGTGAAAAGAATGGACCAGTTTCGAGTTTAGATCGCAAAATTGTACCACCAAAGCGGTCTGAGATGAAAAGCTCAATGGAAGCGCTGATTCATCACTTTAAACTCTATACGGAAGGTTTTCATACGCCTCCTGGAGAAGTCTATGTTGCAGTAGAAGCGCCAAAGGGTGAGTTTGGTGTTTATCTTGTTTCAGATGGAACCAATAAGCCTTATCGTGTTAAGTTGCGTGCTCCTGGGTTTGCTCATCTCCAAGCTATGGATTTTTTAACCCGAGGTCATATGTTGGCGGATGCTACAGCTATTTTGGGTTCGATTGATATTGTTTTTGGGGAGGTTGATCGCTAATGTCCGTACGCCGTCTTGCAGATGATGTCTATCAGCCCGCAGAGTTTTCTTTTACAAAGGAAAATCAGATATGGGTGAAAAATACCATAGAAAAATATCCTGTAGGGCGTGAACAATCGGCTGTTATTCCGTTATTAATGCGTGCACAAGAGCAAGATGGTTGGGTGACACGTGCTGCAATTGAGCATATCGCTCAAATTCTTTCTATGGCATATATCCGGGTCCTAGAGGTTGCTACTTTTTATACTCAGTTTCAGCTTAAGCCTGTAGGGACAAAAGCGCATATTCAAGTGTGTGGTACGACTCCTTGTATGTTACGTGGTTCTGATGAATTGATTAAAGTTTGTCAGAAAAAAATTCATCATGAACCTTTTACGACCAATCAGGATGGAACATTATCATGGGAAGAGGTGGAGTGTCTTGGCGCTTGTGTTAATGCTCCTATGGTTATGATTTTTAAAGATACTTATGAAGATCTCACAGCTGAACGCCTTGAAGAGATTATTGATGCATTTAAGGCAGGAAAGGGGGCTGAGATAAAGGTTGGTCCACAAAACAGTCGTCAATCTTCGGAGCCGATTAGTGGTTTAACATCTCTTCTTGAAGATGAAGAAAAAAGAAAATCTCTCAAATCTTCAAAGAAAAAAGGATCATAAGGGAATGGGATCTTAGTTAAATATTTTTTGAAAAGATATTTCATTATTTTATCCATATTATAACGACATCTAAT
Organism: Bartonella sp. AU15XJBT; assembly: GCF_028618615.1. Taxonomy (NCBI): domain Bacteria; kingdom Pseudomonadati; phylum Pseudomonadota; class Alphaproteobacteria; order Hyphomicrobiales; family Bartonellaceae; genus Bartonella; species Bartonella sp. AU15XJBT. The sequence continues at coordinate 70,599 of NZ_JAQITG010000008.1, forward strand.
TAAAAGTAGAAAGTTTTAAGAAGTTTTTTAAAATTGCATTTGAGGAAAAGCTAAAAATGCTACGGGTAATAGAGAAAAAGGTGGGGTATGCTAACTGATAAAGACCGTATCTTCACCAATATTTATGGTTTAAAAGACAAATCATTAAAGGCTGCAATGTTGCGTGGGCATTGGAGTGGTTTGAAAGAGATTATTAATAAAGGTCGTGATTGGATCATTGATGAGGTGAAGGCGTCAGGTTTACGCGGTCGTGGTGGTGCTGGTTTTCCTACTGGAATGAAATGGTCCTTTATGCCAAAGCAGAATGATGGTCGTCCTCATTATTTGGTTGTTAATGCTGATGAATCGGAGCCTGGGACATGTAAAGACCGCGATATTTTACGCCATGACCCCCATACTTTGATTGAAGGATGTGCAATTGCTACTTTTGCAATGGGATCAAATGTTGCTTTTATTTATATTCGTGGTGAATATATTCGTGAGCGTGAAGCGCTTCAAGCGGCTGTGGATGAATGTTATGAAGCAGGCTTGCTTGGCAAAAAAACAAAATATGGTCATGCTTGTGATATTATTATTCATCATGGGGCCGGTGCTTATATTTGTGGTGAAGAAACAGCGCTTCTCGAAAGTCTTGAGGGGAAAAAAGGGCAACCTCGTCTCAAACCGCCATTCCCTGCAAATATGGGGATTTATGGCTGTCCAACAACAGTCAACAATGTCGAATCGATAGCGGTTGTTCCAACGATTTTACGTCGAGGGGCTTCCTGGTTTTCATCAATTGGGCGTGCAAATAATGTCGGAACAAAATTATTTATGGTTTCCGGTCATGTTAATGCCCCTTGTACCTTTGAAGAAGCCCTAGGTGTTTCTTTCCGTGAATTAATTGAAAAACATACGGGGGGTATTCGTGGCGGATGGAATAATCTTTTAGCGGTTATTCCAGGAGGCGCTTCTTGTCCAGTTGTTCGTGGTGAGGATATGGTTGATGCGATCATGGATTTTGATGGAATGCGCGATGTCGGATCTTCTTTTGGCACAGGGGGTATGATTGTTATGGATAAATCGACTGATATTATCAAGGCAATTTGGCGGATATCGGCTTTTTTCAAACATGAGAGTTGTGGTCAGTGTACGCCATGCCGTGAAGGCACAGGGTGGATGATGCGCCTTTTAGGACGTATGGTTGAGGGAAGAGCGCAAAAGCGTGAAATTGATCTGTTATTTGAGGTTTCTAAACAGGTTGAAGGGCACACAATCTGCGCACTTGGTGATGCGGCAGCGTGGCCAGTACAAGGGTTGATTCGTAATTTCCGTCCGGAAATCGAGCGTAGAATTGATGAATACACGCGAAATGTCGTGCAAAGAAAAAATATTGCTTTGGAAGCAGTGGGATAGAAGATTTTTAAAAGAGCAACCGAATGCAAATTTTAAGTGGATTATCCGCAGGTTGGATGAGTGATGATAAATATCAAAGTTGATGGCAAAGAGATTGAAGTTCCTGATTACTACACGTTGCTTCAGGCAGCTGAGGCGGCTGGGGCAGAAGTCCCGCGTTTTTGTTTTCATGAATCTTTGTCAATTGCTGGCAATTGTCGCATGTGTTTGGTTGAGGTCAAGGGAGGTCCTCCAAAACCTCAGGCTTCTTGTGCGATGGGAGTTCGTGATTTACGGGTAGGGCCTAACGGTGAAGCACCAGAAATTTTTACCAATACGGCGATGGTAAAAAAAGCACGTGAAGGTGTTATGGAATTTCTTCTCATTAATCATCCTTTGGATTGTCCAGTGTGTGATCAAGGGGGAGAATGCGATCTTCAAGATCAAGCAATGCTTTATGGGCGAGATTGTTCTCGTTATACAGAAAATAAACGTGCTGTAGAAGATAAATATATTGGGCCTCTTGTCAAAACTGTGATGACAAGGTGTATTCATTGCACACGGTGTGTTCGTTTTACAACGGAAGTCGCAGGTATTTCTGAACTTGGTTTGATCGGTCGTGGTGAAGATGCTGAAATTACGACATATCTTGAAAAAGCTATGACATCTGAATTACAGGGAAATGTTATTGATCTTTGTCCAGTGGGGGCTTTAACTTCAAAACCTTACGCATTTCATGCGCGTCCGTGGGAATTGGTGAAAACAGAATCGATTGATGTGATGGATGCTCTTGGTAGTGCTATCCGTATTGATAGCCGCGGCCGTGAAGTTATGCGGATTATGCCGCGTACAAATGAAGATGTAAATGAGGAATGGATTTCTGACAAAACGCGTTTTATTTGGGATGGATTACGGACTCAGCGGCTTGATAGACCCTATGTACGGAAAGACGGAAAACTTCAACCTGTTAGTTGGGCAGAAGCTTTTGCAAAAATTAAAACCGTAGTTTCTAAAATCTTGCCAGAAAAAATTGGAGCTATTGCTGGGGATCTTGCTTCTGTTGAGGAAATGTATGCCCTTAAAGCATTACTGATCTCGTTGGGTTCAAAACTCTTTGATTGTCGTCAAAAAGGCGTTGCTTTATCGCCAGAGTTTGGGCGTTCGAGTTATATTTTTAATCCTACAATCGCGGGGATTGAACAGGCTGATGCCCTGCTTATTGTGGGCTCTAATCCACGCCATGAAGCTGCTGTTTTAAATGCGCGTATTTTAAAGCGCCAACGGATGGGAAATTTTCCTATCGCGCTCATTGGAGAGGAAGTCGATTTACGTTATCCTTATTCTTATCTTGGATCTGGGAGTGATGCATTAAATACACTTATTCGTGGAGAGGATTCTTTTTTTAATATCTTAAAAGAAGCAAAGAGGCCTCTTATTCTTATCGGAGAGGGGGCAGTTTCAGGAAATGAAGGATTATCTGTTTTAAAAAGCCTTGCTAAGTTAGCGGATAATATTGGTGCTCTTAGTGAAGAATGGAATGGGTTTGGGGTTCTTCATAATGCAGCGTCGACCGTTGGAGGGTTGGACATAGGTTTTACGTCTCAACTTGGGGTTGCAAATATTCTAAAAACCTGTGAAGTTTTATTTTTGCTTGGTGCTGATGAAGTGGAATTGGCCAATATAAAAGCTTTTAAAGTTTATATTGGTAGTCATGGTGATAATGGTGCACATGCTGCTGATGTTATTTTGCCTGCATCGGCCTACACTGAAAAATCAGGGCTTTATGTGAATACAGAAGGGCGTGTTCAAATGACAAATCGGGCTGGTTTTGCTCCAGGTGAAGCAAAAGAAGATTGGGCTATTTTGCGTGCCTTATCGGATGTTTTAGGGCAAAGGCTCCCTTTTGATTCTCTCTCTCAATTAAGACAATGCTTGTTTAATGATTATCCACATTTTTATGCCGTTGATGATATAATGCCTTCTGATATAAGTGATCTTAAGGCGCTTGGTTCAAAAATGGTTTCCCTGGAGAGTCAAACATTTACTTCTATGGTTAAAGACTTTTATTTGACAAATCCGATAGCACGTGCTTCTGCCGTTATGGCTGAATGTTCATCTCTTGCAAAAAGCCGTGCTATGCAAGCTGTAGAGTAAGGGCAAAAGAAAAGGAATAATGATGTATGATTTCTTTATGACTTGGCTGTTGCCATTACTTATTATCGTTGGAAAAACACTCTTTCTTTTGGTTGTTCTGTTGGTTTTAGTTGCTTATCTTCTCTATGCAGATAGAAAAATTTGGGCTGCAGTACAATTGCGGCGTGGTCCCAATGTTGTTGGTCCGTGGGGATTGCTACAGTCTTTTGCAGATTTAATTAAATTTGTTGTGAAAGAACCTATTATCCCTGCAGGTGCAAATAAGGGGGTTTTTCTTTTAGCTCCTTTTGTTTCAGCGACTCTTGCTTTATCGACTTGGGCTGTTATCCCTGTCAGTGAGGGCTGGGAAGTTGCGAAGATTAATGTTGGTTTGCTTTATATCTTAGCCATTTCATCTCTTGAAGTTTATGGTGTTATTATGGGGGGATGGGCATCAAATTCAAAATATCCTTTCTTGGGAGCTCTTCGTTCGGCGGCACAAATGGTTTCTTATGAAGTTTCTATTGGTTTTGTGCTTGTGACCGTCATTTTAGTAAGTGGTTCGTTGGATCTCACAACAATTGTTCTTAAACAAACAAATGGTCTTGGTACAACTCTAGGTCTTCCTTTTAACAGTTTTCTCGATTGGAATTGGTTAGTCCTTTTTCCAATGTTTATTATATTTTTTATTTCTGCGCTCGCAGAGACAAACCGTCCTCCATTCGATTTGGTGGAAGCAGAGTCTGAGCTTGTTGCTGGTCATATGGTAGAATATTCTTCAACGCCTTACATGCTCTTCTTTCTTGGTGAATATGTTGCTATTGTTTTAATGTGCGCATTAACAACCATTTTATTTTTAGGCGGTTGGCTCCCTCCCTTGGATGTTTGGTGGCTGAATTGGATTCCTGGTGTTATTTGGTTTGTTTTAAAAGTCTGTTTTGTGTTTTTTTGGTTTGCTATCGTTAAAGCATTTGTTCCACGTTATCGCTATGATCAGCTCATGCGGCTTGGTTGGAAGGTTTTTCTTCCTCTCTCACTAGCAATGGTTGTGATAACAGCGGCTTTTTTAAAGTTTACGAATTTCGTTTAAGAGGAGATTTTACGATGTCAGGTTTTATTCAGGCGGCAAAGTCACTCCTTTTATTAGAATTTGTGAGTGCTTTTTTCTTAGCCATGCGTCAATTTTTTTCGCCAAAGCCTACGATTAATTATCCTTATGAAAAGGGTTTTGTATCTCAGCGTTTTCGTGGTGAACATGCACTGCGTCGCTATCCGAATGGTGAAGAACGGTGTATTGCCTGTAAATTATGTGAAGCAATTTGCCCTGCACAAGCAATTACAATTGAGGCTGGACCGCGACGGAATGATGGTACGCGTAGAACTGTTCGTTATGATATTGATATGGTTAAGTGTATTTACTGCGGTTTTTGTCAAGAAGCTTGTCCAGTAGAGGCTATTGTTGAAGGTCCAAATTTTGAATTTGCAACAGAAACGCGTGAAGAACTCTATTATGATAAAGAAAAACTTTTAATGAATGGAGATCGTTGGGAGCGAGAAATTGCTCGAAATATATTGATGGATGCACCTTATCGTTAAGTGTGTCGCTAAATGAGGTGTCGGATAATTTCCGATAAATTGTAATCTGGTATGAAAGTTTTGTACCAATTGTTTGGATAATTAAGGAGAAGCCTATGCTAACAGATCTAGCGGCGGCATTTTTCTATTTGTTTGCTTTTATTATGCTAACAAGTGCAGTGATTGTTATTACAGCACGCAATCCTGTGCATTCTGTTTTATTTTTAATCCTTGCATTTTTTAATGCAGCGGCTTTATTTTTGCTTGCCGGAGCAGAGTTTTTGGGGCTTATTCTGCTTGTTGTTTATGTTGGAGCTGTCGCTGTTTTATTTTTATTTGTCGTTATGATGCTGGATGTTGACTTTGCTGAGTTAAAGAGTGGCGCTCTTCGATATGCGCCTATTGGAGCTCTTATTGGCTTTATTATCGCTGTAGAATTGATTGTTGTTTTTGTGAGTAGCCATTTTTCTCCAGTCTTAAGAACGCATGTTACGCAACCAATGCCAGATTTAGTACAGCGAACAAATACACAAGCATTAGGAGATATTCTCTATACGGATTATGTTTTCTATTTTCAAATTGCTGGAATAATTTTATTGGTTGCAATGATTGGTGCTATTGTTTTAACACTTCGTCATAAATCAGGAGTAAAGCGACAATCTATTGCGGAGCAAGTTTCTAGAACGGTAGAAAGTGCCATTGAGATTAAGCAAGTTGAATCAGGCAAGGGTATTTGAGGGGGCTATGGATATGTATATTGATATTACGCATTATCTCACTGTTTCTGCTTTAATGTTTACAATTGGTGTTGCTGGAATTTTTCTCAACAGAAAAAATGTGATTATTATTTTGATGTCTATTGAGCTTATATTACTTTCAGTTAATCTCAATTTTGTTGCATTTTCAGCATTTCTTCATGATCTCGTTGGTCAGATATTCGCTTTATTTGTTTTAACTGTCGCGGCTGCTGAAGCGGCCATTGGTTTAGCAATTCTTGTTGTTTTTTTCCGTAATCGTGGTTCTATTGCGGTTGAAGATGTTAACGTAATGAAAGGCTAACCAGTGATGTATTATACGATTGTCTTTCTTCCACTTTTGGGTTTTCTCATTGCTGCACTAGGTGGAAAAACGATAGGAGATCGTGCAAGTGAATTGATAACATGTAGCTTTATGGTGATTGTTGCCATATTGTCGTGGATAGCATTTTTCAATCTTGCACTTGGTCATACTCCAGCAATTGATGTATTAGTATTACATTGGCTCGCTGTTGGTAATTTAAGTTTTAATTGGGCTTTCCATATTGATACATTAACAGCGGTCATGCTCATTGTTGTAAACAGTGTTTCGGCATTGGTGCATATTTATTCAATTGGTTATATGCACCATGATCCTTCAAGGTCCCGTTTTTTTTCTTATCTCTCTCTGTTTACATTTATGATGCTTATGTTGGTGACATCCAATAATTTGATCCAGATGTTTTTTGGCTGGGAAGGTGTAGGACTTGCGTCTTATTTGCTTATAGGTTTTTGGTTTCAGCGCGATTCTGCCAATAAGGCTGCAATGAAAGCTTTTGTGGTCAATCGTGTTGGAGATTTTGGTTTTCTCTTAGGAATATTTAGTATTTTTGTTTTATTCCAATCGGTTGATTTTGCCTCTATCTTTGCAAAAGCTGCAGACAATAGCTTTATACAAAATATGACATTTTTAGGTTGGCAGCTTGAAGGACAGGCGGCACTTACCATTACATGTCTTTTATTATTTATTGGTGCGATGGGAAAATCAGCACAATTTCTTTTACATACTTGGCTTCCTGATGCGATGGAGGGACCAACACCCGTATCAGCACTTATTCATGCCGCCACAATGGTAACGGCGGGTGTTTTTATGGTTGCGCGTATGTCGCCAATTTTTGAACTATCTTCAACTGCTTTGACCGTGATTATTATTGTTGGCGCAACAACGGCGTTTTTTGCAGCAACTGTGGGGTTGGTGCAGAATGATATTAAACGTGTTATTGCTTATTCTACATGTTCTCAACTTGGGTATATGTTTGTGGCATTAGGTATTGGGGCTTATGGTGCTGCTGTCTTTCATCTTTTTACCCATGCTTTTTTTAAAGCCTTACTGTTTCTTGGTGCGGGTTCTGTCATTCATGCTGTATCTGATGAACAAGATATGCGAAAAATGGGTGGGTTACGCAAGCATATAAAGGTCACGTATTGGATGATGATGGTCGGGACCATTGCATTGACCGGTGTTGGAATACCAGGAACACTTTTCGGGACGGCTGGTTTTTTCTCAAAAGATGCGATTATAGAGTCTGCTTTTGCATCCCATAATATTGCTTCAGGATATGCTTTTTATCTTCTGGTTTTTGCTGCTTTATTGACAAGCTTTTATTCATGGCGGCTTATCTTTATGACATTCCATGGAAAACCACGGGCAACTGCTGATGTTATGCATCATGTTCATGAATCGCCTCCAGTGATGTTAATTCCACTCTTTATTTTATCTATTGGAGCAATATTTGCTGGTGTCGTTTTCCAACCTTACTTTTTTGGTAACCTCTATGATGCTTTTTGGAAGGGAGCATTGTTTACAAGCAGCCACAATCATATTCTTCATGATGCTCATAATGTCTTTAATTGGGTAAAATGGTCGCCATTTATAGCAATGGTTCTTGGTTTTATGTTCGCCTATTTGTTCTATATTTCTTTTCCATCTCTTCCCAAGAAAATGGCTCATATTATGCCAAGAGTATATCACTTTCTTTATCAAAAATGGTATTTCGATCAATTATATAACTTTTTATTTGTTCGTCCTACCTTTAGAATTGGTTCTTTTCTTTGGAAAGTGGGAGACGGTAAAATTATTGATGGTCTAGGTCCTAATGGTATTGCAGCACGTGTTGTTGATATTACAAATAGAGTTGTTCGGATGCAAACAGGCTATCTTTACCACTATGCATTTGCGATGCTTATAGGTGTTGCGATGCTTATTACATGGATGATGATCGGGGGCATAAACTAATGACCGATTGGCCTATTCTTTCTACGGTTACATTTTTACCACTTGTTGGTGTGCTTCTGATTTTGTTTATCAAAGATGATAGTGAAGCTGCGCGCCATAATATACGGAATGTCGCATTTTTTACGACGATATTTGTTTTTATTATTTCTTTAATTATTTGGATAGGGTTTGATTCTACCAATCCGAATTTTCAAATGGTTGAAAAATTTAGTTGGCTAGGGAATGGTATTAGCTATCATATGGGGGTTGATGGTATTTCTATTCTTTTTGTTGTTCTCTCGGCTTTTCTTTTGCCTTTCTGTATTTTAGCAAGTTGGGAGAATGTTAAAGAGAGATTAAAAGCTTATATGATTGCTTTTCTTCTTCTTGAAGTTACGATTATTGGAGTCTTTTGTGCTCTTGACGCAATATTGTTTTATGTTTTTTTTGAAGGCAGCCTCATTCCAATGTTTATCATTATAGGGGTGTGGGGTGGAGCCCGTCGTGTTTATGCAAGTATCAAGTTTTTCTTATATACTTTACTGGGGTCAGTACTTATGCTGGTTGCTCTTATGGCTATGTATTGGCAGGCTGGAACCCTTGATATACCAACTTTACTCAATTATCAGTTTCCTGCTCATATGCAAATGTGGTTATGGCTTGCATTTTTTGCTTCTTTTGCTGTTAAAATGCCGATGTGGCCAGTTCATACTTGGCTTCCTGATGCGCACGTAGAAGCACCCACAGCAGGTTCTGTTATTTTAGCGAGTGTCTTACTCAAATTAGGTGGGTATGGTTTTCTTCGCTTTTCTTTACCTATGTTTCCTATCGCTTCAGCAGATTTTGCGCCTTTTGTTTTTACATTATCACTTATCGCTATTATTTATACCTCATTGGTTGCACTTGTTCAAAGTGACATCAAAAAACTTATTGCATATTCCTCAATAGCGCATATGGGATATGTAACGATGGGTATTTTTGCTGCGAATGAACAGGGGATACAAGGGGCTATTTATCAGATGCTGTCGCACGGAATTGTTTCCGCGGCTTTATTTCTTTGTGTTGGGGTGATCTATGATCGCTTGCATACGCGTGAAATTTCAGCATTTGGTGGTTTAGTAAATAATATGCCCAAATATGCTGTTGTTTTCTTAATCTTCACCATGGCAAATGTCGGATTACCTGGAACTTCAGGATTTTTGGGTGAGTTTTTAACCTTAATAGGTGTTTTTCAAGTGAATAAATTGGTTGTTGTTTTAGCAACAACAGGTGTTATCTTGTCAGCAGCCTATGCTCTTTATCTTTATCGGCGCATGGTTTTTGGTTCCTTGGATAAAGAGAATTTAAAAGTACTGATAGATCTCTCTTCAAGGGAAAAATTTATTCTTTATCCGATGGTTATTCTTACAATATTCTTTGGTATCTATCCAACGCCTATTCTTAAAGTGACGGCGTTTTCCGTAGAAGCCCTCATCAATAAACTACACTAGATCAGGGAAGAATTCTCATGCAAAGTGAAATAATAACACAATTAGTCTTAATTCTTCCAGAGATTTTAATTGCATTAGGGGGGGTAATGTTGCTTATGATTGGTGTTTATTCCAATGCACGAGCTTCTCTATCAGTGACAGGTTTAGCCATGGCTCTTCTTGTGGCAACCATTATTATTCTCATCGTTTTTCCGAAAAGTGGTTCATTTCAAACCAATGCCCTCATTATCGATTCCTTTAGTCGTTATATGAAAATTTTAATGCTTATTGGCGCACTCTTTTCTCTTATCATGTCTGTTGGTTTTGCCAATGCGCAAAAATTCAATATATTTGAATTTCCAGTGCTTGTTCTTTTAGCAACTCTTGGCATGATGTTTATGATTTCAGCAGGTAATATGCTGTCGCTTTATATGGGGTTAGAACTACAATCCTTAGCTTTATATGTTTTAGCAGCGATTAATCGTAATAATGTAAAATCTTCTGAAGCCGGTATAAAATATTTTGTTTTAGGAGCATTATCTTCAGGATTACTGCTTTATGGTATTTCTTTGCTTTATGGTTTTACCGGTCAAATTGGTTTTCACGAAATTGCTCTTGCTTTAAAAGGTGAAAATTTACAATTGGGGGTTATTTTTGGAATTGTTTTTATTTTAGCTGGTTTGGCTTTCAAAATTTCTGCTGTTCCATTTCATATGTGGACACCTGATGTTTACGAAGGAGCTCCAACACCGATTACAGCATTTTTTGCTGGTGCGCCTAAAGTCGCTGCAATGGCTTTAATCATTCGTATTATTGTGATGACCTTCATTCCCCTAGGGCGTGTTGATAGCGCGATGCCTGCATGGCAGCAAATTTTGGTCTTCATGGCACTTGCATCAATGATACTTGGTGCGTTTGCTGCAATTGGTCAAAATAATATTAAGCGCTTAATGGCTTATTCGTCGATCAGTCATATGGGCTATGCACTTGTTGGTTTATCGGCTGGAGATATGCTAGGAATAAAAAGTGTTATTCTTTATATGACCATTTATCTTGGTGTCACTCTTGGCTCATTTGCTTTTATTCTTGGAATGCGCTCCAAGAGTGGCAATGTTGAAAATATTTATGATCTTTCAGGGTTAGCAAAGACAAATCCGTTTATGGCGATTGTCATGACAATACAGCTTTTCTCGCTAGCCAGTATACCACCTATGGCTGGTTTTTTTGGGAAGTGGTATACATTTTCTGCTGCTGTTCATGCTGGTCTGACACCACTTGCTATTGTTGGTATGATAGCGTCTGTCGTTGGCGCTTTTTACTATTTACGAGTCATTAAAATTATGTGGTTTGATGACGCAAAAGCGCATTTTGTTGCTTTATCAAATGAGCTTCAATTTTGTCTTGGCCTTTCTGCATTATTTATTTTATTTTACACTTTTTTTGGAATTTGGTTTGCCGAATTGGCAGAAAAAGCAGCCGCTGCGTTATTTTAATGAATATGGTTTATATTTTATCAGATTTTGCCAAGAAACAAGGATACACCGTTGAATCGTACGAAAGTGTTGATTCAACCAATCTCATTGCGCAACGAAAAGCGCAAACTGGTCATCAAGGTTATCTTTGGATTGTTGCACAAGAACAATCACAGGGAAGAGCGAGAAGGGGGAGGACTTGGTCTAGTCCAAAAGGGAACCTTTATTCTAGTCTATTGTTAATTGATGATATTGTTCATCAAACTGCTGCTCAACTTGGTTTTGTTGCTGGAGTTAGTGTGGCAGAGGCAATAAAACAATTTACAAAAGATGAAAAACAAACAAACAATATTGTGAGCTTAAAATGGCCCAACGATATTTTACTCAGAGGAGCGAAAAGCTCTGGAGTTTTGCTCGAGATTTTAAAATTGCCATCACAACAATATGCATTGGTTATTGGTATTGGAATAAATGTGAAATATAATTATGAAGATGCACCCTATCCCACTTCAAGCTTACAGAATATCGGTTTGCATGTTGAGGCAGAACAGTTATTTACGGTTTTGACGGAGTCTTTTTCTAGAAATTACCTTCTTTGGAAACAACCAAAAGGATGTGAAATAATCCGAAAGAAATGGCTTTTATATTCTGCTCACCTTGGAAAATATGTCAAAGTAGTGAATGATGACAAAATCGTTGAGGGTATTTTTAATGGTCTTGATCATGATTTTAACTGCATCATAAAACAAAAAAATGGTCAGACAGCCATTATAACAGCTGGAGATGTTCATTTTGGTTCGGCTGCTTCTGTTAATGCAGGTCGTTATTAAAAAAATTATTTTACCATCCGATTATCTTAATGATTTGGGAGATGTTTATGGTTGCAACCAATAGATGTGAATTTGTTTTTTTACCTCTGGGAGGTGTGGGTGAAATAGGAATGAATTTGGCTGCTTATGGATTTGGCTCCCAAAATCTTCGTGAATGGTTGCTTGTTGATATGGGCGTTAGTTTTGCTGGTTCTGAATTACCAGGGGCCGATCTTATTCTCCCTGATATTCGTTTTCTAGAAAGTGAAAAACATAATATACGTGGTCTTGTTTTAACACATGCACATGAAGATCATTATGGGGCTGTTCTTGATTTATGGCCAAAGTTACAAGTTCCACTTTACTGTACCGCTTTCACGGCAGGGTTATTGGAAAGTAAAAGGCAATCAGATTTTGAATCTCAAAAAATTTCACTCAATATTTTTCAAGCAGGGGATTGTTTTCAGGTTGGTCCCTTTGCCATAGAGGCTATTGCTGTTAATCATTCGATACCAGAATCTGTATCTTTAGCCATTACAACGTCTTTGGGGACTGTAATCCATACGGGTGATTGGAAAATTGATCATACGCCTTCATTGGGGGCTGTAACGGATGAAAAAAAATTTCGAGCTTTAGGCAATAAAGGTGTTTTAGCATTGCTTTGTGATTCCACAAACGCGTGTCGGGATGGTATATCTCCATCAGAGCAGCAAGTTCAAACCAGTCTTTCTGAGATTATTTCAAAAGCTGAAGGGCGTGTTGCAATAGCAACTTTTGCTTCTAATATTGGTCGGATACGTTCTATTGCTCTTGCGGCTGAAGCTGTTGGGCGTAAGGTGCTTGTCATTGGGCGTTCCCTTAAGCGAAGTATTATGGTCGCACAAGAGCTTGGTTATATGGATGGGTTAGCGCCATTTGTAACGGAAGATGATTATGGTTATATTCCACGAAAAGAACTTGTTTTAATTGTCACAGGAAGCCAAGGTGAGCCATGTGCTGCTTTGGCTAAACTGTCACGTGAGGGAATGAGAAATATTGCGCTTTCCACGGGTGATACTGTTATTTATTCATCACGAAGTATTCCAGGCAATGAAAAAGCAATTTTTGAGATACAAAATCGTTTCATCGATTTGGGTATTAAAGTTATTACGAATGAAGATGCACTTGTTCATGTTTCAGGTCATCCCCGTCGTTCAGAACTTCTCCAGATGTATGATTGGATAAAACCACAGATACTTGTGCCTGTGCATGGTGAGGCAATACATCTTACTGCTCAAGCTGCTTTAGCGCGTCAAGCAGGTATTAAAATTGTTAGAGATATTAGAAATGGCCATATGTTGCGTCTTGCACCAACGCCTGTAGAAGTTATTGATCAAGTTCCTGTTGGCCGTATTTATAAGGATGGCTGTCTTCTTGGAGATGAGTATGAGCTAGGAATTCGTGAACGTAGAAAACTAAGTTACGCTGGTCATGTTGCTGTTTCTCTCCATATGAATAGCAAGCATGAGTTATTAGATGATATCGGTTTCAGTATGTTTGGACTCCCTGAGAGTAATGGAAAGGGGGAAAAATTGAAAGATATTCTTTTAGAGGTTGTGGAAAATACAGTTTATAACATCCCACGCATGAAACGGAAAAATAATGAAGTCATTCGAGAGGCAACACGACGTGCAGTAAGAGCGGCTGTTCATGAAATTTGGCAAAAAAAACCTCTCTGTACAGTTTTTTTACATCGATCAAAATAAAGCATTTCCATATTACGTTATTTAAAAAGAGAAGAGTATTTTTATTTTATTGCTCAATAAGAAAAATAGAGAATAAAGCACAACAAATTTTTAAACGATAAGATCGTTATATTTGCAAGTATTCAGAATATGGCTATAGATGAATAGAGGGTATGTTAAATTGTTCCAATATGATAGATCTGTGTAGGAGTTAATTATTTCAATGCGTCTTTCTCAATATTTCCTTCCTCTTTTAAAAGAGAATCCTAAAGAAGCAGAAATTGTTTCTCATCGTTTCATGTTGCGTGCTGGGATGATTCGACAACAAACATCAGGGATTTATTCTTGGCTTCCTTTGGGAAAAAAAGTGCTTGATAAAGTTTGTAAAATTATTCGTGAAGAGCAAGAACGTGCGGGTGCAATAGAAATATTGATGCCTACAATTCAATCCACTGATCTTTGGCGTGAAAGCGGTCGTTATGATGATTACGGTTTGGAAATGCTCCGCATTAAAGATCGTCAAAAGCGTGATTTACTTTATGGTCCGACCAATGAAGAGATGGTGACAGATATTTTTCGCTCCTATGTTCGTTCTTATAAAGATCTTCCGCTTAATTTGTATCATATTCAATGGAAATTTCGTGATGAAATTCGCCCACGTTTTGGTGTGATGCGGGCACGAGAATTTTTAATGAAAGATGCTTATTCTTTTGATCTTGATTATGAAGGCTCTAAAACATCTTATAATCGTATGTTTGTGGCTTATTTACGCACTTTTTCTCGCCTCGGCTTAAAAGCCATTCCCATGCGTGCAGATACAGGTCCAATAGGGGGAGAACTTAGCCATGAGTTTATCATTTTGGCTGAAACGGGAGAGAGCGCTATCTTCTGTGATAGACAATTTCTTGAACTTAGCGTTCCCAACAGTTCAATTGATTTTAGTGATAAAGCTGTTTTAGATGATACTGTTAAACAATGGACATCTTTTTATGCCGCGACAGAAGAAATGCATGATGAAGAAGAGTGGGCTAAAATTTCTGAAGAAAATCGTCTTTCAGCGCGTGGTATTGAAGTTGGGCATATTTTCCACTTTGGTACTAAATATTCTGCCCCAATGGGGGCAAAAGTTATGGGACAAGATGGAAAAGAGCATGTGGTCTCTATGGGATCTTATGGGATTGGACCTTCACGTCTTGTTGCGGCCGCTATTGAGGCTTCTCATGATGAAAAGGGGATTGTTTGGCCAAAGTCGATGGCACCGTTCGATTTTGGGATTATCAATATGAAACCCGATGATGAAAACTGTACAAAGGCATGTGAGTTTCTCTATCAGGGATTAAAGGATGCTGGTTTTGATCCATTATTAGATGATAGAAATGAACGTCCTGGATCAAAATTTGCAACAATGGATTTGATTGGCTTGCCCACGCAAATCATTATTGGTCCTAACAGCATTGCACAAAATGAAGTTGAAATTAAAGATCGAAAAACAGGCGTAAAAAAATCTCTAAAGGTTGAAGATGTACTCAGCCAACTTTCTATACTTTAATAGGAAATGTTATGAAGAGGCTGAAAAATAAATGGTTTTCATCGTATGAGTGGATGATTGCTTTTCGTTATATGATTCCCAATAAAAAGCATGTCGTTGCATCTGTTATTTCAATTATTTCTCTTATTGGGATTATGTTGGGCGTATTCGCTCTGGTTGTTGTTATGTCGGTGATGAATGGCTTTCGTACAGAACTTCTCAATCGTATTCTTGGTATGAATGGGCATCTTATTGTTCAAACCGTTGATTCTGGTTTTTCTGATTATAGGACTCTTATTTCTTCTTTAGAATCTAAAAATGGAGTGAAGTTTGCTTTGCCTGTTATTGAAGGTCAAGCGCTTGTTCAAGGTGAAGTTCAAGGGGGTTCTGGCGCTTTAGTTCGCGGTATGCGCAAACAAGATCTAGAAAAACTTAAAACAGTCTCTCAAAATATTAAATTAGGATCGATTTCTCGGTTTGATCAAGAAGAAGGTGTTGCAATTGGAAGTGGCTTAGCAGAAAAATTGGGGCTTACAGTTGGGAGAGATCTCCGTATTATTACCCCCGATGGTGATGAGACTCCTTTTGGTGTTACACCACGTGTAAAAGCTTATAAAGTCGTTGCTATTTTTGAAGTTGGTATGTCTGAATATGATTCAATATTTGTTTTTATGCCTCTCCATGAAGCACAAATGTTTTTTAATTTGGGAGATAAGGTACAGTCTTTAGAATTATTTCTAAACGATCCTGATGCTGTTGATCAAATAAAACCCGTTGTAGAAAAAGCAGTTGATCAACAAGTCTATTTAATTGATTGGCGTACACGCAATCAGGCCTTTTTTTCAGCCTTACAGATTGAAAGGAATGTCATGTTTTTCATTCTTTCTCTGATTGTTCTTGTTGCTGCTTTAAATATTATTTCAGGCCTTATTATGCTTGTAAAAGATAAAAGTCATGATATCGCAATTTTACGCACGATGGGTGCTCAACAGAGTGCTATTTTGCGTATATTTATCATCACAGGAATGATGATTGGTTTTATTGGAACGATATTGGGCTTAATTTTAGGTATTATCGCAACCGCGAATATTAATCATATCCAAGACTTTATATCTTGGTTATTTAATGTCGATGTTTTTAATCCTCAACTTTATTTTTTAACAAAATTGCCTGCACAAATTGAATGGAAACAAACTGTTTTGGTTGCTATCATGGCTTTATTCTTGTCATTTATTGCGGCTTTCATTCCGGCATGGCGCGCCGCTAAGCTAGATCCCGTACAAGCCTTGAGGTATGAATAATGACAGCGATTTTAGAGCTTGTAGAGATTGAAAGACGCTTTTTTGAGAGTCATAAGCCGCTCATTGTTTTAGATAAAGCAAATTTTATTCTTAATCGTGGAGAGCTTGTTGCCCTTGTCGCGCCATCTGGTGCTGGAAAATCAACACTTCTTCATATTGCAGGGTTATTAGAAAAACCAACAGCTGGTGATGTGATATTACGGGGGGTTTCTTGTGCAAAGCGCTCTGATAGTGAGCGAACAGCTATTAGACGAAATGATATTGGTTTTGTCTATCAATTTCATCATTTGCTTCCAGAGTTCACGGCTTTAGAAAATGTCATGATACCGCAAATGATAGCAGGATTTAAAAAGTCCATCGCAGAAGATCGTGCGCGTAAATTATTGACGTATCTGCGCATTTCTCATCGTGCTAACCATCGTCCCTCAGAGTTATCGGGAGGAGAGCAACAACGTGTTGCTATTGCACGTGCCGTAGCAAATGGTCCTTCGGTTCTTTTGGCTGATGAACCTACAGGAAATCTTGATCCCGTAACTTCAGCTTATGTCTTTCAAGCTTTATCTGTCCTTGTTCGACAGTCTGGTCTTTCTGCTCTTATTGCAACACATAATTATGCTTTGGCGAAGCAAATGCATCGTCGAATCACACTTAAAGAACAGAAGATTATTGAACTTCCTTAAAGGCAAGGTACAAATTTATACGACTAATTGAATGGTTTATATTACTTTATTCAAGGAGACTTTTTATGACAGTTTTTGTCAACGACAAAAATCAATTGGATGCGCGTCGTCGTCGGTTGATTTTTCGTGCATGGCATCGTGGTATTCGTGAAATGGATCTCATTTTTGGACATTATGTTGATGCTCATATCACTGGGATGAATGATAAAACGCTCTCTGAACTTGAGTATATTATGTCTTTTGATGATCGCGACTTACTCGCATGGATTACCGGAGAAATTTTACCACCCTCTGAAATTGATAGTCCACTTTTTCGTGATATTGCCAATTATCATACTTACTTAACTTATTGATTTCGATGCCTATATTTAAAAAAATTGTTATTCCCCAAAATAGTTCTGTTCATATGATTTTTGATGGCGTTACTGATGGATTTGAAGCCTTTGCTCTTGCTAAATTAAGTTCAGAAATTGCACAAGGTAAACCACTTATCTATGTTGTTCGAGACGGAACAAAAATTGCGCATTTACAACAAGTTTTAAATTTTATTGAGCCCAATTTGCCCGTACTTCAATTTCCTGCATGGGATTGTTTACCCTATGATCGCGTGTCACCAGGAATTGCTATTATGGCACGTCGCCTATCAGCATTGGCACGCATGGCCAATTTACGTCAAAATCCACATCCTGCAATTATATTAACAACAGCAAATGCAATTATGCAAAAGTTGCCTCCCCGTGAAATGATAGAAGCTCAGCTTATTCACGCACATGTTGGCCAGCGACATAACATGGGGCATTTAATTCAATTCCTAGAAACCAATGGTTTTGAACGCGTTACGGTTGTTCGTGATGTTGGTGAGTTCGCTGTAAGAGGAGGAATACTTGATATCTTTTCTCCTATGGATATTGAACCTTTACGTCTTGATTTTTTTGGAGATACCTTAGAAAGCATCCGCGTATTTGATCCAGAAAGTCAAAGGACAATACGCCAAAAAACTGAACTTTTATTACAGGCAATGAGCGAAGTTGTTTTGACAGCTGAATGCATCAATCGTTTTAAAAGCAATTATACCCGTACATTTGGTGTATCACAAAAAAATAACATGCTTTATGAAGCAATTGCTCAAGGTCGGCGTTTCGCTGGTATGGAACATTGGCTCCCATTTTTTTATGAAAACCTTGATACTTTTTTTGACCATTGTGGCAATTTACCGCTTGTTTTTGAACATCTCATAGAAGAAGTCTTCATTGAACGCTATCGCCTTATTAAAGACTATTATAACGCGCGTAAAGAGCGCGAAAATGATAAAGAAAATACGACTTCTTACCACCCGATAGATCCTAGTCTTCTCTATTTAACGCCAAAGCGTGTTTTGGAATGTGTGCAACAATCTTCACAGCGTATTGATTTTTCGCCTTTTAATATTCCACAAAGTTTGGAACAAACAGTTATTCACACTAATGTTAAGCAAGGATATGATTTTGTAAAAGAGCGTAATGCGCAAGAAAAAAATGTTTTTTCAAGTGTTATTGATCATA
Source organism: Bartonella sp. AU15XJBT (assembly GCF_028618615.1). Lineage (NCBI taxonomy): Bacteria > Pseudomonadati > Pseudomonadota > Alphaproteobacteria > Hyphomicrobiales > Bartonellaceae > Bartonella > Bartonella sp. AU15XJBT. The sequence goes on from NZ_JAQITG010000008.1 coordinate 89,214, forward strand.
TCGTATCTTTACGCGCTGCTGGCAAAAAAGTACTTTTAGCGTGTTGGAGTGAAGGATCTCTTAATCGTTTGGTACAAGTCCTTGACGAGCATGGATTGAAAAAAATAGATGTTGTAAAATCCTTGCAAACTGTCAAAGCAACACCACGAGATCGCATATTAGCAGCTGTTATCATGATAGAACATGGTTTTGAGGCTGAAGATTTAGCGATTATAGCAGAGCAAGATATTTTGGGCGATCGCTTCATAAGATCACCAAAGCGGCGTAAGAATAATACAAATTTTATTTCTGAAATTTCTGCTTTAAATTCTGGTGATATTGTTGTGCATATCGATCACGGTATTGGCCAATTTGTTGGTTTAAAAACTATCACAACCACTGGAATTTTGCGAGATTGTCTTGAAATTAAATATGCTGGAGGTGATTTACTCTTTTTACCTGTTGAAAATATTGAGCTTCTCTCACGTTATGGCTCAGAAGGAACAGAGGTAACTTTAGATAAATTAGGGGGTGTTGCTTGGCAAGCACGTAAAGCTCGGCTTAAAAAACATTTATTAGAAATGGCAGGGCAATTAATCCGTATAGCTGCGGAGCGTGCAACCTGTACTGCGCCTGCTTTACTTCCACCAGTTGGACTATTTGATGAGTTTGTTGCATGCTTTCCTTATGAAGAAACAGAAGATCAAATGAACGCTATTGATGCCGTTTTGGATGATTTAGCCTCAGGAAAGCCGATGGATCGCTTGATATGCGGTGATGTTGGCTTTGGAAAAACCGAAGTGGCTATTCGAAGTGCTTTTGTTGCAGCATTAAATGGATATCAAGTTGCTATTGTTGTACCGACAACTTTACTTTCACGTCAACATTACAAGACGTTTATTTCTCGTTTTCAAGGATTACCGGTTAAAATTGGTCACGCTTCAAGGCTTGTGAAAGGGAAAGAACTTGCACAAGTTAAAAAAGGTATTTCAGATGGTACAATCGATATCGTCATTGGAACCCATGCATTATTAAGTGGTGCAGTCAATTTTTTACGCTTAGGCCTTCTTATCATTGATGAGGAGCAACATTTTGGTGTAAAACACAAAGAGCGTTTAAAAGAGCTTAAAAGTGATATTCACGTTCTTACACTTTCAGCAACCCCCATACCACGAACTTTAGGATTAGCATTATCAGGAGTCCGTGAACTTTCATTAATTACTACTCCACCCATTGATAGAATGGCAGTTCGTACTTTTATTTCACCATTTGATGCACTTGTTATACGCGAAACTTTGCTTCGAGAATATTATCGTGGTGGACAAAGTTTCTATGTTTGTCCTCGTATTTCTGATCTAGCTTTTGTAGAAGAATATCTCAAAACACATGTTCCAGAACTTAAATTTGTTGTGGCTCATGGACAAATGCCGGCTGGACAACTTGATGATATTATGAATGCATTTTACGATGGGCAATATGATGTTTTGCTATCGACAACCATTATTGAATCCGGTCTTGATATTCCAACAGCCAATACATTAATTGTGCATCGCGCTGAGATGTTTGGTCTTTCAGCACTCTACCAGTTACGAGGGAGGGTAGGGCGCTCAAAACAACGTGCTTATGCACTCTTTACGTTTCCTTCTGGTAAAGTTTTAACACCTGCGGCTGATCGTCGTCTTAAAGTATTACAATCTCTTGATACATTGGGGGCTGGGTTTCAATTGGCAAGTCACGATATGGATATTCGTGGTTCAGGTAATTTTTTAGGTGAAGAACAATCAGGACATATCAAAGAAGTTGGATTTGAACTTTATCAAAAAATGCTTGAAGAAGCTGTTGCTGAATTAAAAGATGGAGAGCTAAGAGAGGATAAGCAATGGTCACCTCAAATCTCACTCGCTACAACCGTGATGATTCCAGAAAGTTTTGTGCCTGACTTATCATTACGTATGGGGCTTTACCGACGCTTGACAGAACTTGAGAATTTAGAACAGATTAATGAGTTTGCAGCCGAGTTAATCGATCGCTTTGGTCCTTTACCCCTTGAAGTTCAACACATCCTTAAAGTTTTTCATATCAAAACCTTGTGTCGAAAAGCACATGTAGAAAAATTGGATGCTGGACCAAAAGGTATAGTCATACAGTTTCGCAATAACTATTTCGCCAATAGTATTGCTCTTGTTCAGTGGGTGGGGAAACAAGGTTCAATGGCAAAAATTCGCCCAGATCAAAGTATCGCTCTTATTCGGGATTGGACTACCGTTGATGAAAGACTTATTGGAGCAGCAACGATTATGACACAGCTTGTAGAAATGGCAGAACAACATTCTGTTTAAAGCAGTTTCTCTACTTTTTAGAATTATTCCTTATTTTTATAAAATTATTCTATGAAAATAACAACTTATTGATTTGTTTATAAGAATAAAATCTAAGTTTATAGTAAAAGAATCCCTTGCATATTGATTTGGAGTTTTTATTATAACACGTATTGATATAATAAGAAAAATAGCTTAGATTGCACAACTACAATAATAGCATTTGCATAGGTGTAGTTTGACAGTAGGTTTTGTACTAAGTGGGATTAGGTGGGATTAGGTAGGAATACGTGGTAATTTGTTGTTTTTATGGTTATTTTTTACCATTAAATGCGTGTTTTGTCAAAATAGATTTTGACACCTAAAATTGTAAAAAAGAGCTAAAATCAGAAAAAAGTGCGTTTTAAAGGTAAAAATGAGAGAAGGCTTTGAAAGGTCTTTGAAAACCCTGTGAAAAATTTTGAAAAGTCTGTGAAAGCCCAGAAAACCGCCTTTGAAGACCCTGTGAAAAAAATCACTCCAAAAGTTCAATTGATTCCAAAATCAGCCAAAAATAACCAAAAAACCAAAAAAGATTTTCACCTATTGATGATTATCTATTTTTAGAGGCAATATATACTTATTAATCAAATGGTTATATTATTTTTTTAATGTAAAAAGATTTTCATATCGATTTTTCATATTAAAGGGGCATTAAGCCGTATTTTGTGTAGTTTCTAGATGTACTCTTTCAGCCTCTATTTGACGCTTTAAATGCAATTTTAGAAGAGGGAAAGTCGCTTCGACTTCTTCCATGTCGTTGATGTCTTGAACAAGCTCTTGCAACTTTATACAAAGCTCTGCCGCTAATTCCGCTATATCTTCAGGGGGGAGTTTTATATTTGCATCGCGATAGGTTGTGTAAGCTATGCGACCAAGCTTTTTCATCAATCCAGCAGGGATAGTTTGTGGTTTAAAACCTGATGCTTTCGCTTTTACCATGTCACTAAACATTTCGCCTTCTCCAGTGAGAAGCCAATGAAAGTCTACGCCATAAATTTTATGATAGGCAATTGCGATAGATGCTGGTGGCTCATTTATGCCAAGCTCATAATTTGCAAGCGTATTTTTTGCCAAATTAAGAGATTTGGCAAAAGCACCACGTTCTTCGTTTCCGAGGATTCGTCTTATTTCACGTAGGCGTTTTGCCAATGGTGTTTTAGGTTCTGTTTCTAAACGTGCCAAAAAAATACCCATTAAGACCATTTTTCGGGTTGACAAACCCGTAAAATGGTTTTAACTGTTATTACCGCCCGATATAGAGGGCAGATATTTTACAATTAACCCCACAAAAAACGGATGGTTTGAGCATCCGTTTGAAGCAGGAGCGAAGTTTATGACAACCACCCAAACATGCATTCAAGTATGGGATCGCCATAGTATTTTAGCTGAGCTACGCCGCCGTAATATGACCTTGGCGGAGCTCGCGAAAGCTTATCAACTCTCGTCATCCAGTGTTCAACATATCTGGACACGGTCTAACGAGAAAGCTGAACGTGCTATTGCCGATTTTATCGGTTTGCCCGTCGAGCAGGTGTTTAGTGACCGCTACCCCAAAAGTCGCCGTCGCATTTTTAAAGCAGCAAAACATGCCAATACAGATTCGCGTGCGCATTCTACTTTGCGCGGAAATGCCGCTTGAGCTTTGTTACACGGCTTTGCGTTTTTGCGCATTTGCCATGCATTTAGATACCATAAGATAAAGAGGTTTATCAATGTCTAAAGATCAATACGAAATGGGCAAGATAAATTGCATAGAGTTGCATCATGGAACAGCCGTTTGGACGGGTTGGTTTTGGCGATTAGGGGATGGTTATGGTTGCAGCTTATAATTTATGGATGCCAGAGGCAAAAAGAGAAATTTTTAATCCTTATTCAGAAGCTGAGCGATTACAAATGATGCTTTCCTGTTCTTTAAAAGCAGTGAGTGGAGGCTTTCGACATATACCGATCCGGTATGTTATTGATCCCCCGCATGGCTTATTTGATGCGATATTAGCACGGCAGATTGCGATTCATATTTTGCATTATCAATTTGAGGTGCCGCGGCGGCGTATTGTTGCCATGCAAGTACGGAAGCAGACTGCTATCTTTCTTGCTTTACAAGTGATTAACCGGCGTTTGGAAGAACCCGTTTTTGCGAAAGCTTATCGAAGATGGGCAGGGCGTGCGATGGATTTGTTCTTTAAAGAGATCAGAAAGGTGGGGGCGTGATGGCACAGTTTCAAAAGCTTGCTCTTGATGTGATTGTGGTGCCGGAGCGTATACGCCCTGTAGATGATGAGCATGCTAAGGCACTTGCACAATCAATGGCGCGGGAGGGGTTGATGAACCCTATTACGGTGCGCCATACGCCCAATGCGAAAGAGGGCAATTACACACTTATTGCTGGTGCGCATCGGCTTCGTGCTGCTGAGCTTTTGGGCTATAGTGACATTGATGCGGTTGTGGTGCAGGCTGATAAGGACAATGCCGCGCTTTTAGAAGTGGCTGAAAACCTCTTTCGCAATGAATTGTCTGTTATTGACCGCGCGCTTTTTGTCCAGACTTACCGCGAATTGTGGGAAAAGAAGTATGGGGAGATTCAACGTGGCGGTGATCATGGTAATCAATATACAAAGGACAAAGTGGCAAAGGGTAAAGTTTACCCTTTGCCAAATGATGGTTCTTCAGAGCACCATGAAACTGGGTGTGAAGGAGACGAAGTGGCAAAGGGACAAGTTGTCCCTTTGCCAAAAGATAGTTCTTCAGAGCATAATGAAACTGGGTGTGAAGGGGACAAAGTGGCAAAGGTGCAAGTTGACCCTTTGCCAAATGGTGGTGACTTAAATGGCAAAGTGCAAAGTTTGCACTTTGCCAAACATGTGGCAGATCGCATTGGTTTATCGAAGGAATCGGTGAAACTCCTCAATCGCATTTCCCAGCATTTACAGCCGGAGTTGCGGTCTGTTTTGCGTGGCACGGCATTGGCGGATAATCAAGCGCAGTTGTTGAAATTAGCGAAGATGGAGCCGGTTGCGCAACGGCGGGTGGCAATTGCTTTGCAACAGGTTGAGGGGGATTTACGGCGGGCTGTTGATTTGGTCAATGGGATTAATACGCCTCCGCAAATTAATGAGCAGGAACGGATTTTTGCGCAGTTATTAGGGGTGTGGCAGAGAGC
>NZ_JAQITG010000080.1:0-2220 GCF_028618615.1 Bartonella sp. AU15XJBT
TTTATGGCAATGCTCATGTGAGTGGTGCTGCCCGCGTTCTTGCTGATGCTCATATTTATGACCATGCCCATGTTTCTTATGATGCTACGGTTTTTAGTTATGCACGCGTCTATGGTCATGCTAGGGTTTGTGGCTCTGCTTGCATTTATAGCCATGCGAAAATTTATAATTATGCTGTTATTAATGGTCGTGCAAAGATTTATGGCAAGGTCTATGGCAATGCGCGCGTGGGGGGCTCTTGTGAGGTTTATGGATCTGTCTATGGCAATGCAAAAATCTCACATTGTGCAACAATCTGGGGGCGTGCTTATGGCAATGCAACAATCAACACAAAAAGCAAAGCAAAGTTGGTTCCAAAAAATTATGAGGTTTATGAAAACAATAATGTTGTTAAGATTATTGATAAAACAGAATAAAAATAGGTATGGGAGCGCCTTCTTGATGGCTATAAACCCATCATAAAAGAAAGAATTCAAAAAAAAGCCGTGCCAACTGATATGACGCGGCTTTCAATGGAGGTATGTGCAAATGTTTCATATAAATGAAATCAATAATGAATGCATATATACAAAACATATCTATTACAAGCACTCTATTAGAGATATGAAAACTTATCAAAAGGAACGTAAATGATGTATATGATCTTTAATCACTCTTTTGAATGAGAAAGCCTATAAACGCTTTTCGTTGCTATTAAATATATCAATCATAATGTCTTTATCTTAAAGAGATGCATTTAAAACAAAGCACATGATCAAAATGCTTCTTTTAAAACGTTTCAATATACTGACTTTAAAATTGAGTTGAGTGAATTCAAATAACACATTGTCTAAAATCAAACCTATCAAACAAATCAAAACGCTTGATAGATTTAACAAAACCCGTTTTTTACATTTACAAACGTTGGCTTTTAAAACAAGCTCTCATAAGACAATAAACAACCGCTTTTATCAAATGTAAGGCTTTAAAAACTGTTATAAACATCTGTTTCAAACGTTTTTATAAAAATCTCATTTTATGTTTTAAACGTTTAAACATTTAAACATTCATTTAGAGAGGCTCTCATAAACGTATTTTTACTTTTCTTTAAAACCTAATTTCTTTAAAATTTAGCCGGTCCATATTTGGGCTGGAAAAAGCAACCAATCCAATTTTGATTGACCTCGTTTGCTTTCATATCTTTCAATTTATACTCTTAAAACGTTTTTTGCTTGCTTGCGTTATCTCATTAGAAGGCTTTCAATTTCATAAGATATGACGTTTTGAATTTCATTACCTTGATTTCCTACCTCGGTAAAAAAATACTGTGGTTATAAAATCAATCTTGTCTTTAAATCTTTTGTGCAATCTTTATGAATTAAACCTATAAGCTTATGAATGCTTCAAACTGTTAATTTCTTTAATGCCATTTTAAAGGTTTTACCCAATTTTGGGGAAAACTATATGATCTCTATTTTCTATAAATGCGTATCTTTTGATACAATTTACCTTATAACAGTTTCAAACGATTACCCTCTTATAGGTAAATAAAATATTGCTATAATAGATATAGATTTTTTTGCTTCCCAATTTTGGGGAACAATAATTTTGGTCTTTATACGATTAAATAAACCAATCTTACAAGAAGATGTGATCTTTAAACGTATGTTATCGATAATTCCAAACAACTAAATTTTAAACAATGTGATTTGTGCTGTGATAAAAAACGTATCATAAGATTTATGAACTGTTATGAATGATATCTACTTTTCATTTCATTTGAATGTACCCATGCGTTATAATATTTACATCATGATTTGCTTTTTATGGTCTATTCATACATGGCAATCTTCTATAAAAAATGGTCAAATGAATCACGTATAAAAGTGTGGATTCCTAAGTGGATTCATATAAAATAATTTCATTCAACATATTGACTTTATTGTGTTTTTATTTATAATGCGTATTCTTATTCGGGACACCTTTGACACGCCCTTGACCTGCTTTTGGGGGTCTATATTTTTTCTTTGTTTGAGAAACCTGTTCTGTATTTTGTGATGTCATAAAATACACCCTCCAGATAATAAAAAACCCCGCAAACGCGGGGATTTTTCACTGTACATTTCCCTCTCTAGACACAATACGCCTAAGTACAGCAGTGTCATTAAATACGATTTGCTACACTTTGTCAACACAAAAATAACACATATTGATATATTCGAAGGGAATCTGTATGAAGTG
>NZ_JAQITG010000081.1:0-2160 GCF_028618615.1 Bartonella sp. AU15XJBT
AATATTTTTCTCCGATCGGCGTCTTCTTGGCTATATCATAGAGAGACTCTGTAGCTGCCTCTCTACTCGCAATAAGATCATCTTTTAAACCTGTAATATTTTGACGAGGAACAAAGTGTTCATCAGCGGCTTGGTGAATACGTTCCCCTCCTTCCAGCGCCCTCGCCTCTGCTCTTTTGGTCAAATCAAGATAAGCCCCTTGATTTTTTTGCGCGATATCAAAAACAAGATCTTGTAAAAAAGGACTATGATCAGCAACATAATCGGTATCAACGGCTTTACTGCCCAAAGATTTTCCAAGAGCTTCAGAGGACTCATTGCCTAAATGTTTACTGATTGCTCTTAATGTTGCTTTTTCAACGCCTTCCTTATGAGAAGGAGAAAAAAGTCTCCCTATTCCACCAACCGTAGAACCAGCTAAATGACCTAAAGCACTTCCTGCCAATGTCCCTCCTGCTCCTAAACCTGCTCCAGCTAATGTACTGGTAAATGTATTCCCTAATCCTTCGCCCTCTCCCGCTCCATGTAATGCACCAGATGCCGCTCCTACTTTAAGTAAATGAGGAAGTGTTGTGTTTTTCGTGATACCTAAAAATGGGCTTACAAATTGGCTTGCAAATTGGCTTGGACGTGACTGACCTGCCTTTGAGAGCAATTGACCTAATTTTGATCCTGCAAGACTATTGCTAACTCTAGGGGCTGCAAAGCGGGCTCCTGCGGCTAACGCTCCTCCCCCTAACGTTGCAAGAGAAGGAATTGCCGCCCCTAAAGCACCGCCAAAAAGCGACGTCCAATAATGTTCATCATTCATCCTACGATAATAATCACGCAGTTTATTGGCTGCTTTCTCATACTTCTCTACAGATTTCTTATCTCCAGACCAATAGTTGTATAGCCCCTTCCCAAAAGCCCATAGCGGATTATCATCTTCATGATCTCGCCCTGCCGCTGTAATCCCTGAAATTTCATCATCTAAATTAAAACTAAGACCGTGTTTTAAAGAATTCCAAAACGCTTCTCCTTGCGTGATTTCGGGAGGCTCTGGTGATGTTTCATATTCTCCAAAACCTTCAAATTCATCATCAGGAATACGCCGGATAACTTCTATATTAGAACCAAAATAAGGGAGAGATTCTCTTTTTGGTTTTTCAAGTTCATTATCAGGAATACGTCGAATAACCTCTATATTAGGACCAAAATAAGGGAGAAATTCTGGTTGCGAATTTTTATAATGAACCATAATCTATTTCCTCCTTATTTCATATCTTGTACCATTATGATTTATGGCAAGATTTGTACCAGCAGGAAATTTGTTAGCTTCTTCTATGCTATTTATCGTTGGCAAATTTGCACCGCCTCCTTGTGACACCGACTGTTTAGAAGAATATTGACTATTATTTCCGCTAACAGCATTTCTCATATTTTCTTCTGTAGATTCAACCCTACCTAATACAATGGCTTGTACTTCAGGATTTAGTCTTGAGATAACATCTTTTATTATGTTCAAACGACGCCTAAATTGTCGCGCCGACATATTAAAACTTAAATCACCAAGAGATTGTTTTAACATTTCAATGTCTTTATCACTAACATTTCCAAGACCTATTGTCCCTCTCTGTGACAACTGTTTCATCTGATCTATACGATCAAGTGCTATTCGAGATTGTATTGATTGCATAACCTGCCGTGCATCAGATTGTTCTGACGTTGGGAGCAGACGGCTAGCTATGTTAGCTATATGACCTGTTGCATAACTTTTAAATTTATCGGCATATTCCAGCAAATAATCGATATCATCCATCAAGACTTTTGCATGCACTTGTCTATTTTCATGCGCAGCAGCAGCACGTTCGTTGTCCATATATGCTTTGCTTCCAGGGTGATAAACTACTCTCTTTCCTGTTGGTGATGTTGGGTCATCAATTAATGAGCTTCCATCATTAAAGTCTTTTCCCCCTCCACCTGTTAGCAGCGCACTAAGCATTTGAGGATTACGTGCCATAACCCGCGCTTCTTCATCACTGTAGCCTTTGGACTTTAGATACTCGACGGTCTGGTTAACCTGCCCTCTTTGTTTATCGCCTTCATTAAGACGCTTCACACCACTTGCAAGCGCATCCCACCCTGAACCGTCTGATGAAGATTCTGCCATACCTGCAA
>NZ_JAQITG010000082.1:0-2126 GCF_028618615.1 Bartonella sp. AU15XJBT
AATATTTTTCTCCGATCGGCGTCTTCTTGGCTATATCATAGAGAGACTCTGTAGCTGCCTCTCTACTCGCAATAAGATCATCTTTTAAACCTGTAATATTTTGACGAGGAACAAAGTGTTCATCAGCAGCTTGATGAATACGCTCCCCTCCTTCCAGCGCCCTCTGCTTAGCTCTTTTGGTTAAATCAAGATAAGCCCCTTGGTTTCTTTTCGCGATATCAAAAACAAGATCCTGTAAAAAAGGACTATGATCAGCTATGTAATCGGTAGGAACTGCATTCTTAACAGATTTTCCTAGCTCTTCAGACGCCTCCTTACCTAAATGTTTACTGATTGCTCTTAACGTGTCTGTTGCAACACCTTTCTTATGAGAAGGAGAAAAAAGTCTTCCTATTCCACCAACAGTAGAACCAGCCAAATGACCTAAAGCACTTCCAACGGCTGTCCCTGCTGCTCCTAAACCTGCACCAACTGCTGTACTTGTAAGCGTATTCCCAAGTCCTTCCCCTTCTCCTGCACCATGTAATGCACCAGATGCCGCCCCTACTTTAAGCAAATGAGGCAATGTTGTTTTGTTCGTGATGCCTAAAAAAGGACTTGCAAATCGACTTGGTGGTAACTGACCTGCTTTTAAGAACAATTGACCTAACTTTGACCCTGCAAGACTATTTGCAAGTGTAGGAGCTACAAAGCGTGCTCCTGAGGCTAACGCTCCTCCCCCTAAAGTTGCAAGTGAAGGAATTGCCGCCCCTAAAGCATTTCCAGCAAAAGAAGTCCAATAATGTTGATCACTCATCCTACGATAATAATCACGTATTCTATTGGCTTCTTTCTCATATTTCTCTCTGGATTGCTTATCTCCACTCCAATAGTTGATAAGCCCCTTCCCAAAAGCCTTTATTGCCAACTCATCATCAGAATCACGTCCTGCCGCTGTAATCCCTGCAATCTCATCATCTAAATTAAAACTCAAGCCATGCTTTAAAGAATTCCAAAAGGCTTCACTGCTACTGATTTCGGGATGTTGGGATGATGTTGTTTCTTCAAAATTGGAGGCATCATTGAGAACATCAAAGCGATAGCGTGTTCCATCTTCTAATGTTACATATCTAGATCGAGACGCATTATTTTGAGAATTATTATCAATAACATCAAAACGATAACGTGTTCCGTCCTCTAATGTTACATATCTAGATTGAGACGTATTCATTACAATTTTACCTTCCTCATATGCTCACCAGTCTCAATATCTATAAATTCAGTAATATCATTTCTTTTAGCAGCTTCTTGCATACTCATCTGAGGTCTATTCGCCCAATCTCCTTGTGACATCGGTGAATCTACAAAATATTTTTCAGAGATTTCTTGGGGGGTATCTATAGGTTGACCTGTTAATGCGTTGTACAGTTGAAGATCATTATGCCTATTGAAAAAATCAAATGCTGTTTTAATTACTTTTAAAGTCCTCTCCAACCCCTTTTTATCTCGCCCAACATCCAAAGAACCAAACATTGATGATAGTGCCTGACTTTCAAAATTTGATATAGGACCAGTTCCTACTGTTCCGCTAGAACTCATTGATTTTAGGTTCTCAAATACCGTCCTTAGAACACCACCTCTAATTCCCTCCAATAATTTGTCTAATTTGTACCCATCACTTCCACCAGCTTTTTTCGAAAACCACCCCTTAAATCCTGTAGCATTACCTTTTTGAATGAGTTCAAAAGCAGCTTTCAGATCATTTAAACCAGCTCTCAACTGCTGCTTGGTGGTGAACATATTTTTTATCCTTCTACCTTCCCATTCTTTCTGTGCTTGTAGCTTCTGATTATATTCAAGTTCCTGCATAGACCCCTTAACCGGTCTATATTCAAGTTCACCTGTCTCTGGATTGGTATACGATTGAAAGCCTTCTGGGGCCTTACCACCTGTTAGCAAAGCACTAAGCATTTGCGGGTTACGTGCCATAACCCGCGCTTCTTCTTCACTATAACCTTTAGACTTTAGATACTCGACGGTCTGGTTAACCTGCCCTCTTTGTTTATCGCCTTCATTAAGACGCTTCACACCACTTGCAAGCGCATCCCACCCTGAACCGTCTGATGAAGATTCTGCCATACCTGCAA
>NZ_JAQITG010000083.1:0-2111 GCF_028618615.1 Bartonella sp. AU15XJBT
CTGCTGTTTCTAATAATTCCCATGTCTATGGTAATGCTCATGTCTATGGCAATGCTATTATTTATGATAATGCCTATATTTATGACAATGCTAGGGTTTATGAATACGCTCGTATAGCAAATGACGTACATGTTTATGAAAATGCTCATATCCATGGCATTGCTGTTATTCGTGAAAATGTCGGCGGGTCTACTAAAATAAAAACCTATATTGAACAGCTTTCCCCTTATAGCGAATTAGAGATTGTCTGGGTTTAATTAATAAAGCTGTGTAAATGAAAGTACAGGCGCGGTGGGGGCGCCTCCTTTCAATCCAATTTTTCCATTTCAAATTTTATCAAACGTTTATCACATTAGATTGTGAGGGTCCTCCTATGTGTAAAAAATACGAATTAACCAGTGAAATAAAAAAAATCAAACATGCTCTTACTCGCAATATTACAAGCCTTTATCGCATTCGTGCTTTAAGGGATTTTGATGATGTCAAGGCGGGGGATTTAGGTGGTTTTATTGAAAAGGAAGTTAACCTATCCCATGATGGCAATTGCTGGGTCTATGATGAGGCTTGTGTCTATGGTCATGCCCGTGTTTATGATGATGCAAAAATACGGCATTATTCTCAAGTCTGTGGTCTCGTTTATGGCAATGCTGAGGTCTATAGCAAGGCTTTTATCTCTCAATATGCAAAGATTTATGATCAGGCTTGTGTTTATGGGAGTGCTCATGTGTATGGCAATGTTTATGGCAATGCTCATGTGAGTGGTGCTGCCCGCGTTCTTGCTGATGCTCATATTTATGACCATGCCCATATTTCTTATGATGCTACGGTTTTTAGTTATGCACGCGTCTATGGTCATGCCAAGGTTTGTGGCTCTGCTTGCATTTATAGCCATGCGAAAATTTATAATTATGCTGTGATTAATGGTCGTGCAAAGATTTATGGCAAGGTCTATGGCAATGCGCGCGTGGGGGGCTCTTGTGAGATTTATGGCTCTGTTTATGGCAATGCAAAAATCTCACATTGTGCAACAATCTGGGGGCGTGCTTATGGCAATGCAACAATCAACACAAAAAGCAAAGCAAAGTTGGTTCCAAAAAATTATGAGGTTTATGAAAACAACAATGTTGTTAAGATTATTGATAAAACAGAATAAAAATAGGTATGGGAGCACCTTCTTGATGGCTATAAACGCATCATAAAAGAAAGAATTCATAAAAGAAAGCCGTGCCAACTGATATGACGCGGCTTTCAAATGTCTATCCTTATGAATCAACCCTAATTAAGGTAATAACGCGTATATACAAAACGTATTATATTACAAGCGCTCTATTAGAGATATGAAAACTTATCAAAAGGAATGTAAATGATGCGTATGATCTTTAATCACTCGTTTGAATGAGAGAGCCTATAAACGCTTTTCGTTTCTCTCAAACGTATTAATCATAACACCCTCATTTGTGAGGTGGTCTTTTGAAATAAAGCACATGATCAAAATGCTTCTTTTAAAACAAGCTCTCATAAAGACAATAAACAACCAAACAACCGCTTTTATCAAACGCAAGGCTTTAAAAACTGTTATAAACATCAGTTTCAAACGTTTAAACGTTCATGTAGAGAGGTTCTCATAAGCGTATTTTTACTTTTCTTTAAATGTAACTTTTTACAAATAAGCTGGCTTAATTTTGAGTTGGAAAAATCAACCAGCTCAAATTCGAGCTTGTTATCTTTAGAATAGAGCATTCTTTAAACAATGGCGTTTTGTCTAAAAATTTAGAAAAATTCCATGCCTTGTGATGTTATAACGATTTTGAAGTTTGTTTGCTTATCTTGTCTAAAGAGATGCCCTCAAATTTGAGGAGACCCCTTTTGATTTCGTATTTTTAAACGATAACTTTTAAAACGTTTTTTGCTCACTTGCTTGCACTATATTCATTAAAAGGCTTTTGATTTCATAAGATATAACGTTTTGAATTTCATTACCTTTATTTCCTACCTCGGTAAAAAAATACCGTGGTTATAAAATCAATCTTGTCTTTAAATCCTTTGTGCAATCTTTATGAATTAAACCTATAAGCTTATGAATGCTTCAAACCGTTAATTGCTTTAATGCC
>NZ_JAQITG010000084.1:0-2107 GCF_028618615.1 Bartonella sp. AU15XJBT
ATAACGCATCCCACCGCCTTCAAAACGGCGTGATTTAAAGTCAACGGTGCCACTAAATATGTCACCTCTCCCTCCACACATCGCCCACCCCGTCTTCGTACCTAGATCAAAACAAAGAATCGTGTTAATCACCGCGCCACTCCGTACATAATGTGTTTTATTGGGCTGTTTTTTCCCAAAAATGAAGGAAAGAAGGGTGTAAGAAGTATGCAAGCGGTTTTAAATTGGATAGAACAGCATCCTGTATTATTTTCTGCGTTTTCTGTATTATTTTCTGCACTTTCTTCGGTTGGTGCTTTATTATCCGCAATTTTTGCTTTTCTTTCTATTAAACAGACAGTTAAATCAAGAGAAGAAGATCGAATAGAAGCTGCAAAATTGAGAAAGGAAGATCGAGAAAAAGATGAAAAATTGAGAAAGGAAGATCGAGAAAAAGATGAAAAATTGAGAAAGGAAGATCGAGAAAAAGATGAAAAATTAAGAGAAGAAGATCGAGAAAAATTTAAAACAGAATTAGCTAATGCCATGGACATAGCTAAATCAACTAGAAAACAAGCGGTATCAATGAAAAAGCTTGCCACAGTTCTGGAAAAACAATTAGAGATTTTAGAAGAAAAAAAGCTCCGTGTTACCACACACAGTTCATGGATAAGTGATAATCCTAATGATATCTTTCCAGTAATATATGTATCTTTAATCATTACAAATCCCACAAAACAAACAATTAAAATCAACTCTATCAGCATAAATGATAATAGCCTTTTTACCTTTATGTCCGCGTGCTATCGCGAATTTTCGTATTTACCACAATCACTAGGAACACTACATTACATCCATCCTCAACAGGAAAAACATTTATGCTTAAAGAAACCTCGAGTCGATCCACCCATACATAGCAATATTGATCCATTTAGCCTCAAACCTTCTGGTCTATTAGGACTAATTATTGGTGTTTTTCCTATAGACAGAAACTCAGAAATTCCTTTAATATTGACTATGGAGCACACTGCCGTAGATCCTTTAAATCCACCAGAAAAAGTGACTTTTTGCCCCGAATATTTTAATATTAAACCAAGTAATAAACTATCCGATCTGTTGTGTTCCAAGCTGTTTCAATTCAATAAATAACCGTTTTCCAACATGATGAATAACGCTGTTGTTCCTCAGGGCTTTTTTCAGCCAACTCGGCCCATGTCATTGGCTTTGGTTTCATAAGAAGAAATGATAAATATTGTGCCCTATCCCATTTATTGGCTTCTGCAACTGTAACCGATTGTTTTGCCATAAACCATCTATTGAAATCTTCAATAATTTCAATTGCTTCATTCTTTCTCTGTTCATCCATCATCAATTGTTGCAATATCTTTCGTGCTCTATCATCATCTTTTTCATCACTATATTTATTTATAACTGGAGCTTTTTCTACAAACTCTCTTACAAGCGCACGAACATCTTCAGGCTCTTGAAGAGTTTCATAAATATTTTCATATGATGTTACACATTCTTGCCCTTGTGGATTCTTCGGTAAACGTTTTTTCTTTTCTTCTTGCAATTCTTGTAAATGTTTAATTTTTTTCTCATTCTCTGCTAATTGTCCATCAATCAACGCCCGCTGTGACGCAATTAACTCATCTCGTTCTTTTATTGCTTGTCTAAGCATTTTTATGTTTTTAAAATTGGTATAAACCGCATAACATGAACACAAATTAGCAATACAAGATATAATAAGCGCAATTAAACCCATCTCACTCCTCACTTACTTTTCTTCTTATTCTTCTGAGACTTTTCTTTTACAGATGCATCACGCTGCTTAAGCTCGTCTTTAAGCTTTTTAATTTCTTCCTTAAGGGATCGATTTTCTTCAAATTGACAGCGTAGAGATATGTATTTCCGTTCAAGCGCTCCTTTATGCTCGTCTTTAAGCTTCTCTATTTCTTCATCACGCTGCTTAAGCTCGTCTTTAAGCCGCTCAACTTCTTTTTCATCCTCTGGATTCAGTTTATTCTGTTGGTTCAATTTCTCAATTTGTTCATCAAGGTATTCAATTTCTGCTGTTAGTTTCTCTATAGTTTCACTTTTCTCATCCAACTTTTCTTCATACTCATCT
>NZ_JAQITG010000085.1:0-2054 GCF_028618615.1 Bartonella sp. AU15XJBT
TTCATCACTTTGAAGGTTATACATTATATTGATGATACGGTCTTTACTTATAAAATAAGCATTACGATTGTAGTTTTTATCACGATAAACTGTCCAACCCATTTCTTTTAATTGCTCTGAAACTTTATTGAAAGTAATCAAAACTTGTGGACTAAGATGAGCTTCTGCTGCCTCTCGCTCATGAAGGATTTTCAGATGTCTTTCAGCAAATTCAACGGCATTGTTAACATATTTTTCTACGTCATCATCATCCAAATGTTCAGAAATCGTACCAGCTTCCAGAAAATTTTGATAAGATTTCAGGATATCAATTCGACCTGTTAACGCTAAACAAGCCAAATGCCAGATTATGTCTATATTGTAGCTATATTTTTGAACAAGTGTTTTGCTTTCGATCGATGCTTGTAAATCTTGTGCGCGTGCCCATTGTATTATTCGCTCAGAGATTTGTGTTAACTCTTGCTCATTCAATGTCTCTACACAAATATCAATACCTTTATCAAAACCGCTAAAAATTCCCCCCCCAATCGTATTAAAAGACTGATAAATATCCGTAGGTCGTATCCAAATATATTCTCTCCTATAGTAAATATATTTGCAAGCTACAGAAATCTCTTCGTTAGAGATCTCAGCTTCAAGATGGACATTGTAATTGTCATGGAGATGTACAAAACCAAAATCAAATTGAATAAAACGATCTGGCAAAGAGAGCCACATTTTTCCAGGTTCCGTAGAAAACCACCCTTGGGTTTTAAGAATGCGGCTTGCTGCTGTAAGGCTTATCGAGCGCTGTTTGGGCTTTTTATGCGTTAGAATATCGTCTAACTCCCCATTCTTATAGGCTTGTGCAAATAAAATAAGGCGATCATACCGCGTCATCGCTTTGTAATCTGCAAATTCTGGTACATGTAATTGAGGTGCCGGTTTATCAGACCTTAAAGCATCCATATCGTCAAGCAAAGCTTGTGCAACAGCAGAATGATTGGCGGCTTCTTCACGTAATTTTTGTTCAATATTCTGCGTTTGTGCCCAAAAGATTACTTTATTTAGAGCTTCCTCAATATGGCTTTCAGAAAGATTCTGTGCTATAATTTCGAAATTTTCTTCTGCAGAAATCAACATATCATCATATTTATAGCGCGACTGTTCGCCATTATCATATTCCTCAGCAAGACAATAAGCGGCTGTAGTAAGATCAACTGATAGCCGCAACTTTCCACCATCTTCTCCATAATCTACAACATCGTAAAGAATGCGTATTATACGATCGGAGAGATGATAATAAGCAAATGTATCTCCCACTTCATGGCGATAAGTTTCCCAGCCTAATCTTTTTAAAATCTCTGTTACGTCTTTCGTTTTCATTATGCTTCACTTCCCTTTTAAATAGCTTGGATGCTGATCAACTTCATGGTGCAGTATACCTTCATCCCACTTCTTACCTAGCTGATTTTTAGCCCAATCTTTGTTAAATTTATCTAACTCTTTCTCCAATTCTTCTACACTGCCTTTAAACTTATCTATAGTACCTTTAAGATCTTTTTGATATTGATCAAATTTTTCTTTATTTTGCTTAAGATACTTTTCAGCTTCAGGACCACAAAATTTCATGCTTCCTGTTGTTCCACATATTTCTCTTAAACCTTTCTGCCCTTTACTTAATCTGGCTTTACCTGTTTTCGTCTCATTAAACGCTGGTTTTCCATCCTTAATAAATGTGATATCAGGACGTGTTCTTACCTTAATTGTACCTTTGTCTGTCGTTATTTCAATTTCAATCGTTAGTTCTTTTTTGCTTGGTGAAAATCCTTCCTCCTCTAATTTTTGTTTTTTCTCATCGCGTTTTTTGTCATGATGTTCCCTAGCTTTATTAAGCTTTTTACCTTTTCCATCATTATCATCGTCATTATTGTTTTGTGGGTCTTTGCCACTCGCCTGAGAATTTTTATTTTTTTCTTCTTTTGAGTTTTGATTTGTTTTTTCGCTGTCTCCTTCTGCACTCTTCGATGCAAACCAATAGGCAAGGAAATCAGCTATAGCGGTCCTATTGCCAG
>NZ_JAQITG010000086.1:0-1952 GCF_028618615.1 Bartonella sp. AU15XJBT
GGCAATGTTTATGGCAATGCTCATGTGAGTGGTGCTGCTCGCGTTCTTGCTGATGCTCATATTTATGACCATGCCCATGTTTCTTATGATGCTACGGTTTTTAGTTATGCACGCGTCTATGGTCATGTCAAGGTTTGTGGCTCTGCTTGCATTTATAGCCATGCGAAAATTTATAATTATGCTGTGATTAATGGTCGTGCAAAGATTTATGGCAAGGTCTATGGCAATGCGCGCGTGGGGGGCTCTTGTGAGGTTTATGGATCTGTCTATGGCAATGCAAAAATCTCACATTGTGCAACAATCTGGGGGCGTGCTTATGGCAATGCAACAATCAATACAAAAAGCAAAGCAAAGTTGGTTCCAAAAAATTATGAGGTTTATGAAAACAATAATGTCGTTAAGATTATTGATAAAACAGAATAAAAATAGGTATGGGAGCGCCTTCTTTATGGTTATAAACCCATCATAAAAGAAAGAATTCAAAAAAAAGCCGTGCCAACTGATATGACGCGGCTTTCTAAGAACGATTCTAATGATTAAAATTAATCATCCACAATGGAGGAGTTAATTCATATATACAAAACGTATTATATTGCAAGCGCTTTATTAACATATGAAAACTTATCAAAAGAAATGTATGATGCGTATGATTTTTACTCACTCATTTGAATGAGAAAGCCTATAAACGCTTTTCGTTGCTATTAAACCTATCAATCATAACACCCTCATTTGTGAGGTGGTCTTTTGAAATAAAGCACATGATCAAAATGCTTCTTTCAAAACAATCTCTCATAAGACAATAAACAACCGCTTTTATCAAATGTAAGGCTTTAAAAACTGTTATAAACATCTGTTTCAAACGTTTTTATAAAAATCTCATTTTATGTTTTAAACGTTTAAACATTCATTTAGAGAGGCTCTCATAAGCGTATTTTTACTTTTCTTTAAAACCTAATTTCTTTAAAATTTAGCCGGTCCATATTTGGGCTGGAAAAAGCAACCAATCCAATTTTGATTGACCTCGTTTGCTTTCATATCTTTCAATTTATACTTTTAAAACGTTTTTTGCTTGCTTGCGTTAGATCATTCATAAAGGCTTTCAATTTCATAAGATATGACGTTTTGAATTTCATATTTATTGTGATGATAGAGGCTGTACAATGCCTGCTTATCGTTTTCTAAATTTTTAGTAAGCGTTTTAAAAGCGATCTTATCCTTAATCCTTTGTGCAATCTTTATGAATTAAACCTATAAGCTTATGAATGCTTCAAACCGTTAATTGCTTTAATGCCATTTTAAAGGTTTTTCCCAATTTTGGGGAAAACTATATGATCTCTATTTTCTATAAATGCGTATCTTTTAATACAATTTACCTTATAACAGTTTCAAACGATTACCCTCTTATAGGTAATAAAATATTGCTATAAGAGATATAGATTTTTGCTTCCCAATTTTGGGAAGCAATAATTTTAGTTTTATACGATTACAAACCAATCATTAAAACAAGATGTGATCTTTAAACGTATGTTATCGATAATTCCAAACGACTAAATTTTAAACAATGCGATTTCTGCTGTGATAAAAACGTATCATAAAATTTATGAACTGTGATGAATAATATCTGCTTTTCATTTCATTTGAACGTTTACATGCGTTATAATATTCACATCATGATTTGCTTTTTATGGTCTATTCATACATGGCAATCTTATATAAAAAGTGGTCAATTTAAACATGCATAAAAGTGTGGATTCTTAAGTGGATTCATATAAAATAATTGCAATCAACATATTGACTTTATTGTGTTTTTTATATATGATACGGATTTGCACGTGATATACGCCCATTGGCTTCTCTTATTTGCCCTATGATTTTAGGGCGTCCCCTCTTGTTTCTTTTCACTTATCCCCTCTACTTTCTTTGTTGCTTTCAAATGTCCATTAATTTTTTTT
>NZ_JAQITG010000087.1:0-1935 GCF_028618615.1 Bartonella sp. AU15XJBT
TTCATCCTCTGGATTCAGTTTATTCTGTTGGTTCAATTTCTCAATTTGTTCATCAAGGTATTCAATTTCTGCTGTTAGTTTCTCTATAGTTTCACTTTTCTCATCCAACTTTTCTTCATACTCATCTATCTGTTGTTTAAGTTCTTCTTCTGATGGGGTAAACAAAATGTTCATGTATCTTTGGCTACGAACACGATCAACTTCTTTTCTTAGTCTGTATATAGTTTCATTTTTCCATTTTGATGTTTTTTCATACTCATCTAACTCCTGTTTTAATCCCTTAATTTCCTCTTCATATTTTTCTACATTCTCATCATATCCACTAATGATCTCTCTAATTTCTTTGCGTTCTTTTTTTAAAGCCCTAGCTGCAAATTCTTCATCTTCAATCTCCTTTTTAAGCGCCTTAACTTGATCTCGATAATACAAAGCAAAGCGAAACATCACTCCGCATAAAAGCAAGACTCCAAACACCACACACACAACGATCGCTATCATTTCATTTAAACTCATTTTGATCTCCTTAAGGCTGTAAATTATTACCCGCGTTATTAACGCCGGAACTTTTTGTAAATTTTGACATTGGGGGCATTTGTTGCTCTTGCATTAATGTCTGCAAGCGCTCGGGATAAAAAAAATCTTCTGGACGCAAATCTATCCCATGCTCACGGGCGTAATCTAAAAGTATAATTTGGTATTTAGCAGGTATAATTCCGCCTTTACCCTCTCGCTTTTCAAAAGGGTAAGCCCATTTTCTAATTACAATAACATTGCGATTAACAATATTAGCAACTTTTTTATACCCACCTAGATACTCAATTATGAGTTTTGCGGTTTTCGTATATGTTTTTATCATAGCGATAAAAATACGATATCCAAAATATTTAGTCAATACGAAAAACGTATCATTATATTTTTTATATTGTAAGGACTTTAAAAATAAGGAATAAACTTAATTATGATTAGGCAAAAAGAGCTAAAAATTTGGATAAAAAAAGAACTTGATAAAATGGGGCGAGGGAGCCAAGCTAAGCTTGCCGCCCATCTTGGTATAAGAAGACCAGCTATATCCAATATGATTAATCTTAATACAAATAGGGAAATGAGGGATATTAAGGCAGATGAATTAGTTAAAATTATGGAGTTTTTTAAAGATTCTTCACCTATTTCTGGACCTTACTCTGATGATTTTCTTTATTTATATTCACAAGCGAATGATTCTGAAAAGAAGATTGTCGAGGATCTTTTAAAATCTCTGCTCGCAGCAAGAAGTTCATAAAAGCTTTTTTCTCGCATTCGGTTAATTTATTTAGCATGATGGCTAGCTGCTTTTCTTTTATACTTTTTATCATAAACACCTCATTAACATTAATGATAATAAACAAAATCGAATAGGTTTTATAAAAATAAAAAAATACGTTTTTCGTATTTTATCTATTGACACATGATTACGAAAAACGTATTAATTTCTCCATATCCTATAAAACAACCGTTGCCAATAGGCTCTATGGAGGCATTTGTGAAGAAACCAGTGTTTATAAATTCTGATGAAATTCTCTTAGTCATCTGTGAAAATGAAGAACAAAATCTCGCTAAATCGGGTCCTTTCTTAGAAGAAAAGGACATGATCAAATTTATCGATAAAGCCGATAATGCTGTTCAAATCCTGCGGGTAGAAAAAACGACTAAACAGCGCGAAGATATCTCTGAAGAGATCGCAGAACTTTATCTTAAAGAACGTGAAGAAGAATGCTTTAATGAAAACATACCTCACGACTTTGTTCTACACAGCGGCGCATACAGTATTTTTTTAAACGAAATCAGATGGCTTGAATATCAAGACAAAATGTACGGGACTTATGAACAACAAAACAAGTTGCGTCTTTGTGATGTCATTCCAGACTATCCGTCATACTACATAAGGGGCTGTTAAGA
>NZ_JAQITG010000088.1:0-1903 GCF_028618615.1 Bartonella sp. AU15XJBT
GCATAGCCGTGGTACCTTGACAGGGGGTAATGGATTACGTGACCTTGAAGAGCGTGGTATCCATGGTATAGCCAAGAAAACAGACTTCTATCTTTTTGGATCGGCTGCTCACGCGCCATCGATAGCTAATACAGTAGATTACTTAAGCGATGGCGAAAAAAATTATGTCTATGTACAAGGCCATATATTAGACCCCATAAGTACAATAATTGGTTTTAATTGGCCTACGGCTTATGGGGTACGTTCCAAACCATATGATTCATTACATCCGTTAATTCTACCCCTCAGAGAGATGGGGGGAGCGATCATCGGCTATAATCCTAGCACCCATAATTGTTATGCTGATGCAGGATCTGATTGTAGACGTGATTACGGTTCATTTGGTTTTATAAAATTTTATTCCACGAGAACAGGGAACAAAAAATGAAAATACGATTTAACTTATTGAGCCTGCTCATTCTATTAAGTATTACTGGATGTGACATATCAAATATCGACAAACCTTCTCCAGGAGAAGTGGCAGTGTGGAAGAAGCCAGGAGCGAACTTTACTGAGGTAGGAAAAGTCTTGCTAGAATGTGGCATGCCAAGCCTTATTGATCAGGATTCAGAAAACAAAACGCTAAGCGACAATGAAATAGCCACCATTGATGCTTGCATGCTTCAAGCTGGTTTCCGTAGAAAATCAGGGGGGGCCATATTGGTGTTATAATTATAATGACCTCCCCATTTGTCGTCCTGGTGCTGTCATCCCACAGAGAAGTGTTGAAAAGCGCTTAAACAGCCCTTTTTGTAAAAGAAGTCCAGTACAACCTGAATGCAAACCTTAAGTCTTGCTGTTCCTTTTTATTGTCAAGAAACCCATTAGAGGAGGGGAAAATGAAAAAAACTTTAAAACTATTGAGCTGCATAGCTTTTTTAAGTACAGTTGGGTGTGTTAATCAAATTCCCTCACTTTCTCCAGTATTATGGAGGCAGAAAATACTTTTAGAATGTGGCGTACCGGACCTTGATAAGGTTGTGGCGCTAGATTTGAATCAATTTGCTAGTATTGAAATTTGTATGGGGAAATCAGGTTTTCGCCCTAGCTTTACCATACAAGAATGGTGTGAGAACCATAAATCGGACAATCTTCCCATATGTCGTCCTGGAGCTGTTATGCCTCAGCGAAGTGTTGAGAAACGCTTAAATAGTCCTTATTGTAAAAGACATAAAAACGCACTTGAATGCCAACCCTAACAACACAAAATCATTCGCAAAGCGCTTTAATGAGAATGTTGGCTTTGGTGCAGGAAAAACGGGTGATGGAGGTTCAATGAATGCCTCTTTCCAAAAGGATCAATCCTCTAGTGATTATCACAGCGTTGTGGAACAATCCGGCATTCAAACCGGTGATGGCGGCTTTGATATTACAGTGGCGGGTGCAACAACCATGACCGGTGGTATTATCGGCAGCCACCGCATCGGCGAACAAAAATAAACTGACCACCGGAACCATTAAAACGAGTAATATCACCAACAGTGCTGATGCTCAAGCCAACAGCGATGGGATTAGCATTTCTGCGGGAGGCCCCATGTACCAAGGCAAATACGGTGTCGGGAAAAACATTGCCAAGAATGTTTTAGATCATGCAAAAGCCAAAGATTCAGAGGAAGGCTATACCAAATCCGCTATCAGCAATGGAACCATTGTGCTGACAAATGAAGCAGGGCAAAAGGCGTTGACGGGACAAGATGTGGAACAAGCCATCGCCTCCCTTAACCGTGATACTGCCAGCGCCCATAAGGGGGTACAACAGCTTGATGTCGCCAAGCTGGAACAAATCGTCCATGAAAATCGTGAAATGGCAACACAACTCTTAGAAGAAGGGTTTAAATACAGCGATGACTCCTATAGAACCATG
>NZ_JAQITG010000089.1:0-1858 GCF_028618615.1 Bartonella sp. AU15XJBT
TGTCTCTTAACACGAGATAAAGCGTGCGACCATGAAACCATTCTGCCATGAGCATATCGCGTTCATGTTTTTTGACCGAACACCACGGAAAATTTGCCATGTCCCATGGATAATCGATTTGGTTCCAGCTTAACTCTTCATCCCCATCATCTATCCAATTGCCAATGAGTTTGCCTTCTTCTTTTAAGAGAACGCACTCTATCTCTGTTGTGCGCCCAAAGGAAAACAACGTGCCCCCAGCTGTTAAGCGAACACCGCTCTCAGAATCCAACATGCTGTCATCAAGGCGTGACATATTGGCTTCCATGGCTTGCACATCATAACCATAGGTCCCACGGCGAAAATCAGAGCGCAAACTTTTGGAAAGGTCGGTAATCGCTTCTATAGCTTCAAGGCTTTTGCGTTCAGGCAACTGATCAAAATCAAGTTGAAAGGAATTCCACCATGCGCGCCCCGTCCAGGCGGGTTGAAAGCGTGCTGAAATCTCTAACCATCTCAAACCCATCTCTATTGCCGCAAGGGAGCCACGTATCCTCTGCCATGCAAGCCCTTGATCAATTAAATCATAAAGGTTAGAGAAATAAGGGTTTAATTCTTGTAAGCCATATTCGTCTATTAAAAAGGGCAACCAAGAAGGCGGACGCGTGATAAATTTCGCGCGGGGTATTTCTTCGAGTGCCGTTTTTACGTGGGGGTCAAGAGCCATTGCTTCGGCAAAACAACGTTCAAACAAGCTCGAATTCGGGGGTAAAAGTGAGGAAAGCATCAATAAGCGCGCCCCCGTTCAGACAAGACAATATCCCCTAGTGCGACCGCTTCATCAGGTGCGACCAAAATATCCTCACAAGGTTGCGTTATGTTCACATGGTGAACGCCTTCAACCATCAAGCGGCTTAATATCCAACTTATTGAGAGATCACGCCCAAGCCTTTGCGCTCGCGCCCATTCTACTCTTAAATTCTGCTCCGCTCTTTCCAAAACAAAGGAGCCTTCATCCGGTAACAACCAAAAATCAGCAGAAATATCGATCATCCGCTGCACCGCGCTTTTCACAAGGATGTGGTCATTGGTCATTTTAACATGGGGGCAATCAAGGGCTGCTTGTACCTTGGCAATTAAAGCCTCATCAGCCACCCCTGAAGGGGCGTCACTAAAAAGCGCAACATGAATAAGCGGGCTTTTACCCTCACGATAAACAAAAGCATCTTTGACATGGATATCACTTGAGAGAGCAAAATATTGATACCGTGGTGCTGTGCCCCCTGTGGAATGTCCTTGTCTATTCAAGCGAATGCGGCGGCGCAAACGCTCATCATCTTCATCCAAAAGGCGCGTGACCCCATGAAAATCCCCCAAATGATCTAAACTTGTGCCATGCGCAAATGTGAGTAAATTATCCCGCGCCACTTCATTCATCCGCTGGCGCAATAGCAACTCTTCATAAGCGGCCGCTTGTAATTGAATGACTACCGGATCATAAGCGGTTTTTTCCACATTATAAGGGATATTATGCGCCGCAAAAAGCTCAGTCAAACGCGTGATCTTTTGCTCTAAAATGGCTTCAACAGAAAGCTCTTCAATAATTTGTGGCAAAGGGAGTTGTGGAGGGGGGCGTTGTGGAGAGGGAATTTGTGGGAGTGGAAAAGGTTCAAACTCTGTCATCACCAACCTCTAAATTGATGCTCATTGGCTCTTTGTGTGACCAATCCCCCAAATGTCCATCGGGATAAAAAACACCGGTTAAAACAAAATGGAATGTGCCTTCACGCGTTGCTTTTGTCAGATCAATCCTCTGCAACGAAAACCCGGGCTCTCCACACTCTGGATCATCGAGTGCTTCAACAATTGCTTGATAAAG
>NZ_JAQITG010000009.1:0-86446 GCF_028618615.1 Bartonella sp. AU15XJBT
AAGAAAACAAACTGGAAAATGTAACCATATCAAGTGGTAAAGACGATGCACCACTCATCTATGGAATAGACGCAAACCAAAACAGTATCGTCGCTTTAACAAATGTAACCGTAAAACAAGCAGAAAGCGCCATAATCGCAGATGATCAATCGACAGTAACAGTCTCTGGAGGATCATTTGATGCAAAAGATGCAACAGTAACTTCTCACAACAACAGTATCATTACTTTAACCAACAATGCTCACATTACATCATCTGAAGCCCCCGGACTCTGGGCAAACAACAATGGCGCAATCAGTATGACAGGCGGAACCATTAAAGCTTCAATAATTGGTGCTACCTTTGAGAACAGTGAGAGAGAAGAAAACAAACTGGAAAATGTAACCATATCAAGTGGTAAAGACGATGCACCACTCATCTATGGAATAGACGCAAACCAAAACAGTATCGTCGCTTTAACAAATGTAACCGTAAAACAAGCAGAAAGCGCCATAATCGCAGATGATCAATCGACAGTAACAGTCTCTGGAGGATCATTTGATGCAAAAGATGCAACAGTAACTTCTCACAACAACAGTATCATTACTTTAACCAACAATGCTCACATTACATCATCTGAGGCCCCCGGACTCTGGGCAAACAACAATGGCGCAATCAGTATGACAGGCGGAACCATTAAAGCTTCAATAATTGGTGCTACCTTTGAGAACAGTGAGAGAGAAGAAAACAAACTGGAAAATATGACAATATCGAGCGTTAAAGACGATGCACGACTAAACGTAGGAGTATCTGCAGATAAAAGTATCGTCGCTTTAACAAATGTAACCGTAAAACAAGCAGAAAGCGCCATAGTCGCAGATGATCACTCGACAGTAACAGTCTCTGGAGGATCATTTGAGAGCGCAAGCAATGGAATATACGCAAAACAAGGAAGTTCCATTACTTTAAATAATTCTACAGTCACATCATCTCATGGAAATGGTGCCTATGCGGACGGTTCAGATTCAAAAATTATAATGATCGGAGGAAATGCAACTGCAAAAAATGGCAATGTTGCATTGCTTACAAAAAACAAGGGACAGATCGATGCCACAGATGTTACGCTCACAACAGATGGTATAGGAACCGGCGCACTTGCACTTGGTGAGAAGAGCACCATTGAATTGCATGGCAATACAACGATTAACAATACTTTTAACGGTCTTGGAGCCGTTGATGGCGGCAAAATTACCAGCGAAAATTTAATAATCAACGGTGGAAAGCCAATCAATTCGGGGACAGACACAGAACGCTCTGGTCTAACGACAGAAGACGCTGGCAGTGAAATTAACTTAACTGGCAAAACAATCATTCAAAATGTTGATGAAGGTCTTTATGCAGATGGTGGAAGCAAAATCACCAGTGGAGATCTAACAATAATCGGTGGTGAGAGCGAAAAAATAACCAGTGCTGTAGGCTCCTACGAGTCTGTGAGCAAAATTGAATTAAATGGTAACACAATCATTAAAAATTTTGATCTTGGTCTTGGTGCCTCTGGTGATGCCTCAATTATCATGAAGAATGGCACTAAAAATGAAATAGACGTCAAAAAAATGGCACTATCCGCAGTAGGCACGGGAAAGATTAACCTAGCAAACACTTTTGCAAAAGCAGGAAGCATAGGTCTGCAACTGATGGCTTTATCGAAAACCAATACAGATAAATTAGATGATCTACAAACATATGGAAATAATGAAATCAATCTAACCAATACAGAGATTCATGTTGACAATGGCACTGGAATTCTCGTTGGAGCTATTGCTAAAAAGAGTATTGGAGATATTCCTACTCTATCAATCGGTACAGTTAATCTTCATAATTCAGAAATCCATGCCGATATTTTATTAAATGACGGTGTTTTTTGGGACAAAATTTCTTGGCAAGAGGAAAATATCTGGAATGATAAAAACGTAAAGGAGATAGCCAACGGCAGCTTCACCTTAAATGCAGATCACTCTATTTTAGAAGGCAGAACAAATATTGCACAAGAGAGAAACGTAAGCTTCAACCTAAGAAACGGGACACAATGGTTCTTAAAAAACAGCACACAAGAAAAAGATGCTGAGGGCAATTTGCTTGATATTACTCAAAGGTCACGTTCTGATATTTCTGTTCTCGACCTCAATGACAGCTCTCTCATTTTTCAAGAACCAACAGAAGATCATTACCACACATTGCATATAGGCTCTGGTAAAGCAGACACGCAAGAAGTCTACAATGCCTCTGGAAATGCAGAAATTCACTTCAATACTGCATGGAGTGATGGTGTTGCAAGTGCGGACCAAAAAACTGATCGCCTTCTCATTCACGGTGATGTTTCAGGCTTCACAACAGTTTATATTGACAGCGATTCAGGGGACAAAAATAGTGTAGTCAATGCTTCTGATCCCTCAAACACTGGTGGAATTTCGCTTATTCAAGTCTCTGGAAAAGCAGATGAAAATTCCTTCAAATTAGCTCATGGCTATATCACAAGAGGTGGTTCGCCTTACAAATATACGCTGACTGCTTATGGACCAGAGTCAAGCCATGGACAAGCAGATATTGCTCAAAGCCTCTTTGATGAAAAGAATGAGAACTTCTGGGATTTCCGCTTACACAGGGAAATTCTTGAAACTGGCTCTGGTTCTAATCCAAGTGTGATTTCCGTTGTACCACAAACAGCAAGCTATATAGTTATGCCAAATGCTCTCTTTCACGCTGGATTAACCGATATAGCTAAACAAGACCAGTTTTTAGCCACTATGAGAATGTCCATTATAGGACAAGAACAAGGGATAAAGAATGCATTCTTCTTATATACCTATGGTAACACAGCCACCTTATCTTCCAAGCGTGGTCCTCTAGAATACGGTTATGGCGCGAATATCCGTTATGCGGCTCTACAAGCCGGTGTTGTATTGGCAGCAATCGAAGGGCAAAACACCATAACACATCTGGGACTAGGGGGAACCTATGGACGTCTCTCTTTCACTCCAAAAGATATGCAAGATGCTGGGAAGAACACGCTGGATAAATGGGCACTGACAGCCTATGGAAGTATACAGCATAGCAGTGGGTTCTACATCGATGCACTCTTGTCCTATGGTATCCTAAAAGGACATATCGCTAACGCTCTCATTGGGAAAACCGCAAAATTGAATGATGCTAAAATGTTGAGTATCTCCACCACTGTTGGCAAAGAATTTGCAACGGGGGTAGAAGGCTTAACCTTCGAACCGCAGGCACAAGTTGCTTATCAACATTTAATGTTTAACACCATTGAAGATGCTGATAACCTTACCATTGATATGAAAAATCCTTCTCAATGGTTGATCCGTGTTGGTGGACGTTTGACAAAAACTATTTCCACTGAGAATAATCATCCTATGTCTTTCTATGGAAAAGTAAACTTGATCAAAACTTTTGGTGATGATGGGAGCATTCATATTGGAAGAGATTTTGACCTTGATCCTATGGGACCTGCAATTGAAGGCGGTGTTGGCATCAATGCACAATTGTCCACGAACCTCTCCCTTCATGGTGATGTGAGTTATCAACAAAAGCTGCAGAAAACGGGTATATCGGGAGCAAGTTTTTCAGGTGGTATACGCTATCAGTTTTGAGGCAAAACTTTAACAACAGATGTATTGTTATTCTGTATACTTCAGCAAACCAAAAAGGCAGCACAATATGCTGCCTTTTTTTATTCTTGACACTCTTTCATTAAAAGATCTCGCGAATAACGTTGTTCTTTATTTCCTTAAAGTCATGTCCATCAAGATTTATTAATTTACAAGGTTGAATATTTTCTTTGAAGCATACCAGATTGAATGCATTCATCTCTCTTAAACAAAATGTCGCAAAGCGCTTCATCACCAAGTGAAAGCAAAACAAAACTCTCAGAAAAAACACCCTATTGATTGATATAATCTCGCTTGCTTCATAAAATCCCCTTCCCTTTTTCTCAAGAAAAAGTGTCAGATATTTTTATCTAGAATATGTCAAAAGCCCAAAATAATGCAAACCGCGAACTTTTAATAAAAGCGCAATTTCTCACACAAGTACAATTTTATGAATCATAAGCATCCTTCATTTCAAGGCTTTCAACATGAAACTCTTTATGAATTGCGTTTTGCCACTTAAAATAGGCTTTTCTGCCTCTTCACACGAATCCCGCGGTATATTCCTATTAGCGGATTTATCCATAAAGCTAAGAAAAGTGCATTTTTAGACAATAAACAGATAGCGATATTTAAAAAGCTCTTTCTTTGTACCCTGCTATGTTTATAAACTCCCATTCTTTCAATCAACAAGCTTATTACACCCTCTATAAGGCTTCATTGACACTTTCCTGTATCGTTTTAGGTAAACGATTTTGAGA
The DNA here is from genome assembly GCF_028618615.1 of Bartonella sp. AU15XJBT. Taxonomy (NCBI): domain Bacteria; kingdom Pseudomonadati; phylum Pseudomonadota; class Alphaproteobacteria; order Hyphomicrobiales; family Bartonellaceae; genus Bartonella; species Bartonella sp. AU15XJBT. The sequence continues at coordinate 4,403 of NZ_JAQITG010000009.1, forward strand.
AATCCTATCCCTCTCATACCAAGCTCATCTCACTGAAAGAAAATAGAACAATGAAAAAAACCGTCAAAATCAGTATCATGGAAATGATTTTTTTAAGCACAATAAGATGCTACCAATCTTAAGATTGATGCTATGAAAGAAATACCTATTTATTCTATTTTCCTTATTTTTTTACAAACAGCACTATTTTTCTAATAATTTATTAAGTCGTAAGACTATTAAATCTTATAAAAGAGCAAGCTTTTTAATTAATATTTCATATAAATTATAATATTGTTATAAAATAAACATAAATTTATAGTTTATTTTTATTTAATATAATAAATATAGTTATAGATAAAATTATATATTATTATTTTTTAATCGCAAATATAAAATAAGAAATATTTCTAGCTAAAAAATATTCTATCGTACACAGAAGCTATAAAAATTTACCATTTTCTACCTATAATGCAGAAACGAAATCCCTTAAAATTTTTGGTACAAAAAACATATCCAACGGAACTTATGAGATACTTCAGGCAGAAGATGATAAAAAATCATCGATGAATATTTAACAATAACGAGAGAACAGAAACTCAAACTTCTGTCCCTAAAAATGCTTCCACGGCTGTAAAAATGAAAGAACGAACAGCGTAATCGGATTATTGAATAGCATAACTATTATAAAAGGCAATTCATTGATATATAAAGAGTGTTCACTGTTTTTCCTGGTGTATGAGAGTCCCAAATATTATAAGACTCTCTCATTTCACCCCTGTTCCATGTTGAATCAATCAAAACCATCTCTCTTGTACGTTACGAATAGAGCTTGGCGTATGAAGAAAAATTATATAAGAAAGACATGCCTTTTCATGAACCGTTTCAAGAGCCAAGAGCTGTCGCAACATTAGAAGCTGGTAAAATATGCAATGGACTTGCTGTTTTATCAAGTGTAAAGGCGCCAACTTTCTCCTTCACAAGCGTAAAAACAATGAGGCTCTATGGATTTACCGTTATACCATTCACAAACGCCGACCGCAAAATGGTGTGACGTAATTTGAAAGACGTTTTTTTAAGAAACGTTTTTTCATATCACTCTAGCCTTAAAGCGATTTTAGAAGAGTATTATAGAAAATGCTTCTAATCTTTTAAGGACTGGTGGATTTTTGCTTAATCCAAGCCTCTGGGAAAACGACAGAAGACTTTTCAAGCGATCCAATGTCCGCCCCCACAAGAAATGATTTGTCTTATAAAGATACGCTGACTGGCTATACAGAATAAAACCATGAAAAAACGAATATCAAGCAACCTCTCTTTAATGATACGAATAAACGTTTCGAGAATTTTCGCTTACGCAAGGCATTTCTTAACGCTGGTTCTTGCACAAAGCTATCCAACATCGCATCATAAATGGTAACACATTAATTAATTTATAATGATAATTTACTCATTTCGAATGAGCGTCCCGAATATCGTAAGACTCTCTCATTTTAACCCTGTCCCATGTTGAATCAATCAAAACCATCTCTCTTGTACGTTACGAGTGGAGCTTGGCGTATGAAGAAAAATTATATAAGAAAGACATGCCTTTTTATGAACCGTTTCAAGAGCCAAGAGCTGTCGCAACATTAGAAGCTGGTAAAATATGCAATGGGCTTGCTGTTTTATCAAGTGTAAAGGCGCCAACTTGCTCCTTCATAAGCATAAAAATGATGAAGCTCTATGGATTTACCATTATATCATTCATGAACCGCCGTCATGAAATGAGCTATGCTGCCTTAGGAAAATGAGCTTTAGCGCCTTATCTCTTTGAAGAAAATCCGTCCTCTCATCTCTTCTTTTTATAGCGTATCTTCTCCTATAGCAGAGAAAATTGACTGAAATTTTTCTGAGTGCCTAAAACAATTCATCTCAACGCTATAAAGCTTTTATAATGATTATCTTGAAGTGACAATTTTTAAATAGCGTACTTCATCGTGGTTTTAGCATAAGCTCCAAACGAAGTTTTATGAAATCCATTATTTGATTGCTTTTTATGATCATGAAAAAAGCTTTTCTGAAGCAAAACTTCAAATTATAGAGAACAGCACAATATAATTTGTTTTGTTATTTACAATAAATACATTATGATATAGAAGCTGATTGGGTACTTGCGCCATTAGGGGAATGAAGTAAGCATCGAAACATACCAAATACTAAAGGCATATCTATGTGTAAGAAATATATTTATAAAAAAAATTTTTTGTTATGTACAATTGCTGGAACTTTCATTTTTTCTCATTTCGGTTCAACTTATGCAAATACACAACATCCTGAAATTATTGATGAGTTCAAGCTAGAAAACGGAGAGGAAAAGACTCTTAATAATGTTTTTATCCGCAATGGATTAAGCGCAGTGCACGCCTCTAAAAAAGCAATTGCCACAATTACGAACTCAACAATACATTCAGCTTCGTTTGCCTTTGCTGTATCACAAGGTGGGCGTATTAATGCTAAAGGAGTTAAAACCAATGCCTTGTATACTGGTCTATCAATTTCAAACGGTATCATTAACATTGAGGATTCACTCATAGAAACCAAAAGAAAATCCGGTATTATTTTTCATACCATTTTAGATGCTTTTCTGAAAGATGGTGAAGAAGTTGTCAATAAGGCGATTCTTACCAATACAAAGCTTCTTGTGAGAGATGGTGTAGGTATTTTAGGTCCCTCATCTTCAAAGTCTGTTGCCGAAGTTCGACTTAAAAATTCAGAAATTCGTTCTGATGTATTATTACAAAATATTGTAAAAAAGAAAACAGATTCAGATCCTCATCCTGTGACTTTTGTATTAACTGCCGATAATTCGATTCTAGAAGGAAGAGCAAGAACCTTAGAAGTAAATACAACTGTTTTTAATTTAAACAACAATAGCAAATGGTATTTAAATGTAAGTCAATACGACGTAAATGATGATTTTAGTACATTTAATTATGCACTCCATGACATTAAGCAACGAGCATTGTCTACCGTTTCAGTCTTAAACTTTAACAATAGCTCTATTGTGTTTAATGCGCCACATATACTGGCAAGGGGTCAATATCAAACCTTGAGTGTAGGACGAACCATTGAAGTTCCTAATTCACAAGCAAACAAGGACTCTGCTGTAGAAGCTGTTTACAACGCAACAGGCAATGCAAGAATTTATTTTAATACAGAATGGAGTGATGGTCTGACAAAAGAACAACAAAAAACAGACCGCCTTCTTGTCCATGGGGATGTAACAGGCATCACAACAATTAATTTCAATAGTCTTTCAAAAGGTGAGCCATCAAAAGCAGAAGCTTCTATTCCCGCGAATATGTGTGGTCTGTCACTCATTCAAGTATCTGGAAAAGCAGATAAAGATTCCTTCAAACTAGCAAATGGCTACGTCACAATAGGTTCTTTGCCTTATAAATATGTCTTAAATGCCTATGGACCGACATCGAGTCTTGGGAAAGCAGAGCCCGCGCAAAGCCATTTAGGAGAAGTATCTCAACAATCAAAAGAAAAGAACTCAAAAACCGACACAACCACCGTTGTATTAGGAGGAACAGTTTTAGGAATTGAGAATAATATAAAAGGTGAATCATCATCAAATTCTGAGCAAGAAGGGAGCATACAAAACCATTTGAGAGAAAATCAGAATTTCTGGGATTTCCGCTTGCAAAGTGCAACACTCGATGATGAAGGAAAGATCAGAGCTCTTGTTCCTCAAGTAGCAAGCTATTTGGTCATGCCTAACGCTCTATTCTCAGCTGGATTGGCTGAAGTAAACAATCAAAACACTTTACTGAACACGATGCAAGAAACAAGCTTTGAGACAAAAGATCATAAAAACAAAGGAATCTTTTTCTCGGCTTATGGCAATAAGATGACATTATCCTCTCACCGTACGCCCTTACAATATGGCTATGGTGCCGATATTCACTATGCTGCTTTACAAGCAGGCATTACATTAGCAGCTCTAGAAGATCAAAACATGACCACCAATTTTGGTCTTTTAGGGACATATGGAAAATTAGCTTTCACTCCAAAAGGTATGGAAGGTGCTGACAAGAGTACACTCGATAAATGGTCACTGACTGCATATAGTGGCCTGCGTCATAATAATGGGGCATATGTCCATGCACTTTTCTCCTATGGAATGCTCAAGGGGAATATCACCACAGCTCTCATAGGAAAGACTGCAGAATTGACAAGTGCTGATACATTCAGTGCATCGGCAACCATTGGACAAAAGTTCGAAACCAGCACGAAAGGATTGGTCTTTGAACCACAAGCACAAGTTGTTTATCAACGTCTTATGATTGACACACTCTCAGATGTTGATGGCTTTGATGTGAATATGGGCAATCCTCATCAATGGTTGGTGCGTATTGGTGGACGCTTAATGCAAACAACAGTTCCAACTGAAAATAGCGGTATTCTTTCTTTCTATGGTAAATTGAATATTGTTAAAGCTTTTTCTAATAGTGGCACCATACAGATTGGTGAATCGTTCCATCTTGATGCTATGGGAGCTTCCCTTGAAGGTGGGTTTGGTGTGAATGCACAATTATCACAAAATATTGCCCTTCATGCTGATGTTCATTATCAACAGAAACTTCAAAAAACGGGTATATCTGGAACAAGCTTTTCAGGCGGAATACGCTATCAGTTTTAAGAAAAAGAAAAAAACAACTTATAGTCTATTTATTTTAACAAAAAGCAGTACGAATGTGCTGCTTTTTTGCAATCTTTCGGCAAGAGACATCAATAATGGTTCTTTCTATACACCCTTCTTGAAAGGATTAATTTCATTCAAACCAAATGCCACAAAATCCTTTATCTCTCAACGATTGTTGTATTCTCAAAAGAGCGCGCTTTTTGATGTATAAAAATCGAATGGATTCAATAAAAATTGTTGTATATCGATAAAAAATACAAAATATTTTAGCTTTTTTATATCAAAAAATTTATCGTGAATAATTCTATATGCAAGAAACCCAACTGAAAGCTTTTGGTAAGCGCATGACAAATCTTCTCCAAAACTTTATAACGTTTTTAAACAGCTTTAAGCAATAAGCATTCTCCCAAAATATTTTGATTCTTAGCACTTTAAAACAAAAAGACTTATCAAGCTCAGTTTTCTGAAATTCATCATCGCTGAATTGCGCTTTTCTATTTTACAAACTTTTCCAAAACCAATTTTTAAAAGATAAATAACAAAACACGATATTTCGTTTTGTTATTTACAATAAATACATTATGATATAAAAGCTGATTGGGTACTTGCGCCATCAGGGGAATGAAGTAAGCATCGAAGCATACCAAATACTAAAGGCATATCTATGTGTAAGAAATATATTTATAAAAAAAATTTTTTGTTATGTACAATTGCTGGAACTTTCATTTTTTCTCATTTTGCTCCAACTTATGCAAATACACAACCTCCTGAGATTCCTACGGTCCAAGTAGCTAATGGAGAAGAGAAGAACTTTAATAACGTTTTTGTTCGTGGTAAGTATGATACCGCAGTTGCTAAGAAAGGCCACATTACCATTACAGACTCAATAATGCACTCAGATTTCACTTTGCTTTCTGCAACATCAGGTGGTCAAATTAATGCTAAAGGAATCGTGGGAAAAGCTAAAGAGCGTGGTTTGTCACTCACAAACGGCATAATCCGTGTTGAAGATTCAATCATAAATGTCATAGGCCACAGCAAAGTCTATGGTATCAATTTTGGTTATATTCTAAGCTCCACAATAAAAGAAGGAGAAGAAGTTGTAAACAAAGCCATTCTTAATAAGACAAAACTTTTTGTAAAGGATGGTGTTGGTATTTTCGGACCTTATTATTCCAAAGCTGTTGCTAATGCGGTATCCCTTAAAGACTCAGAAATTCGTTCTGATATGTTATTAAAAAACGAAGGCTCACCGTTCACCACAATTGAACCAACTACTTTTACATTAGACGCTGACAATTCAATTATGGAAGGAAGAGCCAAAACGCTTCCTCAAAATACAACGATCTTCACCCTAAACAATAACAGCAAGTGGCATTTAAAAATTAGTCTATTTGAATTGGAAAATAGTTTTAGTTTATTTGATTACAAGCTTCTTGATCTTAAGCAACGAGCACAATCCGTTGTTTCAGTCCTAAACCTTAACAATAGCTCTATCATATTTGATGCACCGCATGATTTAGTAGAAAACCATTATCAAACCTTAAATGTGGGAAGACATCCCCAAAAAACAGAGCAAAACAGAGACTCTGATGCCGCAACAGTTTACAATGCAACAGGCAACGCAAGGATTTACTTTAATACCGAATGGAGCAATGGTCTTACAAAAGAACAACAAAAGACTGACCGTGTTCTCGTTCGCGGTGATGTCTCAGGCACCACAACGATCTATTTCAACAATCTTTCAAAGCATCCCGAACCCTTTGATAATGAAGAAGCAGAAGGTTCAATTCCTTTGAATATACGTGGTCTCTCACTCATTCAAGTTTCTGGGCAAGCCAATGAAGATTCCTTCAAACTTGCCCATGGCTATACCACAATAGGGGGCTTACCTTATAAATATATACTCAATGGCTATGGACCAACATCCCGCCTTGGGAAAGCGGATGATCAGCAAAGCCTTTTTCCAGAAGGTGAAGAATTTTGGGATTTCCGTCTCCAAAATACTACTCTTGATTTAGTGGAAGAAATCAAAGCTCTTGTTCCCCAAGTTGCAAGCTATTTGGTAATGCCTAACGCGATATTCTCCTCTGGATTGACTGACATAAGTAATCAAAATACGCTGTTAGATAATATGCACTCAACAGTTTTTGGATTAGAAGGTCATAAAAAGAAAGGCATCTTCTTATCAACGTATGGCAACAAGGTGACGTTATCTTCCAGCCGTAGTCCATTGGAGTATGGTTATGGTGCGGATGTTTGCTATGCTGCTTTACAAGCAGGCATGGCATTAGCAACGCTAGAAAATCAAAGCTTAACTGCAAATTTTGGTCTTTTAGGCACCTATGGAAAGCTCGCTTTTACGCCAAAGGATATGGAAGGTTCTGACAAAAGCATACTGGATAAATGGTCCTTTACGGTCTATGGGAACCTCCACCATGACAATGGTCTTTATGTTAATGCATCACTCTCTTATGGCATTTTAAATGGACATATCACAACAGCTCTTATTGGCAACACCGCAGAGTTAAATAATACGGATATATTGAATATATCGGCAACCGTTGGACAAAAACTAGCAACCGGTGTTGAAGGATTGTCCTTTGAACCACAAGCGCAACTGATTTATCAACATATTGCATTTGGTACGCTTTCAGATATCGATGACTTCCAGGTTAATATCAAGACTCCTCACCAATGGTTGGTGCATATTGGAGGACGTTTAACAAAAACCATACTTCCTATTGAAAACGATCGTGTTCTTTCCTTTTATGGTAAATTGAACGTCATCAAAGCTTTTGGTGAAAAAAGCACAATCGATATTATTGAGCCTTTCCGTCTTGATTCTATGGGCTCTTCTCTTGAAGGTGGGCTTGGCATTAACGCGCAACTTTCCAAAAATATTGCCCTTCATGCTGACGTTAATTACCAACATAGACTTCAAAAAGCTGGGTTTTCTGGAATTAATTTTTCCGGTGGAATGCGCTATCGCTTTTAGAAATCTTAGCTTTCACTTTTGACACATAAGCAGCGCTGGAATGTAAGCAGTGCTGCTTATATTTTACACATTACAAAAAATCGTAATGTGTGGAAGAGTAGTTCATTTTTTATCAAAACAAAGAAAATATCTTAAGGAACGTCTCTATGCATAAGAATCTTTTGTTATGTACAGCCGCTTGTGCTTTGTTTTTTTCTTCTTTTACCTTCATATCGATCAGTACCGCCTCTGGCTTAAGTCCTGAAACACGCCATGCTCTTGAAGGAATGATCGAATTACCGGAACAATATCGCCATACCATTGATTTAATAAACACACCTACACAGACAGAAAAAAATCTTGAAAAAATAGCCTCTGGCGCCATGACGCGAGGTCATTCACCTTTCAACCAAGCACATCAAAATTCTATGGATCGTGTAAGAGAGAAGATTAAAAGCTCTTTTTCAGGCGATGGTCGTGCTAGCTCTGGTGCACATCATGTAGTATTAAAGCATGAAATGGATAATACACATACCAAAGTCATAGCAAACCAATATCCTCAAGATACACAGTCTATGGTAGATACCAACGCAAAACTTAACCAATTGAGAATAAAACGGAGTGCCTCACAAAAACAAAACAATACAGCTACCAATGTTTTACAAAATGCATTGTATCTTAACACGCACCCCCAAAATACCTCAACCACCGATGGAATAGCAAACGTGGAGGGGAAAGAAGCCTCTCTTGCACATAAAGAGAATAAATACTCTGTTATTGATCCCAAGACAAACACGGATTCCTCAGCACCGAAAAAGGCTCTTAACACATCCACGGAATCTCATGTGAAATTGCCCACAAAGATTGAGAACAGCCCCATCGCTCATACTGAGAGCACGTCTCAATTTACAGCTGATAAAGCAACTGCAACTTCTTATTCTCTTGATGGAGCAGTAAATGGCAAACTCCTTACACCACAAATAGAAAACTCTTTCGTCATGCCTATCGCGATGTTTACTGTTGGGGTTGCTGATGCCAACAATCAAAATATCTTGTTAGACAATATGCAAATAACAATGTTTGAACCCAAAGAGTATCAAGAGAGAAGCATTTTCTTATCCACTTATGGCAATAAGAACACATTTTTCTCCCGCATTCATTCAAAACAAGAAGGGGCTCAAACAGAACAAAATGATGTTCAAAAAGAACAAGGAGGCGCTCCAGCAGAACAAGAGGGCGCTCCAGCAGAACAAGAGAGCACTCACGCAGAACAAGGGAGCCTTCATGCGGATATTCGCTATGCCGCATTGCAGGCAGGGGCTACATTAATCGCGCGAGAAGATCAAAATATCAGCACTAATTTTGGTTTTTTCGGAACCTATGGAAAATTGTCTTTTGCTCCTAAAAATGCAGATAGCTCTCATAAGAAGATGTTTGATAAATGGTCTCTCACTGCCTATGGAAACATTCAGCACGACGGTGGCATCTATGCAAGTGCTTTTCTCTCTTATGGAATTTTTAAAGAAAATATGAGCAACGATTTTATCAAAGATGCCCCTAAAATAAAGAATAGTAAAATATTAGGAGCTGCTGCAACGGTTGGTCAAAAACTATCAACTGGTTTCGAGGGTGTCATTCTAGAACCGCAAGCACAACTCGTTTATCAGCGTCTCATACTTAGTGCATCCTCAGATAACAACACGTCCTCAAATGGCAACAGTTCTTCAGATGACGATAACCCTAAAATAAACATAGGCAAACCTGATCAATGGTTGCTGCGTATTGGTGGGCGTTTGACGCAAAACAAAGGCCATGCCCTTTCCTTCTATGGTAAACTGAACATGATCAAAACTTTTAGTAAAAGTTTTCAGCTTGCTGCGATGGGATCTTTAGTCGAAGGTGGTTTTGGTATTCACGCACACTTATCGCCAAATATCGAGCTTCATAGTGATCTGAGCTATCAACATAAATTCAAAAAAGTTGGCATCTCTGGAATAAATATTTCTGCTGGAATGCGCTATCACTTTTAAAAATACTTGTATTCTATCTTGAAATACAAAGCACTCTCATTATGTTTCGTTTTGTCTCTTACAAAAGAGACATAATGAGGTCAAAATTTTATATTCTATGAGAGAGGGGAAATATTTAGGAATACATCCATATGAAAAAAAATATTTTACTATACACAATTTCTAGTGTGCTGTTTTATTCTTCCACCAGCTTGTCTTATGCTGTTCATAGCATGACTCCATCACCAGGTATTGATCTCCCACCTCCGCCACCAGGCGCTGAAGAGGGACGGGATCCAGTCCCTCATAGTCGTCGCCGAATAGATGCACCCCAAAATTATCTATATGATATTTCGCCTGATGGGGAGTCACATTATCCATTTCTCCTCTCCCATCCACCTTCAACATCTAGCATACCTACGCCCCCTAAAAACACAAAAACGTCCAAGGTTTCTTCTCAAGATTCTAAAGAAAAAACGCCATCCCCAAGTGTAACCAGTGAAAATACAACTTCTCCCGCGGAACAAAAGCCTGAGCCTAATCAAGAAGGTACACAGGCATCAAAGACTAAAGCGACAGAAAGTGTACAATCTAACCCTACAGCCACACAAAACACGGTTACACAATCTTCATCGACAGAAAACACTCCAACGAGAGGAGAGTCTCCAACAATAGGGACAACTTCAACAACAGGAATGGAAGCAAAAACGAGAAGGCGTTCAGGTGTCTCTTCTTCTCCCTCAGACTCTTCCAGCGAAAAAACGTCACCGAATTCTGCTGCATCTTCACAGTCAGAAGCGACACAATCTTCACCTAATTCACAGTCAACACCTGCAAACTCTGGCCCTACAAGTCCGGGATTTATAAGACCAACAACAGAGCAATCACCGGCACCAAAATCTGTACAATCAACGTCCGTGCAATCTGCATCTACACAAGGTGTATCTGAAAAATCTAAACCTACAAAACCGGATTCTGACAAAACAACGACAAAACTATCGTCAACGCCTAAAGAATCAGAACCCGGGCAGCGAATACTTTTAAGACCAGAAGCGAATACACAAAAAGTATCTAAAAACTTTGAACCTCAAAAGCCAGAATCTACAAGACCAACAGCAGAGCAATCACCAACGTCTAATGCATCAGAGCTCTCAGCAATATCTGTCAGACCAACAGCTGGAAAATCAGAGCTTGCACAACCAATATCCCCCATAAAACAGCCTGAGAAACCTGTGCAAATCGAAGATATCAGTACCCGTGTTGAAGCTCAAAACGGTAGAATTGTAACTTTGCATAACAAAAAAATTCAAGACAGATGGAGTGCTGTCGATGCAGAGGGAAGTAATTCAAAAATCCAAATGAGTGGAGGAACCATTGACGCTGGTTTTATTGCATTAAGTGTCTCAGATGGTGGAGAGATTGATGCCACAGATATTACGGTAACAGCAGAAACAGCTGGTTTGGTCAACATAGAAGGCACAATCAATCTTAAAGATTCCAGCATCCATGTCACAGGAGAATCTGAAGCGAGTGGTATTATTTTCCGCAATAATCCATATCATGCCCCTCGAAACCGATATCCACGCAGTGCTGAAAGAAATACCAACGCCATTCAAGAACAAGATATTGCCGGTAAAGTAAATCTAGAGAATACAAAACTTTTCGTTGAGCAAGGGATTGGTATCAACCTTTATGGAACCAACACAAACGGTGTTGTCAGTCTTAAAAATTCAAAAATCCATGCCGATGTTTTATTAAAAAATATAAAAAACGAAAGTGGCTCCACAAATACCCTTAAACTGGTTGCGGATCACTCTTCTTTAGAAGGTCGAGTAAGAACCTCTAAAGATAATAGAACAATTTTTGATCTAAAAGAAGAGACGAAATGGCTCTTAAAGCCAAATAAAAACGCTGTAAATAGTGATAACATCTCAAGTGACGATGCTGTTTTAGATGACTATGGACAGTTTGCTCTTGATGAAAAATCATTCTCTAATCTTTCTGTATTGCGCCTTACCAACAGCGCCATTATGTTTGAGAAGCCCGTTGAGAGACATTACCAAACTTTGTTTATAGGGCCTAATCTTTCGCAAGAAGACGAAACTGCTCACACAGCAACAGTTTATAGTGCAGCAGGTCTTTCAGAAATTTATGTAAACACTCAATGGAACGAACATTCTCCTGTCACGGAACAACAAACCGATCGTATTATGATTAATGGAGATGTCTTAGGGAGTACTGTTGTTCACATCAATCTCCAAGAAACAGATAAAAAAACCGATAGCTCTGCTGTTTGGGAAGAACACATGGCGTCACTCCCTTTAGGGACACATGGCATTTCAATCATTCAAGTTTCCGGACAAGCAAATGAAAATTCCTTCAGGTTAGCAGGAAACTATATGACAATAGGTGGACAACCTTATAAATATGTACTCACAAGCTATAAACCAGGAACATCTCATGAGAGCCAAAATCTTTTTGGCAAAAATAATCGTGATTTCTGGGATTTCCGCTTACAGAATGCCTACATTGATAAGGATAAAAAAGTTCGAGCACTTTTACCACAGGTGGCAAACTATTTAACCCTGCCTAATGCTTTATTTTCTTCTGGATTTGCTGATGTAAATAACCAAAACACGTTGTTAGATGCAATGCAAACAACAGTATTTGGTGCAAAAGATAATAAAAAGAATAACTTCTTTTTCTCTTCATACGGCGAGAAAGTCGCCTTATCTTCCAACCGCGGCCCATTGCGTTATGGTTATGATGCTGATGTAAACTATAGCGCTTTACAATTGGGAGCCGTATTAGCCGCCTTTGAAGGCAAAGACATAAGCACACATTTTGGTCTGTTAGGAACCTACGGAAAACTTGCCTTTACGCCAAAAGAGATGCAGGATTCTGAAAAGACGACCCTTGATAAATGGTCACTCACCGCTTATAGCGGCATCCAGCATAGCAATGGTCTATATGTCAATGCTCTTCTTTCTTACGGAACCTTAAAAGGAAATATTACCACAGCTCTGGTTGGGAATGCCGCAAATTTGGATGGGACTGAAATCCTTAATCTATCCGCAACCCTTGGTCAGAAATTAGCAACCGATACAAAAGGATTGGTCTTTGAACCACAAGTGCAATTCATTTATCAAAATCTCATGTTTGATATTTTCTCAGATACCAATGGCTTAAAAGTAGACATGGGCAATCCGCATCAATGGTTGGTTCGTTTTGGTGGACGTTTAACAAAAACGATAACGGCTGTTGAAAAAAACAAGGCTGTTTCCTTCTATGGCAAAATGAATGTTATCAGAACTTTTGGTGATGGTAAAATAATAAAAATTGCTGATACCTTTGATCTTGATCCTACCGGCTCTTCAATTGAGGGAGGCATGGGTGTGAATGCTTATTTTTCTGAAAATGTCGTGCTAAGTGGTGATATTAGCTACCGGCAAAAATTGCAAAAAGCTGGTGTATCGGGGACCAATGTATCTGGCGGAATACGGTATCGTTTTTAAAGCAAAAACACTTTTAACTTCAATAAAATAAAAGGGCAGCATGTTGTGCTGCTTTTTTATTTAAACGTATATTTTTAAAATTCTCAAAAGTCATTACATCATCAAATAACATATTTATTTATAATGATTTTTTATCTATTGAATAAAAACTGAATACCATCGCATTCTCTCATTTCCAAGAGATTCATCTTGAAGAATTCGCTTGCACATCACAAGCAGAAACGTTGGTGTATGGATAAAAACAATTTAAGAAAGATATAAAAATGCTTCTTATGAACCATAACGCAAGGAGGCTCTCAACATTGAAAATTGGCACAGTGTATCATAATACCAGCCTGATCCCTTGATATGCAAAAAATAGCAACGTTTATACCATTCTTTTGTACCACTTAGAGGCTTTTACACTCTACACTTCACGGAGCATCGTCCTATACCATTCACGAAACACCATTGTGAAATGATCCGGAGCATTGAGAAAGATTTCTTTAAAGCAAGCATATAAATTGGCAACAACAAATCTATTCTGTTTTAAATATTTTGTTTTGCATGGGGCGTGTTCCCTCAATAAAAACTCTCCCCGATCATTATGATATCTCCGCTGCATCAAAAGGACCAAACAAGTTATTTTGGTTATTGGCTAAAACAGCACCGTAAAGATGCCTTGAGCTTAACAACCAAGTCTTTTCCTTTGTGAAAAACAGAGCTGAAAACTTGAGTTTAGTGAGCGAATATTGAAAATTTGAAAGGCAAACAGTCTCTCATTAAAAAAATCTATCCGTTTCAAGAAAAACTATTTTTATTGCCAATCTCCTAAAATTACTTTACACATTAGAAAATGTTTTTGGTCGCATACGCAACGACCAATAGGGCCTTGAAAACCTGAAACCCTAGCGTAAAAATGAACCCACTCTGTGGGTGTCCCGGAATTCCGGGAGATTTTGCTATGTCCAGGTGCTTTTCAGCACTAAAAGCAAAATGCTGACTAGGGTTCAGTGTTTTCAAGCTCCCGGAATACTCATGCGAGGGCGCTCGCAACCGGAGGGGAAAATGAAAACTCAAAATCTTAATATTGATCTTTTTGTTGGCAAAAAAATTCGTTTGAGATGAAAAATATTGGGAATGTCTCAAAAAACATTAGGACAACACTTAAGAGTTACTTTTCAACAAATCCAGAAATATGAAAAAGGCTTAAATCGTGTAAGCGCAGGACGTTTAAAGGAAATTTCCGATATTTTGAATGTTCCTCTTGCCTTTTTTTACACTGATATTATCACAAAAGAAAATGCCCCGTACCATCATGAAGAAATCGCATCAAGTAAAGAGGAGTTTTTGCTTTTAAAAAGTTTTAGAATCCTTCCGTCTATCAAATAAAAAGCTATTTTAAACTTAATTTGTGATCAAAATTAAAAGGCTTTAAATGGATCTCTATACTTGACTATTCTTGCCCCCTATCCTGAATAACAAAGTACTGCAATCTATAAAAATTCGGTTTTTAGCAAACTTTACTTGGCTGATTTCATATGATATGGAGCCCGACACTTTTTCTTCATATGTTTTATGCTCTTCATAAATATTCCTGAAAATATCTTAAAACGCACCATGACAATAGCGTTCTTTTTTTCCTTAACACCCTCTTAGATCTATAAACAATCCAAATTCTTATCTAGCGGGTTCTAACTCATAACCACTCCTATAACTGTATCTCCTAAACGTATCTTCACTGATCATTTTATTAATAATTAACACATTGATTTATCGTGATAAATTATCTTTTTTTCAACTTTAGTACCGAATAGTGTAGAGTTCTCTCATATTGATAAATCAATCACAATCTCTTGGTTTACACACAAGCAAGGGGGGATGGGTAAAAAAGAATAAAAATGCCCCAAGAATCTCAAATACCAAAAGTTATCGCAATATTAGAAACTGGAAAATGTATGACATTGCTGAGAAATATGACAATGCCAACTTGCTCCTTCATTAAGCATAAAGATGGTTGTGCTCTATAGATTTTATATTATTTTCCACTGGAGCTTGCCCTTCACAGGCGCCGTCGCATTACAAGCGCTGTTGCGAAATAGGCTTACCTTGATGAAATATTTCTTTAAAACAGCACGTGAATTGACAACCCAAGTACATTTCGTTTGGAGTATTCTATTTTGCGTAAAGGATGTGCCCCCATTAAAAGACCCATTACAGCCGCAGTTCCCCAAATGGGCGCTATTGTGAAATGGTGGGCTTCCTTGAGAAATATTTCTTTAAAACAAGCGCCGTATATTGGGAACAATAAGTGTATTCTTTTTGAAGTGTTCTGCTTTGCATGAGAGCGTAATCCCATTAAAAAACGCAAGAAACAAAAGCATGAAGCAATATCTTCATTATTTTAAAGAAAATGTTTTAGATGTTTTTGAAAATCATAACTTTAAACCCAAAAGAGACGCTAACGATATTACCTTTAAAACTTTATAATTCTCTCCCAATGGGATTGTTTTACCGTTTCAAAGATAGAGAAGACACCTTAACAAAATAAAAATACACATACCTTCTCTCTTCAACGCCCCTCTTTGTAAGAAACAGATTTTTTGCAATACAAAAACCAAATTTTATCAATTATGATAACTTTCTTCTCTTCTCAAAGAACAAAGATCTTACCCCGAACCAATCTGTAAACAATCCGTTTTCTACTAAGTCGCATCAAATTGATTCATAAAGATAATTTATTTTTTCATCTCAAATGAAAATCCCTAATATCTTAGGATTTTCTCATTCCACATCTACGCCATGTTATATCAATAAAAACCATTTGCTTACACATCACATGCAAAGATATTAGATAAAAAACATTTAAGAATTGGCTAAAAATACCTATAATGAACTGTCCCCAATACCAAAAGCTATCGTAACATTGAATGCTGGCAAAGTGTATGACCATGCCAACTTGCTTTTTTATAAGGATGGGAGTGTTCTGTAGATTTTATATTATTTCCATGGGAGCTTTATACCATAACGGGCGCCATCGCGTCACAGACCGCTGTCACGAAATGGGCGCTATTGTGAAATGGACTTACCTTGAGAAATATTTCTTTAAAACAAGCGCCATACATTGGAAACAAAAGTGTATTCTTTTTGAAGCGTTCTACTTTGCATGAGAGCGTAATCCCATTAAAAAACGCAAGAAACAAAAGCATGAAGCAATATCTTCATTATTTTAAAGACAATGCTTTAAATTCTTTTAAAAGCCATAAATCTAAAAAACGATGGTAAAAATATCACCTTTACAGCTTTGTAATTCTCCCTCAATAAAGCTGCCTTCCATTTTCAAATATTAATCCCAACAGAGATACCCTCGCTCCAATCTGGCATACAAAAGCTACAACAGAAGAGAAAATACCAAACCACCTTAATCTTTGTCTCAAACATAGAGCTTTCAGCGACTAACCGCTTCATATCACCACATCTCAAACAACGGCACTCCATGAAAATTATAGGCAATATTCCTCAAATACTCTTAAAAAGCTTAATATGTAAAGCCTTACATTACCACACCTAAAAGGAAGCTTTTTCATAAAGTATCACAGACTGGTCTAAATATCCTCTCAAGCACCTCCTCAAGCTAAAAAATGAAGCTCCCTACAACCTACTCTGTAAACAATCCACCTTCTTTAAAGCCATTTCCACTTGGCTTCCCACAGCAGTGCGGTTCATATCACCACACCTCAAACAATAGTGTTTCATAAGGTTTATAGGCAATATCCAACAAATATTCTAAAAAGATTTAATGTGCAAAACTTTACATCACCACGCTTCAAAGGAGGCTATTTCATAAGGCATCACGGAATGGTCTCAATATTCTTTTGCCCCCTTCCCCAAAGGAAAAAACAAAGCGCTCTATCACCCCCGTCTTTAAAACAATGCTCTAATAATCCGCATTTTCTTAAAGCCGCTTCACTTGGCTCCCCATAGTAGGGCGGTTCATATCACCACACCTCAAACAACAGTGCTTCGTAAGGTTTATTGGCAATATTCATAAAATACTCTGAAAAAGCTTAATGTATAAAACTTTACATCACCAGGAGGCTGTTTCATAAGGCATCATGGGATGGTCTCAATATTCTTTTGCCCCCTTTCCCCGAAGGAAACAACAAAGCGCTCTATCACCCCCGTCTTTAAAACAATGCTCTAACAATCCGCTTTCTCTTAAAGCCGCTTCACTTGACTCCCCGTAGAAGCGTGCGCTTCACGTCACCTTAAAAGAAACTGCTTTAAAGATTCTGTTTCACAGCACAACAGAATGATAATTTAAATACAAAAACGCGCTAAAAACATAGAGGTTCAACAAACACATTCTCTATTCAAATCAATGAATACTCTACCTCATCATATCATCACGTAGAACAGCCGATATGAAACAAATTTAGATTATTCCTCTAATTCTTTTGCAAACCCAGACAGTTGCATAGCTTGCGAAAGACTATTGACGGCATTTAAATGCGTTTGAAGTAATTCACTATTACGCTGCAATTTTTCTTGTAAATCAGACAGTAAACTTTCAACCTCATGCTCAATATCTTGATTCATGTAGCGTCTAACATCGCTCATAGACTTATTAAGATCACGCAAACCACGTATTTTACATAAATTTATTTCTTCGTAATCTGGAACACCACTGCTCTCTAGCATATTGCTTTCATAATCAACCACTTGGGCTAATCCCTTAACAGCAGCGACAAATTTTGTCATCGCCCAATCACGGTCAATAAGATTATTATCAAGAACTTTTGCTTTTGCCGCAAAACTATCATCACCATATTGCACTACAGACATTTTTATTTCCCCTTCAACCATATTGTTCAATCTTGCTTTCAAATGAGGGAGATTAAACAGTTTTTCTTCAATGCTGATACACTCAATCGAGCTTGTGATGCGAATATTGCTCAGACAACAGCACGACAATCCTTAAAAGCGTATACCACGACAACTTTCAACGTATTCTCTGAAATATTTTCTTGCTTTGCTCCAAAACCATTATTGCTACTATACTTCACCAAAACGCTATAAACTTAAACCTCTGCACAGCAATATCGAAACTTCGAAATTTTCTCTGTCTATTTCGCCTTGCCTATTTTATTTTGCCTATTTTATCACCACCAAGCCTTCAACAGAAAACAACAACACTCTGACGATAACCTTGGTAATAAAAAACACCTGCCAACAAAATTCGCAGCATATTAAAGATTGAGCCCATTAAGGGACTTCAGTATTTCACCGATAGCAGCATTTTACCCTCCATAACTTTATGGCTTTCCCTGCACCTAAACCTGCACACCCTCTTCCCCCTGGCACCTCCATAAGATAGCACCCTACAAGATTAGTTTGCACCCATTCAAAAAGACACCCCCTCACGCCATGCTCTTTCTGCACACATACAGTATTTTGCACAAAACACAAAAAGAATGCTCTTTTGAACAGATTAGCCATACAGTACTCTTAAAAAAGACATCTTAAAATAGCTAAATAGCCATCAATCTCCCTTTTTCAACTATCATTCGCTTTTCTTTGCAATGAGCGACTATATAAGATTTTTTGAACCTTTTCAAGCATTTCTTACCCCATCCGCTCGATACGCCTTCAATCACATATTCACGCGCTTGTTTTGAAAAAAACGATCTCTTAAGAGCCCCCAAGCTCATTTCGCTCTGGTACCCATGAATGGATAACAATAAATCCCCCATGAAATGTATAAAATCCATTAAGCCCCTCATCTTTAGGTTTTATAAAAGAACAAGCCGACACCATCACACAACTCAGCCCCCCAATGTTGCCCCCCCTTGGCACTTAAGACGAGAGGTATTGCCCTTCTTATACAGTTTCAACTCCGCACGACTCTCCCTGCTTGTAATGTTAAAAAAATACGCCTTCAATCACATATTCACGCGCTTGTTTTGAAAAAAATAATCTCTTAAGAGCCCCCAAGCTCATTTCGCTCTGGTACCCATGAATGGATAACAATAAATCCCCTATGAAATGTATAAAATCCATTAAGCCCCTCATCTTTAGGTTTTATAAAAGAACAAGCCGACACCATCACACAACTCAGCCCCCCCCAATGTTGCCCCCTTGGCACTTAAGACGAGAGGTATTGCCCTTCTTATACAGTTTCAACTCCGCACGACTCTCTCTGCTTGTAATGTTTAAAAAACATGGTTTTGGTTGATTTAAGATAAACAGACTTGAAATGAAAGAATCCTATGGGATTCAAGGAACTTATTTAAGTTGAATAACGCTAGATTATCCTTATAAATAAAAATATTATCAAGGAATAACGTTTAACTCTCCCCCATTGATATTTTCAAAATTTTCCCTCATCTTCCTATCAATTATTTCACGCCATAACGCACAATCCGCTCTTAATATCGCAGCTTTACATGCACTCCTAGCCTAAAAATCATTGTATAATAAAGGCACAATTTCTACGACACCCCTCTTCTCATCATCACCTCTCTAAATGAGGCCCTTTTCTTTCGTAATCATACCAAAATATTTATCATTATTTTGTATGCCTGATGAAAAACTTAAAGATCGTAGAATTATCACATTTCAAATCTATTCTAGGTTCAATCAATTAAAATTACTTCCTTGCACATCACAAACAGAACCTGACATATCAATAAAATACGCTGAAAGAAAAAGGGTCTGATGAAACCAGCGCCCAAAGGGCTGTAGGAAACAAAGCCGAGGGCTTGAGGCAACATTAAGAACAAGTATAGAATGGGGCCTGCTTACTCTTTTATGAAATATAAAGATGGTAGCACTCTATAGATTTTATATTATTTCCATGGAGGCTTGACCGTTATGCCCTTCATGGTATCGGTGCGAAATGGGCTTATCTTAAGAGATGTTTCTTTAAAACAAGCGCATTAATATGCAAATAAGTATATTCCGTTTGGAACATTCTTCTTTTCGTGCAAGACTATACCCAAAAAGCAGCATTAGCCAATTTTGTTATGAGCTAAAATCGATCAGAAAGCGTGTTTGACCTTCTTCTCACGCCTTAAAGGACAAAGACCTTAACGTAATCTGCTCTGTACACAATCCGAATTTTTATCAAGCAGGCGCCTCTTGACTTCCTCCTCATATGTTTCACTTAAACGAAAGGTTCAACAAACAAGCCTACGAATATTCATTCGCGCACTAAAAAAACACTCACACGCAATAAAAGACACTAAAACGTTTTAAGAAGGTCTACATGCCTTATATTAGCACCATAAATAACCGTATTTTATGGCATTATAGGGTAAAAAGAGTTTTCATGGTAGAAAACCTATAAAATCAATCAATATTTACTTTAAAGCTTTCCTTTTTTATGCACTCACAGTGCTCCCACGCTTCAAGCCTTTATAAATAAAGAAAAGATTTTAAGCTTGCCGAATATATTATATTAGCATACATTATAGGCTATAACATATTGTTCTTCATAAAATCGCCTCCAAAAGAACAAAAAGAGGCCCTTATAGCTGATCTCGTAAAAGCCGCGGTGCTTTATTCAACCTTGATTATCACCATCAATGCTTTTGTTGTTATTTTAGTGCTCATCATAGATGATATATTTAATCTCTTAGCTTTTTGATGAAATCTCCAGAGAAGCGTCTCAAATTTAAGATCCCAAAAGAGAATTGAACACAGCAGATTAATCATATACCAATTCAGCTGCTGCATCTAACTATTCTTTACTCTTTGTCTCAGCATTTTTTACAATCAGACTCAACATTTTTATTCCCCTTTGAAGCATGATGATCCTTTTATTAAAAACCTTATCCTCTTCGACATTCTATTAGTAGAAGCCCCCCAAACTTTGTTGGCTTTTCATGAAGTGCATGCATCTCATGCACCTGTACGCATAGTTTAAATATAACTCTATTTTCACGCGTAAATACTGTAAAATCCATGTGTCAATCTAAACACAATAGTCTTTAAAGAAGCTGTATGATAAAGATTTATTCTGCTTCTTTCATCCTAAGTTTCTGCATCAAAGGGGATTGTTGTTTCTGCTAGCCAATTTGCTAAACTAGAATGAAAACTATAAAAACATAATCAATCCCAATCTGGTGGCATATATCGTGATATTTAAGAAAAAATGCGCTCTCTCTTGAAAGGAAGAAAAAAGCGCTGTTGTCACAATTACTTTTATTTATACAAACAACATATTGATTTATAATGATAATTTATCGTTATTCATATTGAGTTAGCCCCCCTAATAACGTAAGATTCTCTTATTTAGAATCTGTTTATCTTGAATCAATATCACTTGCTTGCACATTACAAGCGGGATTAGCGTGTGGATAAAATTTGTATAAGAAAGGAGTAAAAATGGCTCTTATGAACGCTCTCAAATGCAGGGGCTGTCGCAACATTGGGAGCTGGCACATAGTGTGATGGTGCCGGCTTACTTCTCCACATACCTTTCTCAACTATCTTTTTCCCCCAGATTTACAAAGTTTGAGCACGGTTTTTAACCTCCAAAAAGAAGTTGCCTCTCTGCTATTATTGCATTCTCACAATTTTTAGATTTATGCATAGAGGCCCCACCTAAATAACATTTCTTTTGCCATTCGAGGCGTAATTCTTTATCTTTCTTAAACTCTTCTACGCTATAAGTTTTTTCGCAACCAGCAACAGTAAGTCCAGTACAAAGCAGCAATGCTGCTATAATGACTTTGTTCATCAATAAATTTCCCTTCTTTCGGATTGACAAAATTTGAGATACAATTTAGGGCCTCAAAAAAAGTTCTACATATGCTTGTCGAAGTTTTTTACAATTTTGAGAGGATTTGAGCGGTGAATCGCCATTTTCACATTTCTTTGCCTATTCTTCATATAATTTTTCATTGGTTTTAAATTCTTCTACACTGTAAGATTCTTCAAAACCAGCAACAACACCCCCTTGTGCAAAGCAAGCAATACTGTAATAATAACGAGCTTCATAGGGCCCCCTCTTTTGTTCTGATACCAACCACCCTCTTGCTTTTTAGATTATTCTTTTGCCTTTTGTTCAGATTTGCGCTTTTTCTCTTCAGAGGTCATTTTATTTAGATTTTCCATTTGCTTTCTATTATACTCGTCTCGATACTTACGATATCTTTCGTCTGCTTTTTTTCTACGTTCTTCAGCAAATTCACGATCCGCTAACCGCATATTTTTACAGCTTTTCGAATTACCCGTCCAACCACATTTTTCTGCATATTCTTTGAATAATTTTTCATCTTTTTTAAAATCTTCTACACTATAAGATTCTTCACAGCCAACAACCACAGCCCCTGTGCAAAGCAATAGTGCTGTTATAATGACTTTATTCACGATTTAATTCCCTTCCTTTTTCTCTTCAGTTTTTTCCTTGTCGTCCTTTCCAGAGCCAAAAATCCCCCATTTTTTACGCGTTTCTAATTCAGCTTGTTCTGCATTTTTACAATTTTTTGAATCAAAACTTCCTGCAATAAAACATTTCTCTAACCACTGATTGAGTAATTTAGGATCTTTCTTAAATTCTTCTACGCTATAGGTTTTTTCGCAACCAGCAACAGCAAGCCCAGTACAAAGCAGCAATGCTGGGATAATGACTTTATTCATCAATAAATTCCCCTTCTTTTGGATTTACAAAATTTGAGATACAATTTAGGGCCTCAAAAAAAGTTCTACATATGCTTGTCGAAGGTTTTTACAATTTTGAGAGGATTTGAGTGGTGAATCATCTTTCTCACATTTCTTTGCCCATTCCTCGTATAATTTTTCATTTGTTTTAAATTCTTCTACGCTATAAGTTTTTTCACAACCAGCAACAGCAAGTCCAGTACAAAGCAGCAATGCTGAGATAATGACTTTATTCATCAATAAATTCCCCTTTTTTCAAATTTACAAAGTTTGGGACACAATTGAGTATCCCCTTAAAATTGCACATTCGGTTCAGTGTGCATTTTCAAAAATCTTAAAATCGACCTCTGGAGGCGATTTTTCGCAACTTATGACGATAAATCGCGTACAAAGAAAAATACTGCGATCAATATTTTTTGTGATTTAATTGTTATTCTTCTGTTTTTCAGTTTCATTCCCATTTTTGCTATTTTCACGAAGTTCCTTTGCAAGATTTCTATAATGCTCTTGAAAAAGTTCCATATCGGCTTGCATGGCATTTTGACAATTCTTAGTAGAAAAAGCAGAGAGTCCCATTTTATCGCATTTCTTTCCCCATTCTTGCACCAATTTTTTATCTTTCTTAAATTCCTCAACGCTGTAGTTTTTCTCGCAACCAACAGCGACAAGCCCTGTGCAAAGCAACAGCGCTGTTATAATAGCTTTATTCATGGTTTTATCCCTCTCTTTGTTTTATACTTTAATAACGATGTCGTTGGATTCACAAAATCCCTGTATCGTGCTTTTACGTATAACTTTCCTTTGACAAATACGTACACTTTTAACGCCAATAGGTTGAATCATGAGAGCCGCTTTATTATCAAACTTGCATTTGTAACGTTATCGACACTGCTACTCTTGAGTATTTGAACTGTTAAAACTCCAGCAAAAATTTTGATATCTTGACATTTTCAAGAGGCTTTTTAATCATTTCTTTTCTTTCAAGAGTTTTCCTTCAAAACCACCTCATCAATGAGAAGCAGCACGAATTCTTATCAAAAATTCGTAATGCCTATATCCATTGCAAATTCCCTGCAAACGAAAGAATACACCTTTTAATCAACTGATTGCGCTCTTACTTATTTCTTAATCCACCGAGAAAGAAAAAAACTTAACTCCCCCCCCCTACACTTTTTACATGCCAATAGAAATTCTAATAAAGCGATCTTATACATTCCGATAGCAGAAAAAAGATTATTCCTTGCCTGCCATCAAGTAACATTCAATACTTAGACTATAAAATCATGTAAATGAAAGGAACACTTTCCATATCATGCTCAATGATTTCTTTTTGTTATGAGGAAAGCTTATAGCACACCCCTATCAATCAATTTTATTGATTTTATCCCCCCCTTATAAACATACATATAATTTTAAAAAGAGAATGTCACATAGCAGAAAAAAAGAAGCAACGCTACTGTTAATTTACATTATTTACCTTGTATTTAGTAAAATAAACAAAGTATTCAGTAAAATAAAAAAACAACTTCACATTTAAAATCATGATCAAGCCAATTTTTATGGAAGAATAAACTTACCTATCCAGCGACGATACAAATAACAAGGGGACTGATGATGATCTCATCCATAGGATGAAAAGTTGAAACGAAGAATTTTTCATAGGTTCATAACTATTTTATGAGATGCCCCCCATAAAAAATGGACGCTTTTATAACAATTAACTTCATGGAAAAACGACCAATATCATCTTTTTAAAAACACTCAAACCAACGCACACTTATTATTGTATATTATCTTTTATTTTCCGTATTTTTTTGAAAGCAATTCGCGCACCTCATCGGCCATTTTAGTTCCACGACTTGCACAACTGACCTTAATTAACCGATGCAAACTTTCCGGCACATCAATTGTGAGACGCTTCATACCGCCATCCACACTGCCTTTATTATTTTCCACCCATGCATCAGCCGTTAAAGGAATGGATTTATTGGTTGGTTTCGTGCCAATTTTAATTTTTTTATTCATCACGCTAACTCCTTGATTTCGGCCGCAACAGCTTCAATCTCTGCGGTTGCTTGTCCTTGCTTATCCACTTCGTAAACAGCCTTGCCCTGTGCAGCAGCTTCTGCAAAAATCACACGTTGCGCAACACTCGAAGAAAGAACATGCACGGGATATATGCCAAGAGCTTCATTCACATCACGCCCTATCGCTGTATTGACTATTTTACGATTAATAACAAAAGCAGATTTGAGATTTTCTTTATAAACGCGTGCTTCGTCAATCAGCTTTACAATTCCATCAGCAGCCCAAATATCATAGGGACTAGGCAAAACAGGTATAAGCACAAAATCCGAAGCCATAAGAGCACTCCGCGCAAGATCAGTCACACGCGGAGGACTATCAATAATAATATGATCATAACCATGACCAATCTGTGTAATCTCTTTGTGAACTGTTGCACGTGGTAAACCAATAACCGAAAATAAAGGATCCTCTTCACGCGCAGCAGCCCAATCCAATGCGCTCCCCTGTGGGTCAACATCAATAAGCAATACTCGTGCACCGGTACGTGCAAAACTGGCTGCAAGATTCACGCTCAACGTGGTCTTTCCGACACCCCCTTTTTGATTCAAAAGTCCAATGATCATTCGTTACGTCTTTCAGTATTATCGTTTTTACGATTATACTGAAAATAACAAAAGAAGCAAGCATACAACACCTGAAAAACAACCATTTGTCTTAATTTTTAAGATAAAAACAACAGCCCCCAATTTTATCTTTATAATATTCTTTTAGCATGAGCCCAAAATATTATGAAGGGAGTGTTCTTGCTAATAAAAAGATAAATTGAAACAAGAAATAGGGTCTTCTTTCCCCGCCTTAAAATGAAAATTTCTTAAATCTGCGCTAACCTATAACTAATGGTCTCTCCATAATCTTTACCCCTCGGATTTTACTCTCCATGAGGTCCACTGCATACGACTCGACAAATAAGCTCTGCCCTAAATAGATAGCAAATTACCAAGGAGAATTGATGGTTTTACATGTTGAATGAGAGAACAGAAATCTATACAATTCTCTCGTTTTCCCTCTCTTATATTCAATCAATTAAAATCACTTATCTACCATCACAAGCAGAGTTGGCATATGAGAATAAACACTGAAAAAAAGGAATAAAAATACTTCTTATGGAGTGTTTTAAATATCAAAAGCTTGTTGGTAGCATCGGTGGCTCATGTATGATCGTGCCGGCTTATCCCTTTTCTTGAGCTAAAGATGGGGGTACAATGAATGTTGTACTCTTTAAATTTATACCCTTTGCGCACAACAGAGTGAAATGAGCTTGAGAAAATACGGATAGCTCTGCGCGCAAACAAGCAACGCAATGGATTGTTCTATGCTTCGTGAGAACAATGAATGATCCATAGAGAGAGAGCTATCTTTCATAACGGTAATTCATTGAGCTCTCCCCATCTTTACGCTTGAGAAGGAGCCCCCATCACATACTTTGTGCTATCTCGTAGGTGTTACACCAGCTCTTGACCCTTGCAACGGCTCATGAGAAGGCATCTTTAGTTCTTTCTTCTACAATTTCACTCCACACGAGGCCCTCGCTTATAACGTGCAAACAAGAGATCTTGATTGATACAACATAGAACAGAGTTGAAACACAAGAATCTTACGGGTTTTAGGGTTCTAATTCAAGTTAAGGAACGCTATATTATCATTATAAATCAATGCGCTGTCTAAGATTGAATAACAAAGATGTTGCCGTATGAGATATTTTGCACCTTGACAGCGCGTTTTTCCAAACAAGTTTTCTCGACAAAAAGAATATTTTTGTTAAGATGCCCTTGCAAGATCTCACTTTCATCATGTTCTTTTATAGACCTAAGAGTATTGTAAAAATCGTGCAATTGGGAATAAACAAAAATGAATTTACAACAAATTGACCCTGATATTTTTATCGGCGCCCAAATTAGCATAGAAAATATCAAAACATTAGCAGAAGCTGGTTTTAAAACAATTATCTGTAACCGCCCCGATCACGAAGAGGCTCATCAACCTGATTTTTCAAACATTAAAATGGTTGCAAATAACTATGGCATAAAAGCCTATTACATTCCCATTTCTCCTCCGACCATAGAAAAATCAGATGTTGAAACCATGCAAACAATTTTAAAAACAGCCTCTCTCCCTCTTCTCGCCTATTGCCATCATGGAACGCGTTCACTGCATCTTTATCATTTAGCACGTCTTTAATCATAGGTTGCATAGGCTTCCCATGCACTTTACAAGACAAAGTTCTTAAATTTGCACTGATCTGTAAACAATAGTTTGTCAAGAATGTTTTTCTTACACCTTCCACTTGGGTTCTCCCTTTACTTGGGGTTTCCCTCTTTATGGAAAGCACTGCATAGGGCACGATAAACAAACTTTGCTCTTAAATAGACAACAAACATCTACCCCTGAAGCCATAAAAATACATGCAAATTGATGAAGCGATAAACTTTTAAAATAAAAAAGTCATCGATTTTAAATTTTGTGAAATTCTAAGGATAAAAGCACAAGAAATTTTAAAAACAGCCTTTCTCCTTCTTCTTATCTATTCTTGCCAAATACGCGGTGTGCTTATTCATTGATTTTTCATCATGGATTTTAACGGATCAGAAAGAAACAAGCAGTAAACTTTCAACTGACAGCAAAAACCATAAAGTTAACTGTGAAAAAGATAATGCTTAAATCAGATCTTCAGATATTCGATTCTCCCTCTCAACAACGGAAAAAACATATATTCCATGATGTTTTGGAATATATCTTTGTGATGATCATCACTTTAAGTGCTATTTTAACAGCTCTTCTCTCTTTTTCAGATAAACTTAGAGCATATTTTTAAAAGTAAGCAACCGATCCAACTTTGATAAGGGTTGAACTGTCTTTAAAATTTCTTTTGCTTTTTTTTCATCACGGTGCATTTGTGCAATCAAAGGTTCAAGTCCATCAAATTTTTCTTGTCCGCGCAAAAACTTGAAAAAAGAAACGGTACAGCTCTCCCCATAAAGGTCATCATTAAAGTCAAATAAATAGGTTTCCAAAAGGGGAGCCCCATCTTTAACAACCGTTGGACGACAGCCAAAACTTGCAACCCCATCATATAAAATACCGTTGGCACGACGCAAACGCACCGCATAAACACCATGAGCCAAACAAACTTGAGGAGGTAACATCTGATTAGCGGTAGGGAATCCCAAAAGACGTCCAAGTTTGTCGCCTTGAATAATATTGGAGCATACCCGATAGTGATAGCCTAACAAATGAGCGGCTTTGTCCACTTCTCCTTGTGAAAGAAGTTGCCGAATAAAACTAGAAGAAATGATCAACGGTTGTGAATCTTGAAGACGAGAAACGCAAGGAACTTGCACAACCTGAAATCCAACTTCTTTTCCTCTTTGGCAAAGAAGATGGACGTTTCCACTTTTCTGATGACCAAATTGAAAATTTTCACCTGTCACCACAACGGAAACCTCAAAAGCTTCCTTTAAAATCGACTTAATAAATTCATCCGCTGAAAGAGCTGCAAATTGTGCATCAAACGGCTGTTCAATCACGCCATCAAAGCCAAGGATTTTAAAAATTTCAGCTTTTTCAGCCGCCTCTGTCAAACGATAGACAGGGGCTGAACGTTGAAAAAAACTTCTTGGATGAGGTTCAAAAGTTAAAACAACAGCGGGTTTATTTTTTATCCGTGCGAAATCAAGCGCTTTTTGCAACACTACCTGATGCCCACAATGAACACCATCAAAATTTCCAAGTGCCAACACAGCCCTCCGCCAAGCCGAGGGAAACATATGGGTTCCCTTAAGACGCAAAAAATTAACCATTACTGAAGTGCCCACATGATTGCTTGTGGCCTATAACCATGACGTTCTAGAAAAGAATGCAAAGCTTGCTTATCCACCACACCATTTTGCATATAATCATAACAATGAATGCCCCCCATAATATAAAGGGCATCAAGACCAAAATGAGCCGCCCCCTTAATATCCGTCAAAAGACCATCACCAATAGCTAAAACTTGACTTTTTTCTACTGTCCCACGTATTTTTTGAAGTTTTTCAAAGGCACACTCATAAATAGGCGCATGAGGTTTTCCAGCAATGCGAACTTCCCCTCCTAATTGTTGGTAAAGACGCGCCAATGCACCAGCGCACCAAAATTCCTTATTTCCATAATGGACAATCACATCAGGATTAGCACAAATAAAAGGTAAATTCCGCGCGCGCATACGACGAAACATCTCCTCATAAGCAGAGGGTTCTTCAGCAAAATCTTCAAGAAAACCGCTACAAACAACAACAGAAGCTTCCCATTCCTCAACAAATTCACACGCTAACCCTTCAAACAGTACCAAATCACGTTGTGGACCAATGAAAAAAACTTTACGCGGTGCAGCACAAATGAGGTCACGCGTTACATCCCCTGAAGTGATAATGGCATCATAACAGTCACTATGAATATTCATGCTTTGTAATTGGGCCGCAACATCTTCCCGGAGTCGAGGAGAATTGGTCAATAAAATGACACTTTTTCCCATTTGCCGAATTTTATACAACGCTTTCAAAGCTGGTTCAAATGCCTGCACACCGTTATGCACAACACCCCACACATCACAAAAAACAGCATCATAATGCGCTATAACAGTCTCAATATGGGTCAGTTCATTCATAGTGCACCTATCTCTCTTTGTCATTGATCAAGCTGTCTTTTACTTCAAAACTACTTATCGAAAGATAATAGCTCTGTCACCTGCTTTCTCAAACCATACCCCAACTTTGTATCGCCTATAGAGATCATAAGAAATGATAAAATAAATAAGTTATCATTAAGTTGTGCAAAATTCTAAAACGCTTGATAGTAAAAGCTTATCATTCCACAATGCCCATTTTTCTCATAAAAATTTCAATTCTAACAACAACCGCGTTAATACAGTTTTTTAGTGAAAACACTCAAATTTTTTACTTGGAAAATAAACGAATGAAAACCCGCCTTAAAAATCGCTTTCTTCAAGATAAAACAATTGATTTATAACAATAATTTATTACTCACGCATAATGAAAAAACCGAATATCTTTTTTCATTTAAAATCTGTTTATATTGAATTAATCAAAAACTATTTGCTTGCACATTATAAGTGAGATGAACGTGTAGAGCAAAACACTTGAAGAAAGGAATAAAATATCTCTTAATAGTCTCTCTCAAATGTAAAGACTGTCGTAATATTTTGGACGATCAAAGAGTATGTGGAGTATATACCGTCGTACATCTTTTTTCAGTAAAGATAGAAGTATAGCTTTTATTCTATCCATGAAACTTTTACTTTATACTCTTCACGGAGTGCCGTTGTGAAATGATCTCGAGCATTAAGAAATGTTCCTTTAAAACAAACTCGTGAATATCCGAACAGCCCAATCTATTCTGTTTTGATTTTGTTTTGCATGAGGGATGTCCACTGATGAAAGCTTTTCCCTACCATCATGATATCTCAGTCGCATAAAAACAAACCATTTTGCTTATGAGTCAAGAACCTCATTAAGCGCCCCTAGGGGCTTAATCAAACCCATGGGGTTCTCTTACTTTCTTCGCCAAATTCAGGGCTGATGGCATAATTGTGATGAGCGATAAAAAATTGAAAAGCAAACAGCCTTTTATTAAAAAAGCTATCCGTCTCAAGAAAAACGATTTTTATTGCCAAGCTCTTAAAATTACTTTATGAATGGAGGTGTTTTGGTCGCATACGCAGCGACCAATAGGGCTCTAAAACCCGAAAGCTAAAATAAAAATTTACTCCGCTTTGCGGATATCCCGGAATTCCGGGAGGTTTTGTTATGTCCAAGTGCTGTAAGCACTAAAAGCAAAATGCTGATTTAGCTTCAGTTTTAGACTCCCGGAATACCAATGCGAGGGCGCTCGCAACCGGAGGGGGCAAATGCAAACTCAGAGCCTTAATATTGATCTTTTTGTTGGCAAAAAAATTCGCTTGAAGCGAAAAATATTAGGGATGTCTCAAAAAAACTTAGGAGACGCTTTAGGGGTAAGTTTTCAACAAATCCAAAAGTATGAAAAAGGCTTAAATCGTGTGAGCGCTGGGCGATTAAAGGAAATTTCCGATATCCTAAATGTTCCGGTTTCCTTTTTTACACGGATATCATCTTACATATCATCACAAACGAAAACACCTCGTACCCTCATGAAGAAATTGCATCAAGCAAAGAGGAATTTTTGCTTTTAAAAAGCTTTAGAGTCCTGACCTCTGTCAAACAGAAAGCCATTTTAAAATTAATTTGTGATCAGAATTAAAACTTTTTAAAACATGGATATAGGGTGCACCACGCTCTGTTCTTGGCTTTCTCCCCACACCTCAAAGAATGCAAATCTCTCCTCAAACCGGTTGATAAACAATCCGCCTTCTCAAAAACAGCTCCTTTTCAGCTTCCCATTTTATATGGTTCCTTTGACAAAATTATACAGGCAAACCCTTTCTGAAATCTTCACCGTACTCTCCCATCAAAAGGCCCCATGCATAAACTTTTTACCTCACTACCTCTCAAACGATGGTGTTTTACAGCACTAAAGGATACGCATTCATATATATTTTTAAAAGGGAAATCCCCTCTTGGCTGTGAACGCTCCATTGATTTTAGACGATGTGCATTTAACATACCTGCTATAAAGACTTAGTATCTGTTATAAATTCTTAAAAGGCATGTTTTTTCCTCTAAAATCTCAATGCTATACTAACACCATCATAAGACAATATTATCCAGTTTTCTCGTAATCATAATCCTCAATCTGATAAAGTTGAAACAAACGATATAATTGTGAATACAATTTTAGGCGATCATTTAGAATAACAAATGATAACGATTGCTTCTATAAAGATAAAAGAAGTCACAATCAATTGCACAGTAACTTCTTTATTTGAAACTTATACATCTACTATTGAGATATGTATTTTTCTCAAAAGCCATGCCCACGATCCGTAGAAGGAGTCTCTTTCGAGAAAAACAGTTCATTATCTGCTTTTAGAACGTTTTGACAATTCGTAGATTCCTGAACAGCTGGTCCTGAAAGAAAACACTTCTTTCCCCATTCTTCTCTTAATTTTGCATCTTTTTTAAAATCTTCTACGCTATAGTTTTTTTCACACCCGGTCACCAATAATAGAGCCATGCATAATAAAATAAATTTTCTCATTTTATCCCTCTTTAAATACCTTATCTGTTAACATTATCCCCAAAATGGATTTTGAATTTTCATATTTTATGAAGATAGAGCGTGATTATCCCTTGCTTATTTTCACAATGAACATCTAAGTACAATAATGCAAGAAGCGCTCATGACAGCCGTCGTATGCGTTTTTCATAAAATACAATGAGAAGAAAAGAGCCAAAACTCAATAAAAATGACGAAATCAAAAGACGCACGAATGCTTTTGTCCAACTGATTTCAAATACAGAGACTGCGATAGGAATTGCTCCTAACACTAGAAAACCTATGAGCATTATAATGCTTAATATCACGCTCAACGGACCACGAAGCCATAACAAGAAAAGTGCAAGCGCTTTTTTATTTATTTGTATTTTGGTCACTATTTTCCCCCTCATGTTATCGTTATTTTATACTTAGTGATTTAAAAATATAGAAGAAATACCAACGATACAAATCATGTTTAAAAAGATTTTTTCGTAAGGTCCTATTTGAGATCCATCATTTGGAAGAATGATTTTAGAAGAAGATAGCTTTTAAAGTTTCATAAAGCATGCGACAGATTGACGAACTTTGAAGAAATAAACCGCATTACCCAATACTGAAAACAAAATTCTGGTTAAAAAAAATCTTTTGCTATGAATTCTTTTAAGCCATTGTGAAATACTTATCAGTTATATCAAACATTCCATTATTTTGGGAAGTGTTCATTTTTTTACCTTTATCAACCCCACTCTACAAACCCGTTTCTTGAGCATTTTTTATCTTCTCACTTTCTCCTTCAAGTGCAAATATTGAAAAACCTTTTACCTCCCCAAATACCATTCCCCTTCTCCTTGAAAACATACAAGGAAAAAAGGCCATTTTAAGAGCCAATCTCTCTTAAAAATAAAAGTGTTATCCGTTCACCTTTATGAAAAAACGCAAATATTCTCACGGCTTATTCCAATTTATCCTATAGTAATTTGCAATTTTATTGGTAAAGTTTTCTCTCATAAAAGTTTAAGTAAATATGTTCGTCACAGTCTATCAAAAGTCAGAAAACGGGTTATAAGATCCATTATCACGCCGCCATTTTAAAGGTTCAGTGAAGTCGCTTGACCAAAGACCAATCTTGTTGTCACGTGCTTTTTCTTCCGCATGATAATACTGCGCTGGAATAGGATTTTCACCCTCCTTTGAGAGGAGCAACATACCTTCTGTAAGACCTGCCTCGGCTAAATCAACCCCTTGAACAAAACATTGCGCATAATAAACACCCTTGTGCATAAAAGCCTGCTTACAGGATAAATCCTGTCCAAGTGTTTTGGTGACAAGCCAAGCCGTTGTAACCGCACCACAGGGCCATTCTTGATTCTTTAATCTTGCTTTTTGACGTGGTGCGCATGTGTCCACACCATAAAGATGAATATCACGAGTAATACGGGATCGCCAAGATTGTGCAGAAGGTGTTAGTAATTTAAATGTAACCCCACTTGTAACCGATGCCCTACCATGAAAAACAACAGCATTATTTGCAACATCGTTTGATAAAACACTCTTCTGTAGATCAAGCGCTGGTTCATTTTCTTCTAATGGTTGTTTAGTGATCGATTGACGCAATTTTTTTTCTTCTCGATAGAGATCAACAATATCTTGGATATCTTGCGTCTTCAATGTTTCAAGAACGCTAAAATCTATTTTATCTTTATATTGGCTTAATCCCCACACTATGGAACCCATAATGTAAATAATAACAATCAATTTAAATAGCATCTCTTAACACGCTCACTCAAAAAATTCATTGTTTTCCTATCCTTTCATATTGTGTATCAGCAATCCCCTTGTTTTTAAAGAAAAAAATCCAAATATCTGTGTTGCATATTAACTACATTTTGTAAAGAATGATATTCTTTCTTGCCTTGTTTTAATATTGTTGTCTTAACCAAAAGCACAACTTAAAATTGCCATTTTCATATAACACACTCTCAATTTGAAAAGACTTCTGTCTCTTGAAAAAGAAGAGTTTGAGAGTGAGCAGATCCACTATCAAGACTTTTTAAATAAAAAACGAGGAGTTTAGACTGTCATAAAATAACAGAATTCTCCAGTTGTTAGAGGTAATGGAATGTCGAGATATGAACAAATATCGTTTGTTAAAGAGAGGTAAAATGACAGATCATAGATTCCAGAACATCATTTTTATCGTGACCATGCTGCTTTTTACAGCAGTGTTTGTATCCGATCTTTCTTATGCTGCTTCTGCTCCTAGTGGAGGTGGTTTTGGGAATCTTGATGGTGTTTTAGGCAACATTGTCACAATGATGACGGGTGGAACGGCGAGGCTCATTGCCATTATATGTGTTGCTGCTGTAGGTATTGGTTGGATGTATGGCTTTATTGATTTACGCAAAGCAGCTTATTGTGTTCTGGGTATTGCTATTGTTTTTGGTGCCCCTACTCTCGTCACTAAATTAGCGGGCACAACATAGAATGAATGAAGATACCCTTTTTCTTGCCTGTACACGTCCAGCCATGTTTGCCGGTGTTACAATGGAAGCGATGGCGCTTAATGTCATGGCGACATCCATTCTTTTCATTTTGACCAGTGGTTTTACTATGTTTGGTCTTGGGATTGGGATGCACTTTATTTTGCGAGAAGTGACAAAGCATGACCACAACCAATTTCGCGTATTATTTGCATGGCTCAATACAAGAGGAAAGCAAAAAAACCTCAACCGATGGGGAGGAGGGTCTACCTCCCCCTTACGCCTTGTCCGCAATTATAAAGAACTAAGTTGAAGGAACAAAAACGGTGAAACAGATGTCAATGATGAAACGGGAAACTTTGCCTGAAGAATATATTCCCTATATACGCCACATCAACCATCATGTCATTGCTTTAAATTCTCGCTGTTTAATGATTGTGATGGCTGTTGAAGGTGTAAATTTTGACACTGCTGATATTGACCAATTAAATTCTTTACACAACCAATTAAATACTCTTTTGAAAAATATCGCAGATGAACGGGTTGCTTTATATTCTCACATCATCCGCCGTCGTGAAACAATTTATCCAGAAGGCCATTTTCTTTCGTCTTTTGCAACCACATTAGATGAAAAATACAAAAAGAAAATGGTTTCGCAAGAGCTGTATCGAAATGATCTGTTTATTTCGCTGCTTTGGAATCCCGCAGCAGATAAAACACAACAACTGGCAGCATTTTTTCAGCGCTTGAGCAAAGCAAAAAAAACGCAATCTGAACCCGATGAAGAAGCTATTCATAAACTCGAAGAGTTAAGCCAAGATCTCATGCAAGGTTTAGAAGAATATGGAGTCCGTCTCCTATCAATCTATGAACATGAAGGACTTTTATTTTCCGAACAAAGTGAATTTCTCCACCAACTGGTGGGTGGAAGACGTGAACGTATTCCACTCACATTTGGCACCATTGCCTCAACGATTTACTCAGATCGTGTTATTTTTGGGAAAGAAATTATCGAAATTCGCCATGAAAGCAATGAACGCTTTGTCGGCATGTTTGGCTGGAAAGAATACCCTTCTAAAACACGTCCAGGAATGACCGATGGTTTGCTTACGGTACCATTTGAATTCATCTTAACACAATCCTTTGTTTTTAAAAGTAAAGCGGCCGCCAATGCAATTATGAGTCGCAAGCAAAATCAAATGATTAATGCAGCCGACCGTGCGAGCTCACAAATTGATGCATTGGATGAGGCCCTGGATGATTTAGAGTCAAACCGTTTTGTTTTGGGTGAACATCACATTTCTTTAGCTGTTTTTGCCGATCATCCCAAAATATTGACTGAGAACTTATCAAAAGCACGCTCCCATTTAACCAATGGGGGAGCCGTGATAGCCAGAGAAGATTTAGGACTAGAAGCCGCATGGTGGGCGCAATTGCCTGGAAACTTTAGCTATCGTGCGCGTTCAGGCGCCATTACCAGTAGAAACTTTGCCGCTTTATCGCCCTTCCATTCTTTCCCCGTTGGCAAATTGAATGATAATATTTGGGGGGCTGCTGTCGCATTGCTAAAAACACAAGCTGCTTCACCTTACTATTTTAATTTTCATTATGGTGATCTTGGAAATACTTTTGTTTGTGGTCCATCGGGATCTGGTAAAACAGTGATTGTTAATTTTCTTCTTGCACAATTACAAAAACACAATCCGACCATGGTTTTTTTTGACAAAGATCAAGGCGCAGAGATTTTTGTACGCGCTGGAGGTGGAAAATATAAACCTTTAAAAAATGGACAGCCTACCGGTATTGCGCCCTTAAAGGGCATGGAATACAGCGAAAAAAATAAAATCTTTCTTCGTAATTGGATCTTAAAGCTTGTGAGCACTGAAGGGCAAATCGTGACCGAAGAAGAACGACAAGATATCGCCAAAGCCATCGATTCTTTAGAAAACTTACCCCCAACACAGCGCTCTCTTGGTGCCCTTCAACTGTTTTTTGACAACACATCCAAAGAAGGGATTGCCATACGGCTACAACGCTGGATTAGAGGCAATGATTTAGGATGGGTTTTTGATAATGATCAAGATGATCTCAATTTAAATGCACAATTCATTGGCTATGACATGACCGATTTCTTAGATAACGAAGAAATTCGGCGTCCCTTGATGATGTATCTCTTTCACCGCATTCTTGATCTGATTGACGGACGGCGCATCATTATTGTCGTTGATGAGTTCTGGAAAGCTTTAGAAGATGATTCATTCAAAGCTTTTGCGCAAGATCGGCTCAAAACAATCCGTAAACAAAATGGCATGATGCTCTTTGCAACACAAAGCCCCAAAGATGCTTTAAACTCCACAATCGCGCACACAATTATTGAGCAATGCCCCACCCAAATATTTTTCCCAAATCAAAAAGCAAATTACAAGGATTATGTTGAAGCTTTCAAACTTACTGAGCGTGAATTTGAACTGATACAGTCAGAATTAAGCAGAGAATCCCGTCGTTTTCTTATCAAACAAGGACAAAGTTCCGTCGTTGCAGAACTTAACTTACGCGAAATGAACGATGAGATCGCCGTTTTAAGCGGTACAACCAAAAATATTGAACTCATGAATGAAATTATAAATGAATATGGAGCAGATCCTGAAAAATGGCTGCCCATATTTTATCAAAGGAGAAAAAATCAATGAAAAAATATGGCTTAGTAACATTGTTATCTTTTTCTTTTATTTCTCATGCACTCTCACAAATGTCCCCCGATGCAGATGAATATTATAAACAAGCTCTCGAAAACACCCAAAAATTAGATGCTGCAAAATCAGAAACCGCAGAAACCATTTATAAAACTGCAACTGAAACGACAAAAAAAATCAACGAAATAAAAGAACAACTTGAACAACTTAAATCACAAATAAATACAACAGAAACAACAGCTGAAGCTGAAACAGAGACGGAAAAAAAGTCTAAACTTGAAAAATTGCAGAAACTTCAGACCCTTCAGCAAGAGCTTCAAGTGAAAGCTTCTCTTCTTCAAGCGGATCTTCAGGCAAGTTCTTTAAAACTTCAGTCTTTGGCGATGATTCAAGCAAGAGATACGAAGACAAAAGATGAGCTGCGTGAAGAAAAGGAGCAAAAAAAGCATAAATATATCCAAGCACAATTAAAAGAAAAAGAAGAAAAATTAAAAGAAAAAATTGGAAGTACTGGTGCAGATGTCAGACTATAGTTTCTCTCCCTTTGAAAGCATTTCTGGGTATATTTTAAAACCTCTCGACAATGTGATGAACACAACGGTGAGTGGTTTATCTTCTGCTATTTCAGCACCCTTAAATCTTGCCGCAATCATTTTTATCTTTCTTTATGGCTATAATGTTATGACAGGTCGCGTTGCGCTTTCCATGCATAGCCTTCTCAATAATGTTGTTAAAATCGTCGTTGTGACAACAATGGCAACGAATGCGGATACATTTAATACGTATGTCAAAGATATTTTCTTCAATGATTTGTCCAACGCGATTGGGAATGCTTTGAACAGTAATCCTGCAAGCTCTAATGTTTTTGATTTTATTTTGTTGCAGGCCAGTTCTCGCTATCAAGAAGTCTTATACAATGCTTGGTTTTTTGAAAAAATCGTTGTGGGGCTTCTTGGTTCTATCATGCTTCTAGCCGTTATTCTCTTTTGTATAGGTGGTTTTGTTGTCCAAATGTTTGCACAAGTTGCACTCGTGATGATTATAGGTCTTGGACCTCTGTTCATTAGTTTATATTTGTTCAATGCAACGCGAAAATACACCGATGCATGGATTACAACTTTGATCAATTTTACCATTTTACAAGTTCTCGTGATCATGCTTGGAACAATTATATGTCAAGTAATCCTACAGGTCCTCAAAGTTTCATATGAATCAATCTACATTCTTTTCCCCCCTGTCATCGTCATTTCGATCATAGGGGTTATTATCTTCCGTGCGCTTCCCGGAATTGCAACAGCACTGGCCTCTGGCGGACCATACTTTAGCGCTGGTGTCTCTTCAGGAGGACAGATTTTCACAATGGTTGCCAATGGAGTAAGATCAAGTGGTAATGCAATAAAAAGTGCCACTTTACAAATCTCAGGAGCTGCCGGTAAAGGTGCGGCAGGCGCGGCGGCAAAAGCAGGAAAATCTGGAGGTGGTGGTCGTGGACGGTTTTAAGATAAAGCACTTACTTAAAAGAATAAGCATTTTTGTTTTTGCCTTGCGTGCGCCCTTTGGCGCACGCCCCGTGATCTTGTTCCATGAAAGTCGTAACATTTTGGTTCTTACAGCAAAACCAAGCACAATCTTGCATCACATAAACTTGTAAAAGTGTTCAAAATAAAAGGCTCTCATGCATTGTATTCCAAGATATTTGTGAGTTCAAAAAATGAAACAAAAAATAACTTTTGTTATGATCCTAACGATAGCGCTTGCCGGCTGTGCCTCTTTGAGTGGCCCCAAAAAACCACCACGCTGTAATGGCAAACAGACACGTGCTTTAAATAAAGATAAGTGGAATTGGGAAAATAAAAACGTTGTCCACCCAGAAAAATCCGTAAAGTCTGCTACCATACCCATCATTCTCAATACTTTGGAAAGTGAAAAAGCAACAGCAAACTCGGTGCTTAATTCAGCTTCATTAAAGTCGGTTATTCATGAAGCAAAAACTGATAAAACTGTGGAGATTACGCGTGAAAAGTGATGCCCTTGAACAATATATAAAAGAAGCACGCTCATTTGACATTGATCGCATGCATAGCATGCGCATGCGGATGAAAATTTCCATGGCTTTAACGGTGCTTTTTGGCTTGATGACGATTGCGCTCGCTTTAGCTGTTGCAGCTTTAACGCCTTTGAAAACGGTAGAGCCTTTTGTTATCCGCGTTGATAACTCAACAGGCATCATTGACACTGTAAGCGCCCTAAAAGATTCCCCTAACGATTATGATGAAGCGATAACGCGTTATTTTGCTGGCCAATATGTTCGGGCTCGTGAAAGTTTTCAAGCATCAGAAGCAGAAAACAGTTTTCGCTTAGTCTCTCTTTTATCTTCTCCAAAAGAACAAAACCGTTTTGCAAAATGGTACGCGGGCAATAATCCAGAAAGTCCGCAAAATATTTATCATAACATGATTGCGACAGTCACAATCAAATCAATCTCTTTTATAAGTAAAGATCTTATTCAAGTTCGTTACTATAAAACGGTCAGAGACTTTAATGAAAAAGAAAATATTTCCCATTGGGTTTCAATTTTAAATTTTTCTTACGTTAACGCACACATTTCAACGTCTGATCGTCTCATCAACCCCCTTGGTTTTCAAGTATCGGAATATAGATCTGATCCAGAGGTGATAAAATGATCAGACTTTTACAAACCATCTTTTTAATTTTTACGCTCACTCTCAGCTTTCACACAGTCCTCTCATTTGCAGAAACAGCGCCTGTCAGTGCACGTAAAGATAACCGCATCAGATTTGTCAATTATGACCCCTACAACGTCGTACAAATCATTGGCTCCATTCGCTCTTCCGTTCAGCTAGAATTTGCGGATGATGAAGAAGTCACTTATGTAGGAATTGGAAATTCCGTTGCTTGGCAAGTTGCGCCGGCTGGCC
Source organism: Bartonella sp. AU15XJBT (assembly GCF_028618615.1). Classification (NCBI taxonomy): domain Bacteria; kingdom Pseudomonadati; phylum Pseudomonadota; class Alphaproteobacteria; order Hyphomicrobiales; family Bartonellaceae; genus Bartonella; species Bartonella sp. AU15XJBT. Next base: position 44,591 of record NZ_JAQITG010000009.1, read on the forward strand.
ACTTTGTTTTTCTCAAACCGCGTGAAGTCCAACCTGTGACCAATTTACAAATCGTCACAAGCCGCCAAGATGGAACAAAGCGGTCATATCAATTTGAGCTGCAAATCCGTGAAGGTGAGGTTTCAGCCGGCAATGAGACATATTTTTTAGTAAAGTTTCGTTATCCAGAAGATGAAGCCTTGCGTAGAAAATTAGCCGAAGCCGCAAAAGCCGAACAACGTGAAGAAAATTTTGTCAATGATATTTTAAATATCCATGAGGATTTTGGACCACGCAACTGGGCTTATGAAGCCCAAGGCTCATCCCTCATTGAACCTTCTTCTGTTTATGATAATGGGAAAACAACAACCTTTACCTTTTTAGGCAATGTTGAAATCCCCAGCATTTACCTTGTAACGCCTGATGGGCAAGAAGCTCTTATTCCAAAATCAATTAAAGGCAACAAGGTTATTGTTCATGCGACAGCGGCACAATTCACGCTACGGCGTGGAAATGAAGTCTTGTGCATCTTTAATAAAAAGTTCACCCCAGAAGGAATTAATCCTGAAACGGGAACGACATCACCATCTGTACAACGTAAAGTGAACATAGGAAACAGCCATGAATAACGCCGTGGATGAAAAAAACATTAATGATCGTGATACCATAAAAAATGCTCAAGGAAAAAGTCAACAGAGCAATGTAGGCAAAGCAATCGCCCTTGTTATTCTTTTCAGTGTCTGTCTTTATTTAGCCTATTCAACGCTTGTTACAGACAAAAAACAACCTACAGAGAAAAAACAAGCGATTGAATCTTTAAAAGAAGGAAAAGTTATCAAACAAACAGAACTTTTCCGCCCTGCAAAGCCTACCTCCCCTTCCCTTGAACAGGCGCACCGAAATAACGCTCTGTTACCCAAAGTCGAGCTACCAACCCCCAAGATCAATCAATTAAATTCTGATGACCCTCTGTTGGAAGCAGCACAACGTGCTCCTGTATTAGCTTATGCGAATGCACAACAAGGCAAAACAGTTTCACAAATCAATAAAAACGCTTTGCCTCACCAACTGGAAAGCAAGCCTGATGAAACAACACAACGCTTTAATCATCTTCTCAAACCCACAGTGCTTGAAGGTATTCGTGCTTCAACCCTTGGCAATCGAAATTATATCATCACGATGGGAACTTCTATCCCTTGTATCTTAGAAACAGCCATCAACAGTGATCAACAAGGTTTTGCCAGTTGTATCGTCTCCAGAGATATTTTATCAGACAATGGTCGTGTTGTGCTTCTTGATAAAGGCACCCAAATTGTTGGTGAGTATCGCGCCGGATTGAAAAAAGGCCAAAAACGTCTCTTTGTGCTATGGAATAGAGCCAAAACCCCCAATGGTATCATTATATCCTTAGCTTCACCGGCAACAGACAGTTTAGGACGCTCTGGTATTGACGGTGATATTGATAATCATTGGTTAGAGAGGATTGGATCTGCACTTCTTGTATCCCTGATAAAAGATGTAACAAACTATGCCAATAAACGTTTATCAAAAAAACAAGACAAAGAAGAGCATGAAACACTCTCTTCAGGACAAAACATTGCAAATATTATTGTCGAAAATTACGCCAATATTCCTCCAACCTTATCCAAAAACCAAGGGGAAATGGTGAACGTTTTCGTTGCCCGCGATTTGGATTTTTCCGGCGTTTATAAATTAAAAGTCATCGAAAACAAAAAACAGATTATCAATCGAGCTGTTTCAAGAAACTTTTACAAAAACTCTGCGATACCTTTAGAATGAACCAAACCTTACATACCATGAGCGATGAAACCGTCGCGATTGTTCTCACAAAACTTGAACCCATCAGTGCTTTTTTGAAAGATGAGAGTCTTTTTGAAATTGTTATCAATCGTCCCTATCAAGTAATGACGGAAGGGATAGATGGCTGGAAAACAGTAGAAGCACCGGCTCTCTCTTTTAATGAGCTTATGGGGATTGCGAAAGTTGTCGCGTCTTATTCCAAGCAAAATATATCAAATAAGAATCCAATCTTATCAGCGACCCTCCCAGGCAATGAGCGCATTCAAATTGTCATTCCACCCGCTGTCGAAAAGGACACAATTAGTATGACAATTCGCAAACCATCATCGCAGAATTTTTCTCTCGAAGAGCTTGCCAATAAAGGTCTCTTCTCGCTATGTGAGCAGGTATCTTTCACGCCATTGAATGATTATCATACGCGTTTTAATGAACTCAAAATCATCGAACATAATTTAGCCAATGCTTATTGCAATAAAGACTTTGTCTCCTTTTTAAATCAAGCTGTAAAATGCCAGAAAAATATTTTGATTGCGGGAAAGACTGGTTCGGGGAAAACAACATTATCAAAAGCATTGATCGCCAAAATTCCTCAAGACGAGCGTATTATCACCATTGAAGACACACAAGAATTGGTGATACCGCACCCTAACCATGTCTCGATGATCTATTCAAAAGATGGACAAGGTTTAGCTTCTGTTGGCCCCAAAGAATTGCTTGAATCATCTTTACGGATGCGTCCTGATCGTATTCTTTTGCAAGAACTTCGAGATGGTACAGCCTTTTATTATATCCGCAATGTCAATTCTGGCCATCCAGGCTCCATTACGACGGTTCATGCCTCAACAGCTCTTGCTGCCTTTGAGCAAATGACCCTTTTGGTTAAAGAAAGTGAGGGAGGGGGTGATTTAGAACGTGATGATATTCGAGGTCTATTGATTTCAATGATTGATATCATCATCCAATGCAAACGGGTTGAAGGAAAATTTAAGGTCACAGAAATTTATTATGACCCATTCAAACAACGAAACATCTTTGGCGGTAACTAAAGATAAAACACGCCTGCTAAAAAAGGTTTGTTTATGGCAATTATTGAAAAGCTGGAAAGGAAGAATAAATGCTGACAAAGACGACAGAAAATCTTTTATCGATGACAGCGGAAGAGTTGAAAAAACGTCGTAAAGCGGTTGATACAGCGATCAGCACCCATGCAATAGAGGGAATAACACTTCATTCCACAACGCTCAAAATTTTAGAAGAATATGCGAGAGGGAATATTTCACTAGAGGAATTTAATACTCTTATGGACAATGCTAGATTATAAGGAGGTAACAATGCCAAAAGCAAAAGGAATCCCTTCACCTTATCATTATACTTACCCTAAAAGCGTCACGCTAAAAAATAAACATGGAATAAAGAACCTTAACGCCTTTCTTGACAAATGTTCCCATGAATCAGCAAAAGCAATAGTCAATTTACGCGAAGAACCATCGCCACAACGATTTGATTCATCCTATCTAAAATATCTTCATTATCAGTTATTTAAAACAACGTTTGAATGGGCTGGCCATACCCGCAATGAACACTTTACATTTGCAGATGGCACCACTGCCACCATGCCAGAAATGAAAAGAACAGGCTGGGAACATGCTTTTGCAATCGGTAATGAAGTTCAAGAAGGCTTACAACAATTAGATCAAACGCTTAGCCAAAAGAATAATTTGCAAGGCTTATCGCGCGAAGAATTTAACTCTGAAGCAATAAACTTATTTAACTCTCTCAACCAAATCCATCCATTCAGAGAAGGAAATGGACGCACACAACGAATCTTTTTTGAAAAACTTGCTCAAGCCGCAAACCATCAACTTGAATTTTCGCTTGTCACAAAAGAACGCATGATGCTTGCCAGTATTGCAGTAGCAGAAAACGGCGATCTAGAACCTATGCAACATCTTTTTGAAGATATTTCCAATCCAGAAAAGACATGTCTTTTACAAGAATTTATGGATAACATGAAGAATCTCGGTCGCAAGGTTAATGATCGCCCTGTTATGGTTGCAAAAGAAGGTGAAACTTACACAGGCACCTACAGAGGTGCTGGTCATGAAAGTTTTACCTTCAACGTGAAAGGTGCTTACATCATCGGAAATAAAGAACATCTCACACCAGAACAAATAAAAACATTAAAACCCGGTGATAAAATTACTTTTACAGCTCCCCAAGCCCAAGAGCTTGAACAAACACTCATTCCTGAAGAAAAATTAGCCCCTTTGACAAAAAATGAAAAAGCCGAAATGATTGCAGAAGATGCCTGTGTCCACACAACTCGAGACCAAATTCAAAAGTTAGCAAAAATTGTTTATGGCAATGCAAAAACATTAGACAAACAGATGGTCGCGATTATTAAAAATCCAGCCTTAGGTCAACAGCTCGCCAATCAGATTGAAAGAGCACCAGACTCTGTTGCTCATCTTGCAGGCTTCAGTTTATTTGCACTACAAAATCAGGCACGTGCAAATGCTAAAAATCATGTTGATATGCTCTGTAGTGCTGTTACAAATTTCGCCCATGCTGTAAAACATGCGGAGAAGGCAATTACGCAAGAACATGCAACAGAACAAGCTCGCCGTGCAAAAATAGTAGAAATGCCAAGTAAAAACTTGCAAGATCTTTTTTCCTTGCCAAAAGAATTACAGCAAGAAGCTTTAGCAAAAAATCCTGAACTTCGAAAAGAGCTGACTACCTTTGTAAAAAACATCAATAGCCGTCTCTCAGAAAATGAACATAAAGCTGTCAAAAATAATGAGTATGAGACATTGGCTCAAAGCATTGGTGTATCAGAAAATAAAGCCAAAAAAATTACACAAACCGTTAAGCAAGCCCAAGAAGTACACCAACAAGTTTGCACGCGCACAGTCAACCGTTCAAATGTACTCGCTATGGCCGGCTAAGGATGGATAAAACCTTCCTTTTTCATGAGTAAGGCGCATAAACGAAAACGGGTTAGCATTATCTTGCAGCTTTGCAAAAAGAGTATTACACAGCTGAAAAAAAGAGCATTTCACAGCAAATTCTAAAGAGAATTGAAAGTAAAATACAATGAAATATACCAAGACACAAATGGTACTTATTTTAACTCCTATTGCTTTAGGTGCTTTAACGATATTCCTTGTCCCTCATTTTTTGTTGCTGATAACAAATGGACTAAAGAGCGATCAAATTTATTGGACTCTTCGTTCAGAGCCTTTATTAGTCTTAGCCCTAACAGCTGCTGTTTCATTGTTGTATAGTCTCTCGCAAAAACTGCACCTGCGTAAAACAATCACTTTTGTCTCTGTTGCCTTTTTTGGAACCACAGCTCTTTACTATATTGGAGGTGAAATAAAACGTTTAAGTCCCTATGTGGGCCAACAAGGAATAACGTGGAGCTATGCACTTCAATTCATGGATCCCATGGTTGTCTTTGGCATCATCATTGGTGCTTTTTTCTCCATTATTCAATTCATAACAACCTCCCCCCCTAAAAATAAGGTTAAGCGTGCCAAAAAAGGTGTTTTTGGTGAAGCCTCATGGATGGATTTAAGAGAGGCAGCAAAAATCTTTCCTGCCAATGGGCAAATTGTTGTGGGAGAAAGATACCGTGTTGATCAAGATAATGTGTGCAAAATTCCCTTTGCACCTGGCAATAAAACAACATGGGGCAAAGGTGGAACAGCACCTTTGCTAACTTTTAATCTTGATTTTGGTTCAACCCATATGATTTTTTTTGCTGGTTCTGGTGGCTATAAAACCACAAGTACAGTGGTTCCTACGTGTTTAAACTATCCTGGGTCTGTTATTTGTCTTGATCCTTCAACAGAAGTTGCCCCAATGGTCAAATTTGCGCGTCAAAAAATGGGCAATAGAAATGTTATTGTTCTCGATCCTAATTCACTTTTAACAAAAAGTTTTAATGTCATCGATTGGCTTTTAGATGACAGCGTACCCCGCACACAACGTGAAGCAAATATTGTTAGCTTTTCCAAATTGCTTCTCACAGATAAAAAATCAGACAATTCTTCAGCGGAATATTTCTCGACACAAGCCCATAATCTTTTAACGGCTCTTCTTGCGCATGTCATATTTTCTGATGAATACGAAGACGAGGAGCGCAATTTAAAAACATTGCGTGGAATTCTCTCTCAATCAGAAACAGCTATTATCAATCAATTACGCATGATCCAAGAAACAACGCCTTCTCCTTTTATTCGTGAAATGGTGGGTATTTTTACAGAAATGGCAGAGCAAACCTTTTCAGGAGTCTATACAACCGCCTCGAAAGACACCCAATGGCTTTCTTTATCCAATTACGCAGATCTTGTCTGCGGGGATGATTTTTCTTCCTCAGATATCGCCAATGGCAATACGGATGTTTTTCTCAATCTTCCCGCAAGCATTTTGAACAGTTATCCAGCGATAGGACGTGTTATTATTGGTGCCTTTCTCAATGCCATGGTTACAGCAGACGGTAAATATAAAAAGCGTGTTTTATTTGTCTTAGATGAAGTAGATCTTCTAGGCTATATGAATATTTTAGAAGAAGCGCGTGATCGTGGACGTAAATACGGAACATCCCTAATGCTCTTCTATCAATCTTCTGGTCAGTTGGTCAATCACTTTGGAGAATCTGGAGCACGTTCATGGTTTGAAAGCTGCTCTTTTGTTAGCTATGCTGCCATTAAAGATCTTCAAACAGCCAAAGACATTTCAGAACGCTGTGGTCAAATGACCGTTGAAGTCACCGGAACAAGCAAATCAAGAGGTTTATCTTTAGGAAAGAGCTCTTACAACATCAATTACCAACAAAGAGCTCTGATTTTACCCCATGAAGTTATTCAAGAAATGCGTCAAGATGAACAAATTATTCTGATGCAAGGCCAACGCCCTTTGCGATGTGGTCGCGCCATCTATTTCAGAAGAAAAGAAATGTTAGCCGCAGCTGCAAAAAACCGCTTTGCCCCAAAAGCACAGAAAAACTAAAAAACATACTCTAATGAAGACATGCATCAAAACAACAACATCAAAGGATAAAAGCAAAGATTCTATTTCATAAAAGCCTATAAAAAAGAAATTTCCCCATGATCCAGCAAAAAAATATGAGGGGAAAGAGTCCTTAAATGGTATTTTTATAGCTGTGCTCACCAATATCAATATTTTTTATGAAGCATCCCCTCCATTACCAAACAATGCATACCAATCATGTCTACGCCTTGAGATATCCCCATTAAGAAATTTTTGAAGACAGCTGTTTTATAGAAAAATCGCTTGAATAAAATCTTTCTACAAAAAAATAAAAAGACAATATGCATTAAAGCAACACAGATGAACCATTTTTTCTCAGTAAAAGGAAAAAGTGCCAAGATAAGGATTGATATACTCAAAAACACCCATGAATTTGAGCAAATTCTTTTCCCTTATCCAAGGCTTAAAACCTCAAAAGAATATGCGAGGGGGGAATATTTCACGAGAAGAGTTTAAGACTCTCATGGAAAGTCCAACATTATAAGGAATGTAACAATGCCAAAAGCAAAAGAAAAAACAAAAGGAATTCCCTCACCCCATAATTATATCTATCCTGGTACCCAAATCCTCAAAAATAGATATGGAGAAACAGATTTAAAACGCTTTCTGGAAAAATGCTCACATGATAGGCAAAAAGCCATGATTAATCTGCGTGCAGAACCCCTGCCAGAATATTTTAATTCAACTTATCTATGCCATATCCATCAACAATTGTTTAAAAATACCTTTGTATGGGCTGGGCATCTCCGCCATATCCCTTTCGCATTTACAAACGATAGCATTGCTGCCATGCCAGAAATGAAAAGAATGGAATGGGGCAATAATTTTGCAACCGGTGAAGAAATCCCTGAGCTCTTACAAAAATTAGATCAAACGCTTGCCGAAAAAGACAATTTGCAAGGCTTAACGCGCGAAGAATTTGTCGAGGAAGCAACAAGTCTATTTTATTCTCTCCACAAGATTCACCCATTCATAGACGGCAATGAACACACAGAACAAATCTTTTTTGAAAATCTTGCCAAAGCTGCAGGACATCAGCTTGACTTTTCGCTTGTCACACAAAAACGTATGATGGCTGCCTATAGCGAAGCAATGCAATATAGCAATACACAACTGTTGAAAGATCTTTTTGAAGATATCTCCAATCCTCAAAAAATGCGTCTTTTAAAAGAATTTATGGACCACATAAACAATACGGGACGCAACGTGGATGATCGCCTTGTTATGGCAACAAAGACAGGAGAAACCTATATGGGAACTTATAAAGGTTGTTATTCAGAAGGTTTTATACTCGATATGCAAGGAACTTTGGTCATTGGCGATAAAGATGATTTAACACCAGAACGATTAAAAACACTAAAATCTGGTGATACCATTACCTTTACCGCCCCTAAAAGCAAAGAGCTTGAAAACACGCTTATTCCAAAAGAAACATTAGCGCCTCTCACAAAAAGTGAATGTTCCAAAACAGTTGCGGTAAATAGTCATGTTCTCAAAGCTCAAAAGCAAGTCCGAACATACGCAAAAACTGTTTATGGCAACGCAAACACATTAAACGAACAGATAGAAGAGATTATTAAAAATCCAGAATTAGGCAGACAGTTTGCTAATCAGATTAAACAGGCCCCGCACTCTGTTTCTCCTCTTGCAGGTTTTAGTATATGCGGTCTACAAAATCCTGCACGTGTAAACGCTAGAAATCATCTTGATGTGCTCTCTCTTGCAATTGAAAATTATGTGTATACTGTAGAAGCTGCTTATAATATAATCACTCGAGATCATAAAATTCAACAAGAACGCCTTGGAAAGGCAGTAGAAAAGCCCAGCCAAAACTTGCAAAATGTTTTTGCTTTATCACCGGAAAAACAAAGAGAGATCTTGTCTCAATCTCCTCAATTATACCGAGAACTCCGCACTTTGATAAACAGTTTAGAACATCGTCTTTCATCAAATGAGTGTAGTGCGATCACAAACAAAGATTATGAAACACTTGCACAAAGTATTGGTATATCAGAACAGAAAGCACGAGAAATTACCGACATTGTTCAAAAAGCAAGAAACGCTCATAGCCAATTCTACACACGCACCCAAAATCGTTCAAATGCACTTGCTATGGCCAGCTAAAAAATATGAAACTTTGTTTTTTGTTTTAAACAACTATGTGGAAGAGATATTTTAATATTCTTATCATACATGCAAAAAACAGATTACTTAAGCGCCCTACCACCAATTTTGCACATAGCATATACACCATATCCAGAGCAATTGGACAGGATAATTGTTAATTCCTTTTAAACGTCATGATTACCACTAACGAAAGCTACAAAAGCCTATTTTGTTTGTCTTAGATGAAGTAGATCTTCGTGGTTATATGAATATTTTAAAAGAAGCGCGTGATCGTGGACGTAAATACGGAACATCCCTAATGCTCTTTTATCAATCTTCTGGTCAGTTGGTCAATCACTTTGGAGAATCTGGAACACGTTCATGGTTTGAAAGCTGCTCCTTTGTTAGCTATGCTGCCATTAAAGATCTTCAAACAGCCAAAGACATTTCAGAACGCTGTGGTCAAATGACCGTTGAAGTCACCGGAACGAGCAAATCAAGAGGTTTATCTTTAGGAATGAGCTCTTACAACATCAATTACCAACAAAGAGCACTCATTTTTTCCCACAAAGTTATTCGAGAAATGCGTCAAGATGAACAAATTATTCTGATGCAAGGCTCCCCTTTGCGATGTGGTCGCGCCATCTCTTTCAGAAGGAAAGAAATGTTAGCCTCAGCTGCAAAAAATCGCTTTGCCCCACAAAAGAAAAACTACCCCCCATGATGAGATATTGACAAAAAAGCACAAATTCCTGTTTTTTAAAAGCCGATGAACAAAAAATAACCGCCCACATACAAGAAAAACAGGGTCAAAAAATCCGTAATTTTCCTTTTTATATTTTGTGCATCGTTTTATCAGCAGTCTTTAAAAAGTCTTTATAAAAAACGCCCATAGACCCAACCAATAGCGACACTAATATCTCCACTTGGAAAAGGAACCCATTTATACAAAGTTTTTCATATATAATTTATATAACATATTGATTTATAAATGATAATTTATATTTTTTGTTAAATTAGAAACTAAATAGCATAAGATTCTCTCATCTTAAATCTGTTCCATGTTGTGTTACATCAATCAAAACTCTGTCGCCTGCATGTCACAAGCGAGGGCCTCATGTAGAGTGAAACTGTACAAGAAAGGCATACCTTTTATGAACCGTCTCTAAGGCCCAAGGTTTTGTCCGAAATATTAAGCACTCAAAATATGTGAGGGTACCAGCTTCTTTATGAAGCGTAAAAATGGGAAAGCTCAATAGACTTTATACACTTCATGGGAGGCTTTAACGTTGTACCATTTATGAGCACCGTCGCCAAATGGATGTGTTAAAAGATGTCTCTTTAAAACAAGCCCATGAATTAATAACCCAATGGTGTTTTGTTTTACGTAAAGGACGTATATCTATTAGAGAACATAATCAACAAAAGATTTTTCTTTAAGACAAGAGTACTCACCCCCCCCACACGACAAACATCGATTTTCCCCTCAAAAAAACATTCAAGATATACACCAAAATGAATAAATCATTCTTATACAAGGTTTCTCCTCTTTACGATATCATTTTGTGTTCTACTTTAATTATCAAGCGCTGAAAAAACGCCTTTCTCTCTTACCAAAAAAGCTTTTCCCCTCTTATGGGGCTTAAAGTAACACAAGATAATAAGAGCAACAACACAAAGTAAAAAACATTTTGTTATAAACATATAAACAAGATGTCAGCATAAACCAATAAAAAAACATAATGGAGAAAAATTCTTGATGACTGCTTTGATCCATAGACTTCAAACCCTGAACACTATGTATGAAAAGTCCCAAAGCCTTCCGATAATCAAGAGCGATCCTCTCCGCCATATCCAGTCCCTTCATCAAAGCACTCTTGCAAACAACTTTATTAAAGGCAAAACAGCGAAAATTTTAAACAATATTTTTCTTTTTGACCTCTTGCCCCCACCTCAAAGGATGAAGATTTCCCCCAGAGTCGATTTATCAAAAATCTGTCTTTTGACCCCTTATGGGATTCATATCGCCATCTTAAATATCAGTATTTTACAGCACAACAGGATCATAAACAAAAAGAAACATCAGAGAAGCTAAAATAAATGAAACAAGGAATAGGCATGCAAACAATCGCAACAGAGCTTTGTGCATCCCTCACAACCAAAAGCTTTTCAAAAGCCTTACAAAAGGGTTGATACAACCATTCATACACGTGAAGGGGAACTTTCAACATACTGCGTTTAAAACGCGCATCAACCACCCCCCTAACCTTTAAGGAGAGATGATATGTTAGAGCAAAATTATTTATATAAAGGAACCAAAACACTCAAAAATAAATATAGCATCAAAGACCCCAAAAAACTATATGAACGCAGTGCCCATGACGCCGCTAAAGAAGCTATTAATTTTCGCCATGAACCACCCCCACAAAAATTTGATACTACTTATCTCAAATTAATCCACTGGAGCCTCTTCCACAAAACTTTTGAATGGGCTGGACAGACCCGCGATACATCCTTTACATTTGAAGATGGCAGCACTGCTCGTATGCCAGCGATGCGTCCCAAAGGTCATGAAGTTCCCTTTGCCGTTGGCCCACAGATTAAAAAAGAACTCCAACAACTCGAAAAAACACTCAGTGAAAAGAACAATTTACAAGGCTTATCGCGCCAAGAATTTTCTGAAAGTGCCGCTGAAATTTTTATGAAGCTCGAGCACGCACACCCTTTTCGAAAAGGCAATGGGCGCGTCAATCGAATGTTTATGGAAAAACTTGGACAAGCAGCAGGACATACCATTGACTTCTCTTTCATCACAAAAGGACGCATGACAGCTGCTTGTATTGAAGCGATACAACATGGCAATCCCCAACCGATGAAAGATCTTTTTGAAGATATCACACATCCGCAAAAATCCCTTGTTTTAAAAGAATTCATCACCCAGATGAGAAATGCTGGACTGGATGAAATTAACAATCGTGTTGTTGTTGCAGCAAAAGAAGGTGTAACCTATGAAGGCATCTTTAGAGGCACTTCAGCAGAAGGTTTTGTTATGGAAGTAAAGGGGGCTTTCGTCGTCGGGCACAAAGATGATCTTTCCCCAGAACAAATCAAAACATTACGCAACGGCGCCCGCCTCTGCTTTCAAAAAACCAACATTCAAAATGTAAAAGAAACCTTGATTCCACGAGAAACATTAGCCCCTCTCACCCAAGAAGAGTTATTTGCAAGAGTTTCAAATGACGCTTATGTTGAAGCATGCCGAAAAGAAATCGAACATTTATCAAAGACTGTATATGGTAAAGCCCAAGCCTTAAAGACAAAATTGGATATCGTAACGGCAGCTCCAAACTTAGGAAATCAATTTGCGGATGAAATTTTAGAAAACCCTCAGTCAATTTCTAAACTTGCAGGGAGTAAAGCTCTAGGCATGAAAAGTCCAAATCGCAGACAAGCCGAACAGACTGCTCCACAACTCAGCCAAGCTCTTAAAAGTTATGCCACAATAACACAGCAAAAAAAAGATGAAGTTCTAGAGCAACACCAGAGAGAACAAAATCGCCTGAGCCACGTGGTTGAGAAACCTGGAAAAAATTTACAAAACCTTTTTTCCTTATCAGAAGAACAACAAACGGAAGCTTTATTGCATTCTCCAGCACTCCGACAAGAACTCCATACCTTTTCACGCCAATTACACAATCGTCTCTCCTCAGAAGATCGTAAAGCCATACAAGAAAGAGATCATACAAGATTGGCTTGTCTTCTTGGGACATCGGAAAGCAAAGCCAAAGAAATTGCACAGACTGTCAAGAACACCCAAGAAGCACACTGTCAAGTTCGCAGCTTGAAAGTTAGTCGCTCCTCATCGCTGGCTCTTACCGGCTAAAACGCGCCAATTTTTGCCTTCCAACAGAACTCTTGGCGCCAATTATTCATCACCATTGCACCAACGCAATTGTTTTAGAATGTTACAAAAAATAGTCTTAAAAATGCATCCTGTAATTTATTATAACTTATTGATAAGATTTCACAAAAAAACTTTATAAAAGACATAAATGTCCATTACAAGCCAACATGAATAGCGCGAAATCTTTGGATGCCATTCAATTTGATATCTTCTTTTGTCTTAAAAGGTATCAAAAAAGTGGGGAATGCACCAAAGAGGTTTTCTAAAATATTGAAAGGAAACAGCCATGAAAAAAAGTCACCCACACCCAGAAACCCAAAGCCAAGAGCCCCTCTACGCACGAGTTAATAAACAAAACAGAAGAGAAGGCCCGCGCATACCAAGTCCAGAAGAAATACAACAAGCAAATGCTAGCGCATCTAACACAAGACAGTTTCCCAGTGACTATGACACGCCTCCTCAACGGCCACTAGAAACTGTCTATGCACCACAGACAACCGAAACGATCTATGCCCCCCAAAAACCACTAGGGAATCCCTATGACAGGCTTGGTGGGAATCCGAGCAATGGGCGACGTGCTGAAAAACTCGCAGATCCCTATGCAATCGTTGATCTGGCAACGGGTGAGACTGAATTCGAACAACGAATAAACCCCCTCTACGACTCACCTAGCGGGAGCACTCAGGATCTGCGATATCCCCAAAGGCCAGAGGAACATCTCTATGCAGAAATTAATCACGGAGCAAATGGGGGGCTTTCTCCCCAAAAACCAATAGAATCTGTCTATGCAACTGTTGGCATGGGTGCTGAAGGCGGACAAGAATCCCAACAACGGGAAAATCCCCTCTACGAAGGCGTTGGCAGAGGAACAACTCCTCCTCCTAGAACCCCGAAAGATGAGATTACGACAAAGCTTTTAAAAAACGTAGACTTTCAATATGGTGTAAGAGAAACCCAAGAATGGTGCAAAGTTGTTTATGGTAACGAGCATGCCTTGAATGGACCACTTGCTAAAATTCTTGAAAATCCTCAGGATACAGAAAAAATCTTATGGGACCTTGCAGAAAATCCTGAAAGCCCTGGGAAACTTGCAGGCAGGCAACTCCTTGGCGTAAAAAGCCCCGATCGCAAAGAGGCCGAAGATGGCTTTCGTCACCTTTACTCAGCTCTTGAAAAGCATATACATACAACACAAAAGCTCCACAAAGAATTTACACGTGAGCAAGAAAGAGGTCTAAAACAAGAAAGTCCGGAAAGAGACACAGAACACAAACATCACCATCATCACCGTCATCATCACGCAAGAGGACAAGAACAAAATAGTCCAGAGCACAGCCCTCACCAACGCAGACAAGAGGGCAACAGAGGAATGGCTTTTGCCATGTAAGGGGGCATAAACATAAAAACAGATAGTTTTTGTTTTTATGTAATCTCTTTTTCATGGAATTTCTTGGCGTAAATCGTTTCATTGCCGTTGCGCCAAGAATTGTTTTAAAATCTTACAAAAAATAGTCCTAAAAATGGATCGTGTAATTTATTATAACTTGTTGATAAGATTTCATAAAAAAACTGTATAAAAGACACAAATGTCCGTTACACTGTCTCTGAATAGCGCGAAATCTTTGGAGGCCATTCAGTGTGATATCTTCTTTTGCCTTAGAAGTTATCAAAACTAAAAGTGGGGAATGCACCAAAGAGGTTTTCTAAAATATTGAAAGGAAACAGCCATGAAAAAAAGTCACCCACACCCTTCTGAAAATCCAGAAGCCCTCTATGCAACAGTTAATAAACCAAACAGAGGAGGCCAGCGCAGACCAAATCCAGAAGAGGAAGTTGTATACGCATCCGTTAGCACAGTTGATCCTCTTTCAAGAGGGAGACGTCCTGATCAGGGAAGAGAAAATCCTGAAACCGACTATACAGAGGTTGCTCCCCCAAGACGCGAAGCTGAAGTTACATACGCATCCGTTAGCAGCGTTTCTCCTTCAAGAGGCAGACACCATGCTCAAGGGCAACAAGAATCTGAAACCGACTATACAGAGGTTGCTCCACAACAAAGAGGAAGACCTTCATCTTCCCTCACAGCAGAACAAATGAGTGTCATGCTTTTAAAAAATCCACAGGTCCAAGCATATGGAGAAGAGGTCATGCATTGGGGTCAAATTGTTTATGGCAATGACAAGCTTTTCCAGCAACACTTGCAAGGCATACTTACAGATCCCGGTAAAGGAAAAGAGCTTTCAAATCAACTTGCTGAAGATCCTGAATCTATACATAAGCTTGCTGGCCGCTCCGCACTTGGCTTAAAAAGTCAAGCACGCAAAGAGGCTGAAGAGGGTTTTAGACCGCTCATTGAGGCCATTGACGGTTATACAAAAGCTGTAGAAAACGCAACAGAGAAGTTATCGCGAACCCCTCAAGCGGAACAAAAACGCCATCAAGAAAATCGTCAGCAAACTGAAGGACACCATCGCCATCATCGTCATCACGAAAGAGGACAAGAACAAAATAGTCCAGAGCACAGTCCACAACGACAAAGACACGGAGAAAAAGGGATGGCTTATGCCATGTAAGGGGGGCATAAACATAAAAACAGATCAATTTTTGTTTTTAATATAATCTCTTTTTCAGTGAGTTTCTTGGCGCAAATCATTTTATCGTGATTGCGCCAAGAATTGTTTTAGAATGTTACAAAAAATAGTCCTAAAACAGTCCTAAAAATGGGTCCTGTAATTTATTATAACTTATTGATAAAGTTTCATAAAAAAACTGTATAAAAGACACAAAGCTCCATTAGACTGGGTGCAAATAGCGCGGATCTTTGGGCGCGTTCAGTGCGATATCTTCCTTTGTGTAAAAGTTATCAAAACTAAAAGTGGGGAATGCACCAAAGAGGTTTTCTAAAACAATTTTTGAAAGGAAACATGCATGAAAAAAGATCACCCCCACCCTTTTCCATCCTCTTCAATAAAAGAACTCATAGAACTCTATGACAAAGCAGCGGCAGAAGTCTCAGGTGTCTCCCCCCTCCCTAAAGAAGCTCCTTCAAAAAGCAAGAGACTATCATCGATACCGGAAGAAGATGAGGGAATACACTCTGTTTTAGAAAAAGAAACTGTTAGGAAAGAAAACGCACAGACATCCGTTAAAATGACGCATTCAACAACGCCTCTCACAAGAGACAGCGGGATCGAAAAACCACAAGAACCTGAAACAACACGTGCAACAGTTGCTCCACAAGCTTCTTCACAAAGGCCAACAAGAATCCTCTCAGAGGAAGAAATCACTCTATTGCTTCCACACCATTCATTGGTTCGAACCTATCAAGAAGAAATCCAACGTTTATCCGCAAAGGCCTATGGCAACCCCAACATTTTGCAAGAAAAGATGCAAGAAATTCAAAGAAATCCCGCTACAGGAGAAGAACTCTCATGGCGCATGGCTGCCCATCCTGAAAGCATCGCTAAACTTTCCGGCACCAGTATGTTGGGCTTTAAAAATCAAGCACGCAAACAAGCAGAAGAAAGTTTTTCCGACCTCTGTGTCACCATTGATGGTTATACAGAAGCTGTAAAACATGCAAGAGAGAGTCTCTTACAATCTCCAGAGCAAGAACTCAAAAACTATGAACGCCTCATGGGAAAGGCAGCTGTTACTGAACTCCTAAAAAAACCGGATCGTTCTCAAAGGGAAAAAGAAAGTCTTTCAGAAGAAGAAACTTCTACAAAAATCCACCAACATTCAAAAGTCAAAAGACACCATGCCCAAATCCAATATTGGTCCACTGTTGTTTTTGGCCAATCAAATATTTTGCAATCACAGGTGGAAGAGCTTTTCCAAAACCCTGAAACAATAGAACAGCTCGCACAGCAACTTGCCGGAAATCCTCAGTCTTTTAAAAAATACGCTGGTGTTGGTATTGGTAGCTTTAAAAATCAAGCACGCAGACATGCTGAAGCGGGACTTTCTCACCTCATTGATGCCCTTGACAATTATGCAACAGCTGTAACACAAGTAAAAGAGAGCATTGCAGAAACTCAGCAGTCAAAACAAGAACGCCATGAACTGTCTGAGAGAGCGCAAAACTTGCATCAACAACAAAGCGTCTCACAAACTGCTCAACGTCCTGAGCCTTCAATAGTAACACATGAAGGCGCAACAGCCTCTACTCAGCAAAGAGAAACAGATTTTCGTCCTCGCAAAACCGCCGCCTCCAAAGCGATGGCTCTTGCCAGCTAAATAAACATAAGTTTTCCCTTTGAATCTAATATCTTGGCGCAACACAAAACAGAAGTGATTTGCGCCAAGAAAGAGAGAGCGTTGAAACAAAATTCATTCCCCCACCAGTTAATCTAAGCTACTGATAAACAGTATTTAAAGAGTGATCATCATCTGCACCAAAAGAGTCAAATCTTGTGGAATCGTTTAGTTTCATATCCTCTCTCATAAGAGCAAGTAAAAAACCATAAAACAGAATAAACACCAACGTACATTCTTAGATAGTATTTAAAAACAATATTGGAAGAGTTTGAAAGGAACATGCATGAAAAAAAGAAACCCCTCCCCTTTTATTACCGAAATGATGGAAAAATTTCAACAACAGACTGAACAATCCCCCACCAGAACCTCTCCTCCCCAAGTTTCTCAAAGTGTGTCCCCCCCCCCTGTACAAACAC
The DNA here is from genome assembly GCF_028618615.1 of Bartonella sp. AU15XJBT. Classification (NCBI taxonomy): domain Bacteria; kingdom Pseudomonadati; phylum Pseudomonadota; class Alphaproteobacteria; order Hyphomicrobiales; family Bartonellaceae; genus Bartonella; species Bartonella sp. AU15XJBT. Next base: position 62,135 of record NZ_JAQITG010000009.1, read on the forward strand.
GCCGAGAGAATTTGTCATCCCCCCCAAAGGTTGCGCCACCGCCCCCCCAACGTATAAGAGAAAAAACGCAAACCAACACAATATCCCCCAGCGCAAAAATCCAAGAAACTCCTTCTTTACAGACAAACATGGCACCGCCCAACCCCCCACGTATGAGAGAGAGGCAACAACACAGCACACAAGTTCAAACCTCCCCCTCCCTACAAACAAAAGTAGCTCCCCCCCCTCCCCCACGCGTAAGAGACAAAACGCCAACCGACACAAAAATCCAAAAACCTGAAACTCAAGAAAGCCCCTCCACGCACATAAAAACAGCACCACAAAGACCACCGCGTGCAAAAGATAGAGAACAAAACAGACAAGCAGCTCAAGAATCCCCCTCTCTACAGACAAAAGTGGCGCCGCCCCCTCCCCCACGCATGAGAGACAGAGCACAAACCAGCACAAAAATTCAAAATCCAGAAATCCAAGAGAGCCCCTCCACGCATATAAAAACAGCACCACAAAGACCACCGCGTGCAAAAGATAGAGAACAAAACAGACAAGCAGCTCAAGAATCCCCCTCTCTACAGACAAAAGTGGCACCGGCCCTTCCCCCACGCATGAGAGACAAAGTGCAAACCAGCACAAAAATTCAAAATTCAGAAACCCTCGCCCCAAGTGTTAGACCCAAAACACCACGGCATAGACAAGTCAGGCAGCAAAGCAGTTCATCATCACAAGACAGTGAAATCTATGCAGTCCCTCGTTCAAGAAAACCACACCAAATAGGAGACAGACAAAAAAGCGACGCTTTCGTCCAAAAAATGGCCTCCCCACAAACAGCAATTAAACAACCAAAACCGTCTCAGGAACACAAAACATCTATTAATACAATGGAAAGAGAGCTATTGCTCGTAGCATATCAAGAAGAAATACGATTTTTGTGCAAAAAGGCTTTTGGTGACCGGCTCATTTTAGAACAAAGAATAGAAGCCGTCAAAGAAAACCCCAATATGGGAGAACAGCTCTTATGGGATATAACAGAAAACCCTCAGACTATTTCTAAGCTTGCTGGTAGAAAAGTTCTTGGCATAAAAAATGGAGCGCGCAAAAAAGCTGAAGAAGCTCTTTCATCCCTCTGTACCGCCATAGAAGGTTTTATGTATACGTCAAAATATACAAAAACTGAGAATATTTCACAGAGCCCTCACACAAAACAACGACAGCATCGACAAGCGCAACAAGAAGAAGCAATCACTCAAACACAAAATCCGCTCAAGTCAGAAAAGAAAATAGAGCCTCTCTCAAATCAGGAAATTGCCCGCAGAATTCAACAAGATCCATCGGTTAAATATGGTCAAAGAGAAATCGAATATTGGTGCCAAATTGTTTATAATGATCCATTTATTCTGCAATATAGAATGGAAGATATGCACAAAATTCCAGATATGGGAGAAGAGCTTGTATTTCAAATTGAAAAGGATTCTACATCTTTTGCTCCGCTTGCTGGTAGAAAAACTCTTGGCATAAAAAACGGAGCACGCAAAGCCGCTGAAGAAAGTCTTCCTACCCTTTGTACCGCCATTAAGGATTATGCTGATACGATAAAACAGTTAAGAGAAACCATTGTGCAAAACCATCAAACAGAACAACAACAACGCCATCAACCGCTTAGCGATCTGGATAAAAATCAGCAAAGCCTATCACAGTCTCCAAAGTTTCCTGAACGCTCAACAGCAAAGCGTCATCAAGAGCTTACTGAAACATCTAAACAAGAAGAGCGACCTCCTATGCGACCGCGCAGAGCCGAAACATCAAAAACAATGGCTTTGTCGTGATGGTCTCATCACCATTGGCTTTTCATATAAAACTTTGGTGCAATTATCTTGCCAAAATTGCACCAAGGTTGGCGTATAACATACAGAAAAATTTGCATAAACTGGCATATGACAAAACGCATTGATAAAATTTCACGATAACGTTTCATAAAAATTACACCCCTTGACTTTGTTCGATGCGAATAACGAACAAGGTCAAATTTTTTCAATCATTTAAATCGGCATTCTTCTTTGCAAGAAAGCTATGAAAATAACATAAGGCAAAAATGCAAAAAAGAAGCTTTTTTTTAAAAAAATATTAAAAACTTGAAAGGACATATGCATGAAAAAAAACACAGAACATTATAACTCTTCCACACAGGAAGAATTGCAAGAACAACACTCTGCAGTTAATGCAACCATTTCTAAACAAATAAACGAAGCAGCGCAAAATTTTTTCTACCCCAATAGCAAGGTGCTTAAAAATAAATACCGCATCAAAGATAAAGAAATATTAAAAGAGCGCTGTTGTGATGATGTAAAAAAAGAAATAATCAAACTGCTCCAAGAACCACCACCAGAGAAGTTTGATGCCGCCTATCTCAAATATCTTCATCACCGCCTTTTTTCTCGTGCATTTGAATGGGCTGGCCAAACCCGCCAAGCACCTTTTACATTTGAAGATAGCAGTGTTGCTTTCATGCCCATTTTGAAAAGAAAAGAATTTACAGAACCTTTTGCGATTGGCAGAAAAGTACAGGAGGGACTAGAAAAGTTAGACAAAACACTTGCTGAAAAAAATAATTTACAAGGATTGCCCCGCGAAGAATTTGTTGAACATGCTGCTCAACTGATGATAGATTTACACCACTTGCATCCTTTCAGAGAGGGCAATAGGCGCACAAAGAGACTGTTTGTTGAAAAACTCGCTCAAGCAGCAGGACATGAGCTAGACTTTTCACTTGTGAGCAAAAAACGCAAAGACTTTGTCCGTGTGTCCGCCATGGAACGTGGCGATCCAGAGCCTATGCAGCATCTGCTTGAGGATATCTCCAATCCAGAAAAATTGCTCATTTTACAAGAATTCACCAACTCTATGAGAAAGCTTGGAATGGGTGAAAGAAATTATTATCTCGCTGTCGTCGCAAAAGAAGGAGAAACCTATCATGGTACCTATAGAGGCTGTGGAGCCAATAGCTTTATGATGGATGTTCAGGGGACTCTCATCTTGGGAAATAAAAAAGATCTCACACCCGAGCAAACACAAACATTAACAATTGGTGAGGTCTTCTCCTTTACAGCACCAAAAACTCAAAGCCCGCAAAAAAACCAGAAAAAAAACCAGCAAAAAACATTGCTTCCAGAAGAAAAACGAGCCGCTCACACAAACGATGAAATAACTGAAAAGAGCAAAGACAACACCTCCATTCAAACAAAGAGAAAAGAAAAAGCCCATTTTGCACCATGGATTACCCCTCATACTTCCCATGACAGCGTTGAAGTTATGCCCCAAAGTCTGCAAGAAAAAGAACAAATAGCACAACCAATGGCTCAATCTGCTTCGTCTATGAGGCAAACGCAAAAAGATTTCCAAGAAACCATTTTTCAGACCCAAAATACAGTGACAAATGATCTAACGACTGTCCAAATAACACAGAAAAATCTCTCTGATCATCAACAAATAGGAACACAGCCCCCAAAAAAAGCAATGGCATACTGGGACAGTACTACAAAAAAAATAGATACCGCCCCTCTCTCCTCACACGAGAAATTATCCTCATTGTCTAAAACCGAAGAAGATAATACAATGTACCGTAATTTCCTTTACCCCAACAGTATCACCTTAAAAAATAAATATGGAATAGAAAACTACGGAAAATTAAAAGTGCAATGTGCTCATGATACAGCAAAAGCAATCATTCATCTACGCCAAGAAGAGCCTCCACAAAGTCTCAACTCTACATATCTCCAATATATTCATCATACCCTATTTAAAAACACTTTTGAATGGGCCGGGAAAACACGTGAAAAACCATTTACATTTGAAGATGGCACCGTCGCTTGTATGCCAAAAATGAAAAAAGCGGATATTTCTTTTGCATCAAAAAAACAGATACAGGAGGGACTAAAAAATTTAGACAAAACACTTGCTGAAACGAATAATTTAAAAGGCTTAACCCGCGAAACATTTGTTGAACAAGCCGCTGAAATAATGATACAGCTCAACTATACGCATCCTTTCAGAGAAGGTAATGGACGCACACAACGAATTTTTTTTGAAAAACTCGCTCAAGTAGCAGGACACACACTTGACTTTTCTCTTGTAACAGAAAAACGCATGAACTTTGCTAGCATTGCATCGCTAAAACACAACGATAAAGAAGAGATGAAACATCTTTTTGAGGATATCTCCAATCCAGAAAAAACGCTTATTTTAAAAGAATTCATGGACAATATGAAAAATATTGGGCTTGAGAATATAAATCATCGTCTTATTATGACAGCGAAAGAAGGAGAAACCTATCATGGTACCTATAGAGGCTGTGGACCCAATGGCTTCATGCTTGATGCCAATGGAGATTTCATCCTGGGAAATAAAAAAGATCTCACCCCAAAGCAAATACATACATTAAAAATTGGTGACGCCCTCTCCTTTACAGCACCAAGCGCTCAACACCAGCAAGAAGTGCTAATCCCCGCAGAAAAAATAGCTCCCCTTACAAGCGACGAAATTGTCACAGGGATAAAAAACAATACGTCACTTCATGCAAGAAGAACAGAAATCGAGACTTTGTGCCAAATCATTTATGGCAATCGGCATATTTTGCAGGAAAAGATTGAAAGGATCCATAAAAATCAAACGGAGGGAGAACAGCTCACCTATCAAATTGCCACATCTCCTCAATCTATTTCTAAGCTTTCTGGTAGCAATGTATTTGGCATAAAAAACAACGCGCGCGCCAATGCTGAAGCAAATATTTTGCCCCTCTGTAGAGCCATTGAGCGTTATATCGATATTTTTACACAAACAAAAAGAGACATTCTCCATGACCATCACGTAAAACAAAAACGCTGTGAACAAACGGTAGAAATGCCTCAAGCGTGGATGCAAAATCTCCTTTCCCTATCAAAAGAACAGCAGCAAGAAACGTTATCAAACTCTCCTAAATTAAGGGGAGAAATAAAGAATTATATCAAAAAAATCAATGAACGCTTATCCTCAAGCGAGCATGAAGCGATAAAAGAAAATAATCCCGAAAAGCTTGCGAAAAGTCTTGGCACATCAGCCATCAAAGCAAAAGAGATTCTGGCAATCGTCAAGCAAACAAAAGAGATAGAACATAACATACACTCCATGGATTTTTATGACCGCAAATTGAATGAGCGCTCAGCATCAAACCAACGTCAATCTATCCAGCATCAATTACTCAAGAAAAACACTGAAAAAACATGTTCTAACACTCTTGATAAAGAAACAAGTAAAGCGCATAAAATGATAGAAAACATCCATCAGCACATCAAGAGACAAGAAAATATTCAACCACACAAAATGCAGCCTGCAAAGGCTATGACTCTCTAAGAATTCAGATAAGCTTTAATTTTTTGCCCTCTCTAATAAAAAAGATTGCCTTTACTCCCTGGCTTTCATCTTCAAACCAATCGCGCGTCAACGAGATTTGAAAACCATAAGGAAGAAACTTTATTTCCTCAGATTTTACCCTCATCAACTGTGAAAAAAACCTAAACGAAGCAATTGATAAGGATTGATCATTTTTGAAAAGATCTTTAATCACTTCCATCGTCTATGGCGCTCTTGCTTGTAGCGCTAAAAATAGGCAAGATGCTGGTGAAAAATCACATCTTGCTATCCTCTGTTTATGGAATCTCTGAAACGGGAAGGCAGCCTCATTTGGGGAGAACATAAAGCCTTAAAGATGGAAACCAATCGACGTGCTTTGCCACCACCTTTTAGCTCAGCCTTATGACTTTTAAAGCCTCTAAAGCACTGTCTTTTAAATAATGGAATTTGCGCATTACTTCACGCTTTTATTTTATTTGCGTTCTTTGAATAAGGTCCACGCCCCTCACACAAAACAGCACGCCATTGCGTTGCACTCTTCACGAACATCACCCCCTAGAGAGAAATGATCATTCTATATCCTCCAACTGGTATGACATCGCTCCTATATTTCAGTTTGAAAAAGAAATTTTAATTATTTTATGGCAACAATAAAAATTGTAATACAACAATAATAATCAAGGAGCATTTTATACAGTCTTCACGCACCATTGTTGACAGAAAGACAACCACCGTCGTAAAACGCTGCACAAATGTATTCTTGTATGGACCTACAGATCAGATTTTTGCGATTTAAAACGGCTTATTTCTCCTATCAACGCTTCTCTTTTTTCTAACAAAACCGATATATCTTTATGACATTGATTAAAAAAATTGCAACAGTTGCTTCCGGAACTCTCATGAGCCGTATTTTTGGCTTCGTCCGTGAAATGCTTATGGCAGCAGCGCTAGGAACTGGTCCTGTTTCTGATGCCTTTAATGCTGCTTTTCGTTTTCCCAACACATTCCGCCGTTTTTTTGCTGAAGGTGCCTTTAGTGCCGCTTTCATTCCTCTTTTCGCAAAAAAAATCACTGAAGATGGACAAGAAACTGCCTGCAAATTTGCAGAAGAGGTTTTTGGTGTTCTCTTTTCGCTACTGTTACTGCTAACGATTGTTATGGAACTCAGTATGCCTTTTTTGGTACGAACCATTATTGCTCCAGGCTTTATCGAAGATGCAACAAAATTTAACGCCACAATTCATTTTACTGCGATCATGTTTCCCTATTTAACCTGCATGTCGCTGGCCGCCATGATGGGGGGCATGCTCAATGCTCTGCGCCGCTATTTTATTGCCGCCATTGCCCCGCTCTTTTTAAATATTATTCTGATTGGTGTGCTGGCCTATGCTTGGGTCTATAAACTTGATGCTTGGCATATCGGCTTAAATCTCTCTTGGGGTGTGTTGGCCGCAGGGCTTCTTCAACTGGCCTTAATTGCTGTTGCTTTACGACAAAGCGGCATGAAAATTTTCTTCCGTCGTCCCCATTTAAGTGCTAATGTTCGAAAGCTGTTAGCTTTAGCATTTCCTGCTGCTATCACGGGCGGTATCACGCAAATTAATTTGCTCATCAATACCAACATCGCTTCTAGTCAATCGGGAGCTGTCTCTTCTTTGATGTATGCTGATCGCCTTTATCAATTGCCTCTAGGCGTGGTTGCCATTGCCGTTGCAACTGTTCTTTTGCCAGAATTAACCCGTGCTTTGCGGAGCAAAAAGCATGAAGAAACCCACCATTTGCAAAATCGCTCTATTGAATTAACGCTATTGTTAACACTCCCAGCATCCATCGCTTTTTTGCTGCTCTCCACTCCCATTGTCAGTTTACTCTTTGAGCGTGGACAGTTTACTGATCAATCAACACAGCATGTTGCACAATTATTGGAACTTTATGGACTAGGACTTCCTGCTTTTGTTCTCATTAAGGTCTTTATTCCTAATTTCTTTGCCCATGAGGATACCAAAACACCAATGATTGTTACAGGCATTTGTGTTTTTATCAATGTCAGCCTTGCTTTAACATTATTTCCTATTCTATCGGCACGAGGCATTGTTATTGCTGAAATTACTTCTGGATGGGTCAATACGCTATTGCTTTGGGGGATCCTTATCAAACGGGGGTATTGGAAATACGACCTCCAATTGATTAAGCAAATATTATGCCTTACGATCGCTTCCCTTTTGAGTGCACTAGCCCTCTATTATGGATTAAATGTGCTTGGATTTTTGTCTTTTCCTTTATCCTCACAAGCTTCCTTTTTCTTGCGTGCCAGCACCTTAGCCGGAATCATACTCGGCATATTCTTGATCTATTTGAGTGCTTATTTTTTATTCAACACCCGTTCCTTTTTTCACACACTTAAAAATTTGAAAAAACGTCCATAATATCTATACTTTGTCAAAAACAATAAAACGAATAACCTTGAATTAAAGAAAGAGCGCTCCTATGGATACCTTTACCCCCCTTGTCTTTTCTGGCGTACAACCGAGTGGTCATTTACATCTTGGCAATTATCTTGGAGCCCTTCAGCATTGGGTTGAACTGCAAAATTCTCATCACTGCCTTTATTGTGTTGTGGATATGCATGCGCTCACCGTCAATCCAGATCCCCTTATTTTACGCGAATCCACCAGAACAGTGACAGCAGCCTTTCTCGCTGCTGGTATTGATCCCGAAAAACACATTATTTTCAACCAATCACGTGTTTTTCAACATGCTGAACTTGCTTGGATTTTTAATTGTGTTGCGCGTATCGGTTGGCTTCAACGTATGACACAATTTAAAGATAAAGCAGGAAAAGATCGTGAAAAAGCATCCCTTGGGCTTTTTGCCTATCCCACGTTAATGGCTGCTGATATTTTAGTTTATCGTGCAACGCATGTTCCGGTAGGAGAAGATCAAAAACAGCATATTGAACTCACACGCGATATTGCACAAAAATTTAACAATGACTATGCACAGCGTATTGCTGACTTAAATTTTGGCGTCTCTATGCAAACGGATGAAGAAAAAATACAAGGCTTTTTCCCCCTGCCAGAAGCCCTGATTGGAACAACAGCCACACGTGTTATGTCCTTGCGTGATGGGACGAAAAAAATGTCAAAATCAGATCCTTCAGATTTTTCACGCATTAATTTGACCGATGATGCTGATCTTATCGCCAAAAAAATACGCAAAGCCAAAACGGATTCCGCGCCACTTCCCGATACCCTTGCCGCTTTAAAAGAACGTCCAGAAGTTGATAACCTGCTTGGTATTTATGCCGCCTTTGCCAAAGTCAACAAAGAAAAGGTTCTTTTAGAGTTTTCTGGTCATCAATTTTCGCATTTTAAAACAGCTCTAGCCGACCTTGCTGTCCATAAGCTTGCCCCTATAACAGAAGAATTACGTCGACTTCATCAAGAAAGCGGTTACATTGACTCTGTTTTGCATGATGGCGCTAAACGTGCTAGTATGCTCGCAGAAGAAAATATGAAAAAAATTCGTGAAATTGTTGGATTTTTGCACAATACATAAAAACAATAAACCTAAAAACCGTAGAGAGCAAAAAAAATCGTTTGTACAAAATAGAGAAAGTGCATGATTTCTAAACCCCAAAATCCGAAAAAAGAACCCAAGAAAAAAAACTTAGTCATTATCGATGAAACACCAGAATGTCGGCGTGCCGTTGCGTTTGCCGCACAACATGCCCAAAACACCAACAGAACTTTGGTCTTGCTTTGTGTGGTTGATAGTGCAGAATTTCAACATTTTCTGGGTGTAAATGATGTTATGCGCACGGAATCAACGCAAAGTGCTCATAAAATATTAGGAGACATTGCCAATGATGTCCGCACATCCCATGCGCTTGAAACAGAAATAGTGGTGCGTGAAGGGAAAAAGATTGATGAAATTTCTAAACTGATCGACGAAGATAAAAGAATTGCACTGATTGTCTTAGCAGCCAGTGGACATACAGAAGGACCAGGCCCCCTTATCCAATTAATCGGAAATAAAGGGACAGCTTTTTCAATCCCTGTCATTGTCATTCCCAGCAATCTTGCCGATGAAGATATTCAGTCTATTGCCTAAAAAATACAATATTTTAAAAATGTAATGATCTTTCTAATCCTTCATTATAAAAGGAGAGACTATGTTTATTCAAACTGAAACCACGCCAAATCCTGCAACACTTAAATTTCTACCAGGGCGCGTGGTGCTTTCCGAGGGCGTCTTAGAATTTCGTGACCGTGAAGAAGCAGCTAAAAACTCACCTTTGGCAGCTAAACTGTTTAATATTCCCAATGTCAATGGCGTTTTTTTAGGCTATGACTTCATCACCGTAAGCAAAAAAGAGGGGGAATGGCAACATCTCAAACCCGTCATTTTAGGCACAATTATGGAACATTTTCTCTCCAATGAGCCTGTCATCACCACCAGCGCGACAAAACAAGCAAAAGCCCATGCCCTTAACGAAGAATTTTATGACGAAAAAGATGCTGATATTGTCTTAACCATTAAAGAGCTGCTTGAAACACGTATTCGCCCAGCCGTTGCCAATGATGGTGGCGATATTACTTTTCGCGGGTTTGAAAATGGTATTGTTTATCTCAATATGCGAGGCGCCTGCGCTGGCTGTCCCTCTTCAACGGCAACACTTAAACATGGGATTGAAAATCTTTTACGCCATTTTATCCCTGAAGTTTTAGGTGTTGAAGCCATGCCTCAATAAATATTGACACCTCAATAGGTAAAACGACCACACAGATTGTTTTTCTCCAACAAAGCTTAAAACAACAAGGGGAGCAAAAATCTTACACCATTTTATCTCTCATCATTTTAGACGTAAGCCATGCTGTTATAAAAATCCATACTTCTTCAAAAATCCTAGAAAATGATAAGGCTTTCCTTTCACTTCCCCATAGGCCTTAAAATGGTTTTTGTCCCCTTTAAAGGCATCATTTCAACGAACCCATCACATAAAACCCATGGACGCGGGGACACGCTTTAAATTTATTTTATCGCCCTTGCCATGCAATTTTATCCCTCAAAACAAGGGATTCATTACAGCAAAAAAACAATGTAAGACAGGGCACACACTTGGTCTCCCTTGTGTCCCATCATTTTCAGTATTTCCGATAATAAAATCCTGCAAAATGTTGCTTATAGCAACCAATCAACAAGGATCACACTTTTACACCTTGAATGGGAATCCTGACAGTCTTTTCATTTCAATTGTGTTTATCGCATCAATCAAAATCATTCGCTTACACATCACAAATTGGAGGATAACAAAAACGATTTTTAAAATATCTCTTATGAACATTTTCACATATAAGGATGCAACATAGGGACAAATATAAGGACTGTTGCAACATTGAGAACGTGCAAAGTATGTGATGTGTTGTCTTGCACTTTTATGAAACATAAAAATGAATGATAGCGCTCAACGGCGCTTGCCTTATACCATTCATAAGTCTCATGGCGAAATAGGCTTAAGTGCATTGAGAAATATTTTTTAAAATATCATACCGACTTTTCCTATTCTTGATTTCAAGAATTCCCCTCTCTATCACCTTCAAGCTCATCCCATAAATACAATGCAAAAGGTGTCAATATCTGTAAAAATAAATCAAAGCCAAATCTATTATGACTATTTTGAAAATAATTTGATAAAAAGCGGAAAAGTTCCTTCAATTTAACCAATCGTAAATTTCTCACTTTACGGCGTTATTCTCCTCATAAAGCGCGTGTTTTTACTGTTTTCTTATCAATCAACATCTAATTCCTCCCACCAGCCAACATGTCTGAAAGAAAAGACAGCTATTTCTCTCGCAAGACATAGCTTTTGTATCCCCATAAGGGAAAAGATAGTGTGTTTACCCGATGAGCGTAATCTACGAAATAAGAAAAGAACCCTCTTGGGAAAGAATAGTCCTACTTGGAGCAGAATATGAAAATAGCAAACCAACGAAAGGCAAAACCAATTGCAAGAGGATAAACACTTAAACTTTTTTAACAAATTCCGACTTTAAACCCATCTGTCCAATCCCTGGAATTTTGCAATCAATATTATGATCCCCATCCACCAAGCGAATATTCTTAACCTTCGTTCCACTTTTTAAAACAGAGGAAGCGCCTTTTACTTTCAAATCTTTTATCACCATAACGGTATCGCCATTGGTCAAGATTTGACCATTAGCATCATAAACACTCTCGGAAAGAACAGTATCGTCGCTCTTTTGGGGCCATTCATGCGCGCATTCAGGACACATAAAATTTTCACCCTCTTCATAAGTATAAAGACAATCACAACGAGGACATTTGGGATATTGGATCATAAATTTCCCTTTATTTAAGAAAAACCATTCATGATGACTGGTCATAAAGCAAGAAGTGCTTATTGTCCATTATTTTAAGAAAAACATGTCCCTTTGTTTCACCCCCCATCTGCCGCTTGCGTTCGTAAATGCGATCATCGCCATACAACAGATACGTTAAGGATGATTGCTCATTGTACAATGAGCCCCCATAATCATAAGATTCCTCTCAATATTGAAGCAACCAAAGTCTTTCGCTTACAAGTTACAAGGAGAAAGAGCCGTGTAAAACGATTAAGAAAAGACTCAAAAGACTAAAACGCTCTCAAAGGTAAGGGCCAATATTGAGAGCAAACCCTAAATGTATGACTTTGTTCCTTCATAAAGGTAAAAATGATAGTGCTTAATGGATAAACCGTTATCCTCTCCCATAAACGGCACGCATAAGATGGTTTCTCGCCTCTTGAGAGAGGCTTCTTTAAGACAAGCATACAGAAAAGTGCAACAACGATAATGTTCTGTTTGATTTAAAAGATATTCCTCTATGACTCTTTTTCAAAAACATTTCTATTAAACCATCAAAAATCATGGGACATAAATGCTCCGATTATGCCTGATTATGATGACCTACCGCATTCGGTTTTCAGAATTCAGCAATTTTTAAGAAGCCAGCCGATATGTAAAGGGAGACAGAACGAAACGCACCTAAAAAGAGAGGAGCTCCCTTATGGCAAATAACATCACGCCCCTAAAATCATAATACCCTATGTGATCAATCATGATATCTTTGCAAGAAACATTCCAATGATCTCATGTGATAATATCAGGACGGTTTCGTCCCAATTCTTGTTGTATGTTTAACAGTTTTAGTGCCACCTGTTGCAAAGGCTGAAGAACTTCTTGCGGATTTAAATTGTATTTGCGCGGATCACCTTCATACTGTTCAAAATAAAGCCGTAAGGTCGCACCACACGTCCCTGTTCCCGATAAACGCACCACCAACCGTGCACCATTCTCGAAAAAAATACGGATACCTTGTCGCGTGCTAACGCTCTGATCAACCGGATCATGATACGTAAAATCATCTGCTTTTTTGACAAAAAATCCAGCAATTTGGGTTCCGGCTTGTGGTAAGTTCTCCCGCAAGTGCTCCAGTAATGCCAAAGCTTTGTCTTCTTCAACTTCTTCATAATCATGACGTAGCGCATAAAAGCGCCCATAGCTGTGCCAATGCTGTTGAACAATTTGTGCAACAGTTTTCCCTGTTACCGCTAAAAGATTTAACCAAAATAAGACAGCCCATAAACCATCTTTTTCGCGGATATGATGAGAGCCAGTTCCAAAGCTTTCTTCACCACAAAAGGTTACTTTCCCCGCATCCAAAAGCGTCCCAAAAAACTTCCACCCTGTTGGCGTTTCAAAAAAGTTTAATCCGTGTTTTTCAGCAACCAAATCCGCAGCAGGCGTTGTTGGCATAGAGCGTGCAACCCCCACAATGCCTTTTCGATAACCTTTGATAAGATGGGCATGCTCCACCATAATTGCCAAAGAATCAGAAGGCGAGACAAATTGCTGACGTCCAATAATGAGGTTACGATCACCATCACCATCAGACGCAGCACCAAGGTCTGGTCCCTGCTCTGACATCAATAAATCATAAAGAGCCTTGGCATAAACCAAATTGGGATCTGGATGACCACCTCCAAAATCTGGTAAAGGAAGACCATTGACCACCGTCCCTTCAGAAAATCCTAAGCATTTTTCAAAAATTTCATGAGCATAAGGCCCTGTTACCGCATGCATGGCATCAAACCGCAAAGTCAAACCTCGTGCAACGGCCTTGGCAATACAGTCAAAATCAAAAATCTCTTGCATCAAAGCAACATAATCGACGACAGGATCAATAATATCAATCTGCATGGCTCCCCTAAAGGTCGTCCCTTGCCGATCTAAATCAACGTCTGGAGCTTCAAAAATTTTATAAAAGGAAAGACGTTGCGATGTTGCAAAAATAGCATCACATAAAGAATTAGGCGCAGGTCCACCATTGGAAATATTGTATTTGATCCCACAATCTCCCTCTGGACCACCAGGATTATGGCTTGCAGAAAGAATAAGTCCGCCATGCGCATGGTATTTACGAATAAGATGCGAAACAGCAGGGGTCGAAAGAATACCGCCCCTTCCCATTTTAACACGAGAAACACCATTTGCTGCCGCCATTTTCAACACAATCTGAAGGAGAGTCCGATTAAAGGTGCGTCCATCTCCCCCAAGAATCAACATTTTCCCTTCAAGAGGTCCAATATTCTCAAAAAGAGACTGTATAAAATTTTCCACATAATGGGGTTGTTGAAAAACAGACACTTTTTTGCGTAAACCAGATGTTCCCGGTTTTTGCCCCTCAAAAGCCGTAGTCAAAACTGTCTTTATGGTCATGGTAATACTTTCATATTCTTTCCTTTAATTTTAAGATGAAGAGGATTCAAAGTCGACCATTAATTCTACTTGACGCAAGTGTGAAATATTTGCACACTTGTTAGAAGTAAGATTTTTTAAAAAGCCCTTTTATTTAAAACGCTCTTTCCCATATGCTTTTAAATATGAAGGCTGTTTTAAGGCACAATTTTCGTAAAAAATACAGGAGCATCTTATGATGAAAAAAACAGTTCCCAATGTTACATTTCATACACGTGTACGCGATGAATCAGTGAGTGGAGATAATCCTTATCGGTGGCAAGAAGTTAAAAGCGATGCTTACTTTAAAGGAAAGCGTGTTATTCTTTTTTCTCTTCCTGGCGCTTTTACCCCTACTTGCTCAACTTTTCAGCTACCTGATTTTGAAAAACTCTATGATGAATTTAAACAAGCGGGTATTGATGAAATTTATTGCCTTTCCGTCAATGATGCTTTTGTCATGAATGCTTGGGGAAAAGAACAAAATATCAAAAACGTGAAATTAATTCCCGATGGTTCTGGTGAATTCACCCGCAAAATGGGTATGCTGGTTGCAAAAGACAATGTCGGTTTTGGCATGCGATCATGGCGCTATGCTGCTGTTATTAATGACGGTGTAATTGAGCAATGGTTCGAAGAACCAGGTTTTTCAGATAATTGTGCAACTGATCCTTATGAAATTTCTTCACCACAAAATGTTTTAAAAGCCTTGAAAAACTAATTTCAAGACTAATTATACATTTGTCAAATGTAAACTTTCTAACATAAATTCCTTCGCAAGAAGGAATTTATGGTTTTTGTATGTTTTAAAAACATCTCTTGGTGACAACATCTTGATTGATAATGATCATTTAAGCGTTCCTCAACTTGAGTAAAATCCTGAAATATCGTAATATTTTCCATTTTAAATCTGTTTTCTGTTGCCTCAATCAAAATCACTTTTTTGCATATCATAAGTGGGTAGCCCATGTGGGTAAAACACTAAAAAAACGAGATATGTCTTGTCTAAACGCTCTTAAGTTCCAAGGGAATTGATCATCCAAGGTTCACAAAACATCAAGAAGAAAAATACAGATCAATGATCTGTTTGAAGAGGCGTACGCGTCAAATTTATCTCATGAAAAGATAATAAAATATGGCATAAAAACTGCCCTGCACAAATAAGCACCAATAAGTGTTGATGAAAAGGGTTGAATCAAAACAGATCCGGCAAACATTCCAATTCACACAACATCAACGTTGCTATTCTCATAGCCATTTATTCTACGCTTTTATTTTTCTCTAAGAGAGAAACGGTTAAAGCAGGCGTTTATTGGGGTTTTCTACCGTAAAGTATGCTTTTGTTTCTTCTTCTTCATCGAACTCAAAAGTTTCATCACATTCAGGAAGACCAAAAATATCGGGGTTAATGAAATAACAACCTTCTCTTGTTCCCTTCTCTATAATTTGAATCCTTTCTAATTCCTTGATACCTTCTTTAAAACTTTCAAAATTAAGATATTCTGGTTCTTCACTTGAAAGATCACAAATCAAAAAATCCTCCAGAATATCACGATCCAACGTTATCTGATCAAACCATAAATCCACATCATCCCCCTCATCGAGCATTTTCCCTACTTGCCACAACATCACAAAAAAAGCTTTCAACCCACTAAATGATAACCCAAAAATCATACGCCGACACGACGAGGCGCCTGAAAATGTAATTTGCGGAAGATCTTCACTCTCGAAGTTTGAGAGAGGAAGTTTAAATGATTTTCCAATATCTTCAGGTTTTTTCAAAATAAAGGGATTTCTTTCATAGAGCACGGTAAAATCATATTGAGCCATTTTCATTTCTCCATTTAAAAATTCTTTATGAACAATAAATTATTTCAAAGAGTTATCAATGTAACATCTTACAATGAACCCTCATATTCTCCCTTTAAAAATTGTCTGATTTAAGTTATTCGTTATTTTTGGAACGAAAAAATCTTCTAAAATAAAACGCTTAAAGATCTCTTTTATCTCTCACAGATGTAAAATTTTAGACTGTCGATAAAAAAACAGCAGAAAATATGATACCCGCAAAGGAAAATTCAAAAGTTAAACGCATTTGAATGGTCAATATTTCTATAAGCTATTGGGTGTCTCTTATTGACCATTGATTTTTCTAAAGAGGGTCGAGGTAAAAATCTCAAACGCTTCAGTGTCCCCTATTTTGCCTCACAGAGATGTTCACACCATAGCCCTTTAAAGAACTCTTTTGATGCCGCGCAAACTTTAAAAAAATAAGATTTTAAACACACTGAAACAAATAAAAGATACACTCTGAAAATTGAAGAGGAAATGTTCAAGCTCTTCGCAGCAAATGCTTTCATAAAACCATTACCGTTTTTGGGCTGCTAAAATGTCTTGTACTGTTTGCACCAATTGCTCTTCATTAACCATCACTTGTGCAGGACGGCTTTCACGCCATGTTTGATTATCCTTAATTTCATGAGACAAACGCGCTCCTTCAATTAAATCTTTGATCTGTATTTTTCCGCTCTCACGTTCTTGTGAACCTTGGATGATCACACAAGGAGCTTGGCGCCGGTCTGCATATTTCATCTGCGCTTTAATTCCCGATGCGCCTAAATAAAGTTCCGCACAAATTCCCGCATTTCGCAATTGCATCACCATTTTTTGATAGCGTGCAACAGCTTCTGGCTCTTTGTCCATCATCAGCACCACAACAGGTCCAAGACTATTTTTTACCGGCAATTTTTCAAGGTTTTGCAAAGCAGCAATCAAACGTGAAATCCCTATTGAAAAACCTGTTGCTGGAATATTTTCTCCACGAAACCGCGCAACCAGCCCATCATAACGCCCCCCCCCCCCAACAGAACCAAAGACAACTCTTAGCCCATCATCATTGAGAACATCAAAAAGCAATGCCGCCTCAAAAACAGGTCCCGTATAATATTCCAATCCACGGACCACCGAAGGATCAATTTTAATACGATTGTGATACCCATTGGCCGCAAAGATTGTTTGCATTTCTTCAAGTTCGCGAACCCCTTCAAGCCCTTGATCACTTTGACCAACGATTTTTCTGAGAGCATCAAGCGTTTCTTCTGCCGTTTTCGCTTCTATCGTGAGTAAGGACAAAATACATTCAATCTCTTTATCTTGAAGCTCAGCTCCTTTTGTAAAATCACCACTTTCATCCAAACGCCCCTTGCCTAAAAGCAAACGCACGCCTTCAGGACCAAATTTATCCAGTTTATCCATTGCTCGAAGAATCGTTAAGCGCTTTTCACTCTGCCCGCTTTCCCCTAAGCCAATCAACTGCAAAACACTTTCCAGAATTTTTCGGTTATTCAAACGAATGGCATAATCATGCGGCTGAATACCTAATTTTTCCAAACTATCTGCTGCCATCATGCAAATTTCAGCATCTGCTGCAACGGTTGGTGTTCCGACAATATCCGCATCAAATTGCATAAATTGCCGAAACCGCCCTGGTCCAGGCTTTTCATTGCGAAAAACAAACCCCAACCGATAACTGCGATAGGGTTTTGGTAACGTTTCAAAATTTTCCGCAAAATAACGCGCAAGAGGAGCCGTCAGATCATAGCGTAAAGACATCCATTGTTCATCATCATCTTGGAGCGAAAAAACCCCTGCATTGGGGCGATCTGAATCAGGTAAAAACTTCCCCAACACATCCGTATATTCAAAAATGGGTGTTTCAAGTGCTTCAAAACCGTAAAGTTCATAAACTTCACGAATTTGCGCAATCATGGTTTCAGTGGCATACAATTGTGCACTTGTACGATCCACAAAACCACGGGGTAAACGGGCTTTGGTTTTTTCTTGTTTTAATGACATGTTATTCTCTAGCAACAATATGTGTTTACGGATAACCATTATCCCATAGCAACAAACGCTGCAATGACTTTATCACCCTCAAAGCTTTTAACAATATGTTAGAGGCTTTTATTTTACAAAAGCAATCCGCCTTAAAGCAATCCTCTAAAAAATTTCCCCTTCATAAAGTCACGCCCCCACACAAAACACTTGCGATAAAAAACATCATTCTATTGCCAATTTACCCTCTTTTTTAAAAAAATATCTCTTTATACTCTCGCATCCATTTCACAAACAACCTTATGAATCATATAATGATATTCGCATAAAGTCTTCTGAACGTAAGATAAAATCTTCATGAAAAAGATAAAGTCCATTATACCTTCATCCCTCTTACCACCTCAATAAAAGCTGTAAGCCGGTCATACGCTTTATCCTTCAATGTTGCAAAAACTCTTGGCACTGAAAGGAGGGCATAAAAAGCTTTAAAATGAGAAAAATCTCATAACATGAACGGATCACCCAACCAGCAAAACAATGAGTGATGATCCCGTTGTGCCATAAAATATGATCATTTAAAATGTCGTAATATGAAATCAACCGCTGAAACCCACTTTAAGGAAAAGCAAACTGTTTATAATCTCCAAACTGTTTACAATCTATTATCTACGGATCGGTGGAACTTCAAGAATCTTTATCCTTTAGAGCCGTTAAAAGGTCAAAGCGAAACAAAAGCATTATCGCAATAATATGTTTCTAGACATTTTCATAAATCTTTATGAAGAGACATGGCTCACCTATTCATATAAAGACAGCAGGGCATAAGCGAGACAAGACAGCAAGCTGTTTACAGACGATTTAATTGACAGATGAACACTTCTAAACACAGAAGCAAAACGATAGAAAGGAAGAGACCTTGCGAAATTGAAACAGTCAAAAGAAGCAGAGCTTAAAGCTCATCTCATAACGTTTAATCGTTTTCATTATGAAAAAATGGAAGCATTACCACCATGCTGCCCCTAAATACTTTCATGAATATTTATAAAAAGAAGTGGCTTATATATTCATATGAATATTAGCCAAATGGAATGCGTTAGACAAGACACTGTGTTGGTTACAGACGATTTTTTTTAAAAGTCAGCGTGGATTAAAAATCTTCGTCTTTTAAGATAAAGAGGAAATAAAAAGAATAGTGCGCCATACATCATATATTCTGATCAGAAAGCAGCTTTAAAATTGCTTTTTGTTTGACAGATGTCAGGACTCTAAAACTTTTTAAAAGCAAATATTCCTCTTTGCTCGCTGCGAGTTCATCATAATGGTACGAAGCGTTTTCTTTTGTGATGATATTAGTATAAAAAAGGCAAGAGGAACATTCAAAATATCGGAAATTTCCTTTAAACGCCCTGCACTCACACGGTTTAAGCCTTTTTCATATTTCTGGATTTGTTGGAAGCTCACACCTAAATGTTGACCTAATGTTTTTTGAGACATCTTCAGCATTTTTCGCCTAAAGCGAATTCTTTTGCCAACAAAAAGATCAATATTAATATTTTGATTTTGCATTTTCCTCCCCCACCGGGTGCGAGCGCCCTCACACGAGTACTCCGGGAGCTTGAAAACACTGAATCCGAATCAGCATTTTGCTTTTAGTGCGTCGACACACCTGAACATAGCAAAATCTCCCGGAATTCCTAGATACCTGCAAAGCAGGTTTATCTTCGTGTTCGGATTTAGGGTTTTCAAGGCCCTATTGGGTCATTGCGTATGCGACCAAAACACCTTTTAACGTGTAAAGTAATTTCAGGATCTTTGTAATAAAAATAGTTTTTCTTAAATTTGCAGAATTCATTTTTAATGAGAAGTTATCTGCTTCTCACATTCTTTAACACACACGCATCACAATCATACCATCAAGCCCCCATTTCACAAAAGGCCCCCCCTTGGTTCTTAAGGCCAATTCCTCCAGCTTGGCAGCATCCTTAACCAATACAAAACAGCTTTTGTTTTGTCCTTCACGCGAGCACCAGACAGGTGATTATTCTGCTCTCCCATTAACAACATCGACATTGAGAGGATAGAGACCCCATGAAAAATCAAAAGGTGAAACCTTTTTTAAAGAAAAAATCAGATTATTGACAAACCAGAATGGGTTTAGAATTTTCAGCTTCTAAGGAAGAGAGAAAATCAAAAATCCATCTATTGTATGAACCTCTCAGCCTTCATCCCTCTATTTGATTGAAAATGTGCACCTCCTCAATCCAAGGCTTTTCAATTCTCCAAAGACTCTTATGCTTCATCTCTGAGACCTTTGAACCTTTCTTTTGCACATTTCATCTTATCTCATCGCCTTTGAAAGAACTCTTCCCGTCAATATCTTGTCCAAAATCTCTGTATTTTCCTGCTCCTCTTTTTTCAAACAGTTGTTTTTTCAAACACTTGCTTGCAAAATTCTCCTTCTACCAACATCAAATACAAGACACATGCTTTTTAAAAAGTCTCAAGAGGAACATTTGCTTTTAGATAAATCCCCAAATTCCCCAGCATCTTTCTTAAAACTGAATAAGAAGCATTCTTTTTTAGAATGAAGAGACTCCCCCTTAGAACAAGAGCCCAAAACTTAAGATAGAAGTGTGTTTTTAGATTGCTCAGCAAAATTATGAATGATATTTTTTAAATCAACACTCTTTCGACCAGCCTCTGTAATCGACCTTGAAATTGAAGGAATAATATTCTGCCATAGCCTTTGAGGAAACTGCTGAGTTAATTGTGTTATTGTTCCCCCTTGAGCCCCAATGCCAGGAACGAGAAACAAGCTATTTTCTAACTGTTCAATTGTCTCTTTTGCGTCACAGCCTAATGTTGCACCAATAACCGCCCCGATAGGACCAACATGACGATATTGACTTGAAGATTGGCTATTATAGTCAAAAATACGCTCTGCCAAATGAACAGAAACCGTTTGATCGCCAATACGTGCATTGCGAATATCTTTACCCTCCGGATTAGATGATTGAACAACCATAAAGGCAGCCGTTTTTGTTTCTTCTGCAATCTTTATCAAAGGAATAAGAGCATCAAACCCTAAAAAAGGATTGACTGTTATAGCATCGGCTTTGAAGGGACTATTGACGCCAAGCCAAGCTTTACCGTAAGCTTCAGCGGTAGATCCAATATCCCCTCTTTTTGTATCAACGAGAACCAACAAACCTTGTTTTTGTGCATTTTCAATGAGTTCTTTCAAAACTTGAAGCCCTTCCACCCCATATAACTCAAAAAATGCAGCTTGCGGCTTTATGATCCCCACCTTTCCCACAACCGCTGTTAAAAGGATATCGCAAAAATCTTTTAAACCTTTATAATCGCAGCTCAAATTCCATGATTGTAAAACTTTATGACTCGGATCAAATCCCACACAAAGGGGGCCATATTTCTCACTATTTTTAAAAAAAGCTGAACAAAACATTTTATATCCTAACACGGTCTCTTCTTAAACTTTTTGATACAAACAAAAAGAAAAGCATTTGTCAAAAGAATACAATCGTAAAAACACACAGAAAGCACTCTCGTAAACAAAATCTGCTCTTACTTATGAAAGTTATTCCCATTCACAATACTTATCGCATAGTTCTCAACCAAGACGTTGTCATGAGACAAAAATTTAAACTTTATGACAGAATACGAACAAAAAAGCATTCCATCCTATTTCGTTCGATAACCTCGTGAAGCTAAACCACACACACCCCACTTTATTTCTTTTACGCCCTTTTTTTACAATCAACAAAACTTCTCGATAAATACGCTTTAAACGAAAGTTTCAAAAGAAAATGCTCCACCATGATGCTCTCTATCTTAACTTTGGATCTTTTCTCTTCATTTTTAGCGGCTAAATTATCTATTATGGATCATAAACTTTGGAACATAATTGGCAAAAAGGCATTGTATCTCCAGCATATTCAAGGAGATAAAACATGGAAACCCGCATTCCTGAAGACACATCTTTCGATACGAATTTTCTAGGAGAAACATCTCTAGAAACAAAATATTCATTTTTTCATACACCTATTTCATGGTCTGCTATTTTTGCTGGATTGTTAACAGCTCTTGCCGTCTCAATCTGCCTCTCTTTCCTCACTGCCGCTTTAGGCTTAAGCCAAATGGACTTTACCTCGTCCTCGCCTTTTACAGGTTCTTTTCTCTCTATGGGTATTGGTTCCCTCATCGTTATGCTGATAAGCCTTGCTTTGGGGGGCTTTGTAGCCGGACGTTTTGCTGAAATCTCTGGGGCTCTTCATGGTTTCTTAACCTGGGCGCTCATAACACTGCTGATGACACTCCAAGCCATCCACGTGGTTTCTAGTACAGCAAACTTAAGCGCTAAAGCGGTTGGAAAAAGCACTTCTATGATCCAACAAACCGTCGACAGCCTCCCTTCCCTACTGTCAAAAATAAACAGCGAAAGCTTTGAAAAGTTTTTTGCAGAAAAACGCGACAATGGGATTAATTTTGACCGACTTGGCAATGAATTGCGCACCCTTCTCAACAAAAGTGATATTCCAGCTCTCAATCCTGAACGCTTGAAACAAACCTATCAAGCTGCGCTCAACGATATTGGATCTGCGATAACCGCTTTCAAAAATGATCCTTCGCATTATCGCAGCACTCTGAAAAATTTAGGGGATAGTCTTTCTCATCGCATAGAAGCTCTAACGGCAAAATTTGATCAAAGCGATATCATCAAAACCTTGATGAACAATGGCATGTCGCGTACAGATGCAGAAACAACAGCCAACCGTGCCGTCCATATGTATCAAAGGGCAGAAGAAAAAACGGGACAAGCCCTCAAAGCTCTAGAAAAACAAGCCGATACCTTGTCTCAAAAGCTTGATACAAAGGCAAAAAATGCTCTTCAGATGGCTGATAAAGCCACAACAAAAGCATCATACATGGGATGGTGGGGCTTTTTAGGAAGTCTGATTGGTGCCCTAATTTCCAGCATTTTTGGCTATTATGGTTACAGAAGCCAAAAAGATTTTTTCAAGCTTTAAAAAGCAGAAACTTTTTTACACTTTAATTTTAAAAACTTGTGCCTCTAAAGCAAAACAAACCGATAAAAGCTGCACCATCTGTGCAGCTTTTTCATCGGCTATACGTGAAGTTAAGCGTTTTTAGGGATTAACAACTCCATTGCGCCTCTCGCTTTTTTTGCACATGATGAGAAAAGGCTGAGTAAAATACAAAAAAACAACAAAGAGAGATCATGAATTTAAGGGAGTATTTTTAGTCTCATGTTTCCCTTAAGCGACATGCTAGGGGGATATGCAAAATTAGATGGAATTGGGTATATTTTTAGCCCTAGGGGAAACAACGAGATTTTTAAACCGCATTCTTTCCCACTTTTTCTCTCTACCCCACTGGTTATGAGGGTAAAAAGCTCCGTTTGCTCCTTTTTAATCAGTAAAGCACTTTCCTCATTTTATTATTAGAGATTGATGTAAGAGTTTTTGATTATGGCAGTTTCGTTTGAGAGTGGCCCCTTGTATCTTTTTACGCAGGAAAGCTTCCGCTCAAGCACGCATAAAAAAAGCTGTATAGATTTGTACAGCTTTTTTTCTTTTTAGATGTTTCAGCGTTCGCTGCGTTTCATCGCTCCAATACTTCTTAAGCAAAATGATGCAAACAGTGGAAAGACTGTAAAGAAGTGGATATTCTCAATACCTTAGAAAATAAGCATCCCCTTTTAATGTTTAAAAGGTAGTTTTCCAGTACCGATAGGCTATAAAATTCACCATTTCTATCAAGGAACCACATTAAGCTTTACGTGGCCTATTGTTCTTTCTTTGTTACCTGCACCCTGCTTCATCATTTTTGGCTTTATCTAGCTTTAAAAAGATGTAGAGTTTCAATGTTTTTTTACTGTTTTGTCTAGGTTTTACCATGCAGGAGTTGATGTAAAAATTCCCAACGTTAGTGCATTTCTGCAAAAGTAAAAAAAACCTTCACAAACAAATAATGAGGATGATGCAAAAGTGTTGGGGGAAAAAGGTCGCATATTGTGCAGAAAATAGAGATGTTGTCTCTGAAAATAGGATAAGGCGAGAGATATCGTAAAAGAGAGAGAGAAGCATAAATTTGGTTCCTGCAAACCTTTTATGCATAGAATTGCACACCTATAGGCTCTTTACACTCTAACATTGCGCCCCTCCAACACTTGTTCTGTTTGTCATGTTATGTTTTTTTGTGGGATTTAGAGATTTCTAAAAACCTATTATAATATGGGATTTTAGCGTTTTTTAAAATA
>NZ_JAQITG010000090.1:0-1831 GCF_028618615.1 Bartonella sp. AU15XJBT
ACAACAGACAGTTTTAGGAAAGAAACGCGCGCTCATTTGTGAATGTAGTGGGAAGGGTGTTCTTGATCAAGTTGACAATTTGCAGGTTGCAGAGGATTGGGCGCGTGAGAATGGCGCTTTTGAGATAGAGATTTTAGGGCGTTTGGGTTGGAAACGTGCTCTGAACAAACAAGGTTATGGCATAACGATGCTTTATTATAGGAAGGAATTGTGACATGGGGAGCAGGAGACCCTCAACGACAGAACAGAAGCAGGTGCAGACAAGTGCACCTCCTAGTTGGATGCAGAATGTCTTTAAGCGAGGTGGTGCGGATGCGTATAATCTGTATGATAGAGGGATGGGTGGTAATGTTTATGGGGGACCGCGTGTTGCCCCATTAAGTGATCAAACGCGCTATGGAATTGGTGGACTTGGCAGCATACCTCAGCATTATCAAAATCGCTCTTTGATGAATACGGTCTACAATCCAACGTCGGCAGCCAATAATCTTGGAAGCATGGCTTCGGGTGGTATGGTTGGACAGAACCCCTCTTTTAATGCCGCCCTTCAAAATAGCTTAGACCGTGTAAGAGATACGATTAACAGCTCTTTTGCCGGTGCAGGTCGTTATGGTTCTGGTGCACATACAGGGGTATTGGCAAATGAACTTGGTGCTTTGTCGACAAGTGCGACAGCGAACCAATATAATCAAGATGTTCAGAATATGATGCAAGCCAATGCCATGATAGACCAAGCCAATCAAAATCAATTGGGAGCCTCCAATAACTTCTTACAAGGTTATGGGAATGCCTATTCCAATGCCATAGAGGGGGGAGGTGTGCTTGATACGCACAATCAGAGAGTTGTTGATGCTAATCGTGAACGTTGGCTAGAGCAAGACAATAGCGGTTGGAATAGGTTGAATATGCTTATGAACGCCGGTCATGGCTTTGCAAGAAATTACGGCACGACAACGAACAATAATACAGCTTCGATGATACAAGGTAATAGCCCATGGAAAAATGCAGGAACTATAGGTTCCCTGGCACTTCAAGTAGCACCAATGGCTTTTGGTTACATGGCAGGTGGTCCAATGGGAGCAGCTTTAGCAGCAGGAGCCCCCTATGCTTTTTTAAAGTACATGGATGAGAAACAGAAACAATAGCTGTATAATCATTAAAGAATAGTTTTTTAGGAGAATGTGATGGCAGTTCCATTATTATTTCCATTATTATTTGCAGGTTCTATGGCAGCGAGAGCTGCGCCTCATATTTTTAGATATATTGCTCCCAAAGCGGTTACAGGGGCGAACAGATTGGGACAATTAATAACAAAGAACCCCGTGGGGAAATTCGTAACAAGGAACCCCAAATTCAGTGCATTGATGGCTGGAGGGACAGCTATTGAAAGTATGGTGTCACCAGAGGAAGCACGTGCTCCAAACAACCCCTATTTACAGAACATGCAGAATCCATATGGACCATTTATGCCCTATACGGCTCCTAGAGCGGAGATGCCTCTTGGAGTTGATCAACAGCCACCTATGCCAAATGCACTGGAGGCTTCTCCACAAGAACTTAAAACTCATGTTAATGAACAAATGCAACCATTAGCGCCCGCATCTCCAACACCACCTTCTGAACCGACAGATTTAGATAAGTTTTTACAGTCCAATAGTTATAAGTTTTTTCAATCAGATGCGTATCAGAAGCTCAAAGATCTTTTTGCAGGTATGGCAGAATCTTCATCAGACGGTTCAGGGTGGGATGCGCTTGCAAGTGGTGTGAAGCGTCTTAATGAAGGCGATAAACAAAGAGGGCAGGTTAACCAGACCGTCGAGTATCTAAAGTC
>NZ_JAQITG010000091.1:0-1773 GCF_028618615.1 Bartonella sp. AU15XJBT
ACAAAAAGCTCATGTTTGTGCTGATTGTGGGGGTGTTGATGTTTCTGTGACAAGAGAGAGCAAGGGTGGAAAAGAGCAGGGTGGGAAATATCACGACGAATTGGACCGACTTTCTGAAGAAGCTTTAAGTGACTGGGAAGAGGATTTAGAACCCCTTTTAGAGCCTTTTAAAAAGCTTGTGAGAGAAGCAAAAAGTTATGAGGATATCCTCAAAGGCTTAGATGAATTGTTGGGCGAGATGGATCATCACGCATTAGCCGCACGTTTGGCAAAGGTGCAAATGATTGCGCGGGGACTGGGGTATCATGGATGAGGAACTTTTTAAAACCGCCCCTAAAGAGGTTACCCGTTATTTTGAAGCCAAGGCACTTGTTCCAAGTTTTGATTGGCGGGATATAGCACCAGAAGAACATGCTTTTTCCTTTACGGTGGCAAAATCGGTGGGCTATGACATTTTGGATGATTTTAAGCGAGCGGTTGGAGAGGCCATAAAACATCAAGTTCCTTTCCAAGAGTTTCAAAAAAATTTGATGCCGATTTTACAGGAAAAAGGTTGGTGGGGTAAAAAGACTGCCATTGACCTGAAAACGGGTGAAAAGAGCGTGGTGCAATTGGGCAGTCCACGGCGTTTAGAAACGGTCTATTGGGCTAATACCATGAGTGCCCATGCGGCAGGGGAATGGGAGCGCACACAAAATAATAAAGAATTTTTGCCCTATCTCACCTATGCTTTGTCGAGTTCAGAACATAAGCGTTTAGAACATGAAAGTTGGGTGGGGTTTACGGCACCTGTTGATGATCCGGTTTGGGATTGGCTTTATCCGCCCAATGGCTGGCGATGTAAATGCAGTGTGCGACAGGTAAGTCGTTATGAAGCAGACAATTTAGGCTATGAAGAGGGGGCAGAGCCACTTCATGTTGAAAAGCAGGTTTGGCGCAATAAACGGACGGGGAAAGTTGAGAAGATACCCGTAGGGATTGATCCTGGATGGCATTCTAATCCTGGGAAACATCGCTCACAAAATTTAAGCCGATTTTTGAGTGATAAAGTCTCTGTGATGGGGGACAATGGCAAGCGTATTGCCATTGAAGATATTGTGGGCTCACCACTTTTGGAAGCCATGTTTGAAGGACGCATGTCTCGTGGATTTATTCCCATAGCCCCGATGTTACAAAAGGTGGGTGATGTTTTTGGTGGGGACAATTCTCTTATTCGCTTATCTTCAGACAGCGTAAAACATATTTTGTTAGAGCATCAAGCGCGGTCTCTTCACTTGGAGGATTTTCGAGGCGCCATTCAAACACTTATCCGCCCCCATGGAATTATCAGGCGAAAAGGTGTACCGAGCGTTGTGTTTTTGGGTGAAAATGATGGGGTATGGTGGCGCTTAGCGGTTAAATTTGTGGCAAGCAAACAAGAATGGTGGTTGACCTCCATGCATAAAAAGAGCTTTCGCGAAATTCAACGTTTGTTAAACGCGGCTGAAAAAAAGGGCGAGAGGTTGTTGTAAAGAGAATACCGTAAAGCTCTGTTGGTGTTTGTGAAAAGAGAAGGCGTGGAGGGCGGTCAACTCCTCGCAGATCCGGCAAAGCCGTCCTGGTATAACTGGCTCACGCCTCGTGGGTAATCTAACAGTTTAAAAGTTTAAAAGCAATCTTAAAAAAACGCTTTGAGAAAACCATGTTGGCTTTTGTGAAGAGAGTCAATGCGTGAGAAAATAAGAAGGCGTGGAGGGCGGTCAACTCCTCGCAGATCCGGTAAAACCGTCCTGG
>NZ_JAQITG010000092.1:0-1727 GCF_028618615.1 Bartonella sp. AU15XJBT
ATGCAACCAAAACAGTTCATTCAGTTCCTACAGAAAAAAGGATGGGTGTATCGACGCACTTTCGGGGCTCCTTTGTTGCCTTATCAAGATAAAATCCAAAAAGGTCTTATGGATTGTCCTACACACACCATTCAAACAACAGAAGGAACAGAAAAAGTCGTACCAGCTGCTAAAATTACAACAAAAGGCATGGGGGTGCTGTCTCAAGAAATGAAACGACAAAGCGTACATTAAAGGAAATAAACCATGGAAAAGAAATACGAACTGACTGATGAAATGGATGAAGTTGGAGGACACACGCTTTACCGCATACGTGCCTTAAAAGATTTTGGAAATGTCAAAAAAGGTGACCTTGGCGGTTTTATTGAAAAGGAAGGTAATCTTAGTCATGGGGGCGATTGTTGGATTGGAGATTATGCTAGGGTTTATGATAATGCTCGTGTTTATCAAAATGCACATATTTCCGGTTATGCCTATGTTTATGGTGATGCGCGGGTTTATGGGAATGCACAAGTTTCTGGTGAAGCATACGTTTACAATTATGCGGAAATTTACGGTGATGCATTAGTTTACGGTGACACTAAAGTTTTTGATCATGCACATGTTTATGGCAATTCTCATGTTTATGATGAAGCATGCATTTACGATAGGGCAAGCGTTTATGGAAATGCAAAAGTTGGTGGTAATACACACATTTACGGAAATGTAAAAGTTTACGGTGATGCGGATTTAAGTTGTGAAGAATGGATTGGTGGAAATAGCAGAATATCCACTGGAGCAAACTAATGGAAAAGAAATACGAACTGACTGATGAGACAACTTGGATATACGGAAATAAGTTAACTTATCGCATACGTGCATTGAGAGATTTTGGAAATGTCAAAAAAGGTGACCTTGGCGGCTTTATAGAACATGAAAACAACCTATCGCATAATGGAAATTGTTGGGTTCGTGGTTTGTCCGCTGTTTATGATGATGCTGTAGTTTGTGATAATGCGATAATTGATGTTGCATCGCAAGTTAGTAAAAATGCCAAGGTTTTTGGAAATGCGCAGGTTACCAATGGTGCTAAAGTTTCTGATAATGCACGTATCTACGACAACGCATGTGTTTCCGGTACAGTGATTTATGAAAATGCTCAGATTTATGGAAATGCAAAAGCTTGCTGCGGTGCATCTATCTACGGAAATACAAAAATTTACGACAAGGTATTGGTCTGCGGTTATGTAAATGTTTATGGAGACTTTGAACTTTCTGGACTAGCCATGATTGGCGATAACCGCGAACCTTCAACAGAGGATTACAATCCTTTCTAACAACCAAACCAAACAACCTTTAACACATGCGTGATTCACGCCACGGGTGAGTTGCGCGTAAAATAAGGAAACAATAATGACAAATGCACAATTAGCCACTATGGCAAAAAAATATGGGTTTTCTCATGATGAATTTCGTAAAACAATTATCAAAACATGTATCAATCATAACTTCTCTGATGAAGAATTCGCTGCTTTTATCTCTGTTGCCAATACTTATGGATTAAACCCATTAACAAAAGAAATCTATGCATTCCCTAAAAAAGGCGGCGGTATTATCCCTGTTGTCTCTATTGATGGGTGGATTAAAATCATCAAATCTAATTCTCAATTCGATGGCATGACTTTTCAAGATCAACTCGATAAAGACGGTAATTTGATTGCTATCAAATGTGCTATTCGTCTCAAAGG
>NZ_JAQITG010000093.1:0-1677 GCF_028618615.1 Bartonella sp. AU15XJBT
AAGATGCTGGACAAATCATTGATGCACTCAACCGCAACACCGCAGCAGCCCACCAAGCTGTCGCACCGATAGACGCCACACCGCTTGAAGGAGCAGTGCATAATCGCTTAGACATGATCAATGATTTCTCCGATGAGGGATTTGGTTATTGGGATAAAGTGCGTAAAATGGCATATTATGTTGCCCACCCAGTGGGTGAGGTTGCGCATGATGAAAATGGCAATACCCTCTATTTAACTGATGACAATGGAGAGTATATGAAAGACAGTGATGGAAAAAATATTGTTTTGTATCATTTTTTAAAACCAGAGGAAGAAAATCATTTACAAAAAGGCCCTGACGGCGCTGTTTATATGTTCTACAATGGCATTTTTAATTCATCAGATGATGCAGCGGGTAATGCTGTTCAAATGTCTGATAATAAAAAAGGCCCCCTTTATTTTACATACTTCCCCCCAAGCTGACGATGTGCTAGTAGAATTAGGGATAGCGTTTTATCAAAAGTTTTGGGAGGGGGACACTTGGGGTTTGAGTAACTCGACGAAGAAATTCCAAGATTTTCTCTCTCGTTATGGCAATGATGGGGCGATTGTTAGTGCGCATAGCCGTGGTACCCTAACAGTGCTCAATGGAGAGAATAACTTGAAAGATGATGGTATCCACGGTATAGCTAAGAAAACAGATATCTATCTTGTTGGAGCGGCTGCTCACCTGCAATCGATAGCTAATAGATTAGATTATCTAAGCGATGGCGAAAAAAATTATGTCTACGTACAAGGCCATATCTTAGACCCCATAAGTACAATAATTGGTTTTAATTTTCCTACAGCTTATAGGGTACGTTTCGGACCATATGATGCATTACATCCGTTAATTCTACCACTCAGAGAGATAGGAGGAGCGATACGCGGCCATAATCCTAGTACTACCCATAAGTGTTATGGTGATGCAAGTGATGCGTGTAGATGGAATTACGGCTCATTTGGTTTTAAAAAACTTTATTCAACAATAACAAGGAACAAAAAATGAAAATACTGTTTAATTTATTAAGCCTGCTCATTCTGTTAACGGTTACAGGATGTGACATTGAAAATATTGACAAACCTTCTCCAGGGTACGTGAGCATGTGGGAGAAACCTGCTGCGGATTCTACTGAGGTAGGAAAAGCTCTTTTAGAATGTGGCATGCCAAGCCTTATTGATGCCGATCCAGAAAACAGAAAACAGAGCATCAATGCAAAAGCAACAACTTATACATGTATGATTCAATCAGGTTTCCGCTATAAAGGGAGGGGGAGTCCGTGTTATACTTTTAAAGAGGAAAATCTTCCCATTTGTCGTCCTGGTGCTGTTATTCCGAAGCGAAGTGTTGAAAAGCGCTTAAACAGCCCGTTTTGTAAAAGAAGTCCAGTACAACCTGAATGCCAACCTTAAGTATTGTTATTTGTGGAAACTACAATCCCCACATTCATGCGTTTTCATGCTTGTGCGGGATTGTTCTCTTCATCCACCATCTCAGTTCTGAACTGTCTTGAAAACCAGAGATAAAATCATCAACAAGCTTTAAGCAATCTTATCGTAAAAAATCATTGAAGGAGAGGAAAAATGAAAGTAACTTTAAAGTTATTGAGTGGATTAGTTTTGCTTATTATAGCTGGATGTGCTCCAGGTCCTCATC
>NZ_JAQITG010000094.1:0-1669 GCF_028618615.1 Bartonella sp. AU15XJBT
AATATAGGTTGTTTGCTTAAAACATTAACATATTGAAATATAATGACTTTTATTTCCAATTTAAAAAATAAAATAAGTAATAATAAAAGGAACCCTCAAAACCTTCAAAACCCTCGAAACTCATAACTATAATGATCTTGATAGCATCTCTTATGAGTTACAAGCTATCTTTTGAAAGGCTTTAAAGGTTCACATGCTTTTCATAAAATACGTTGTAATCAATTCTCTAAATCATAAGGTTATCATTCAAAAAAACTGATAAAGTTCATAAAAAGGATTTTAATAACGTAATCAGTTTTTAATTTCATACGCTTTTCATAAGATACGCTTTAATTACTCACTTTTGTCGGTTCAATTTACTGACAGATAACTGACAAATATATATTATTGATTGTATTTAAGGTTATGCTATTGATAGAAGTTGTATCTTAAAAATACTAACATATTGATATATAATATTTTTAATTTTTTGTCATTCAAAAAAAATAATAGAGGGTCTAAAAAGAACTGACAAAACTGACACAACTGACAAAAGCCTATTAAAAGGGATTTTTCTAATCTCTATAATGATCAATCTTTCTTTAGATGTTTTCATAACAGCCTATAAATTACAATTATCCTATTTATCGTTTCTCTTATGAAAATGAAAAATGATGCGGTGGCTGTAAAGCATATAACAACTATAGAAAATGCGTAAAAACAGTAGCTTTGTTTAAATAAAGCAAAAATACAAATGAATGCGTTGGTTATAAAAACAGTTCCTATAAAAGCTGTTAAGTTACAAATGCGTTATAAACAAAAATTCACAAAAAAATTAAAATTCATTTAGTGAAAAAACTGATAGGTTATAAAGATAAAAATACGCATTATGAGAGCGTTTTTAAATATTATAAATGTATAGATTCAAAACATAACGCAATCGTTTCGTAAAGCCTATAATATAGCTTTAAAAGCATATAAATATAAAAGCAGAAATTCATAAGCATAAGATATTATCAATACACAACGTATTTAAAAAATACAAAAAAATATCAAAAAAGATATAATATTAATTGACAATAAATACGTATTTTGTTATATAAATAATCAAGTGATTAACAAACACTAAAACAGATAGCGAAAAGGTTACGATAAACCTAATCCTGTTATAAAAACTGACTATCTTTTATGCTTTTGTTAGCATATATGATGATTTTGTCGGGTGTAGCTATGCTATACAATACCCTTCGCGAGGGAAAAGCATAGCAACGGACTATCTGCCGTGTTTGTTAGCGCCCGACACCCTTATGGGCTGTTAATAACAAACTTTTTTACAGATAGGTTTTAATTATGACAAATATCTCAAAAAACACCCCCGTTCTCTCTAACATTTCAAATGAAATTGCATCTGTTAATCAACAAGAGCCTGCAAAAAAATACGAATTTACAAATGAAACGCGTGTATTTGGTAATCATACTCTTTATCGCATTAAAGCTTTAAGAGATTTTGATGATGTTAAAGCCGGTCAATTGGGCGGCTTTATTAAAGATGAAAGTGATCTGTCTCATGATGGCAATTGCTGGGTATATGATGATGCTATGGTTATCCAAGCAAGCGTTTCCGAAAATGCAAAAATACGCAATAATGCCTGTGTTGTGAATTATGCGAGGGTTTATGGGAATGCCGTGA
>NZ_JAQITG010000095.1:0-1610 GCF_028618615.1 Bartonella sp. AU15XJBT
TAACACGATTCTTTGTTTTGATCTAGGTACGAAGACGGGGTGGGCGATGTGTGGAGGGAGAGGTGACATATTTAGTGGCACCGTTGACTTTAAATCACGCCGTTTTGAAGGCGGTGGGATGCGTTATTTACGCTTTAAGAGATGGCTTACAGAAATAAAGCATACAGCAGGTAGCATTGACGCGGTGTATTTTGAGGAGGTGAGGCGTCATGTTGGAACCGATGCAGCGCATGTTTACGGTGGTTTGTTAGCAACGTTAACGGCATGGTGTGAACATCATGAGATACCGTATGAGGGGATACCTGTTTGTACGATTAAGAAAGTGACGACGGGCAAGGGGAATGCGTCGAAAGAAGAGATTATAAAGGCGATGCGTGCAAAAGGACACGCGCCTTGTGATGATAATGAAGCGGATGCTTTAGCGATTTTACATTTAATTAAAGAGAGGGAGATCTTATAGCGATGCCCAGTAACAAAGTGGAATGTGTAAAGTTTAATTCAGATCAGTTTTTAAAAGAGCTTATGGGTTTAAAAGCAACAGAGAAGGCAGTTTATACAACCCTTGTGTTGCTTATGAATGATAAGAAAGCGCCTCTTATCAATAATGCATCTTATTTATCAAGTTGGTGTGGGTGTTCAGTAAGAACGTTTCAAAAGAC
This sequence comes from Bartonella sp. AU15XJBT, assembly GCF_028618615.1. Lineage (NCBI taxonomy): Bacteria > Pseudomonadati > Pseudomonadota > Alphaproteobacteria > Hyphomicrobiales > Bartonellaceae > Bartonella > Bartonella sp. AU15XJBT. Next base: position 660 of record NZ_JAQITG010000095.1, read on the forward strand.
ATTAGAGACTTTAATAAGCATGGGTTACATCACGCGTTTAGAGAATGGGAACTTATGGCATAGGTCATTAGCTTTCGATTATAGCATCAGTAAATTTTCAGAAAGAGCTTCAAAAGCAGCGAATATGAGATGGAGTAAGAAAAGAGAGGAGGCAATACATGTCAACTAAGTTGCCATGGACGAGGCTTTTTGCAGATAAGTGGTTACTTGATCTTGCACATTTGCCTGCTTTTGAAGGTTTTATATATGTGAAGTTGCGATTTCAAATGCTTCGCACTGGAGAACCGCTTAAGAATAATTTTCGAGTGTTGTCTTTATTAGCTGGTTGCTCAGTTAAAAGATTTCAGAAAGCATTAGATCTTTTATTAGAAACTGGACACATTGTTTTTTCAGAAGATGGTCGTTTGTGGAGTTTACAAGTTGAGGAAGAACTCAATAACTCAAATGAAAATTTAAGCAAGTTTTCAGAAAGAGCACAAAAGGCAGCGAAGGCAAGGTGGGATAAAAATAAAGATAACAGTGATGATGATGCTAAGCATGCTACAAGCAATGCACAAGCAATGCTTAATGATGCCATTAACAATAACATTAACATTAACAATAACAAAAAAAATAAAAATATTATTTTATCAAAAAGAGAAATTGAATTTGAAAATTTAGAAACAAACGATTTGGTTGACGAGCCAATCGAGTGTGATGATGTTCAATCAGAAGAAATCAAAACAATAGAAACTAAACAACCAATCATTCACGAGCAAAATAACAACATTTCAAACGAAGCTAATAATCGATGGCAAAGTAACGAAGCAATGATTGAGAAATTGCCACCACGAAAAGGTAAAAAGGTTGGCAAACAACTTTCAGAAATCGTTGACAAGATAATGCCTGCTTATTTTCCAGAGAAAGCAAACTTTTTTGAGAAAGACAAGAAAATGAGGGAAAAACAAGAAG
>NZ_JAQITG010000096.1:0-1596 GCF_028618615.1 Bartonella sp. AU15XJBT
TGCGATTGCCCCACTTCTTGCGCATGATTGTTCCAAATCATACCTGCATTGCCAATATTAAAGTCGTTATATTTATTGTGTGATAAGCCCTTGCCATTGGGGGTAACAATATCAATCGAGGGAACCCCATTGGGCGCTGCCACTATATCCGGACGATATGCGCTACCTGCGTTAGGATCCACAGTAATTTGTGCCTGTAACGCTGAAGGTGCGAATAAACAAGAAAAACCAAGTCCCCCAAATAAAACCTTTTTGAGCATCGTACTGGAGACCAAAACACCTAATAAAGCTGCTCTTTCTGCTCTCTTCTCATATCTCATACGTTAACTCCCCAATAAAAAACGCTTAAAGTTCCATTGTTAATGTCATCAAAAATGTTCCTGATTTCTTGTGCTTAACTGTGCTCCAAAAAATATATGATGAATTGCAAAACAGTATCCCTCCCTCCAAAATGGTCCCGATTTTTCTTCAAAAGAGAGAGAAACTTTGCCAAGCGTTAAAGACCGTAATTTCTCAATTCTTTCTAATTGCTGCTTCTCAGATTGTTGGCGAGAAAAATTATCGGTTGGGGAATGAAAAATAGCTGAGGAGCGCGCATAAACACTTACACCTGTAAACAAGCCAAAGAAAACAAAAATGGCACGAAAAATTCTCAAAAGAGAACTCTGGCGTAAAAATACAGAAAACAATACAGATTGCCCCCGCTTTGCACACTTCATGAAGCATTCTTTAAAAGAACTTCATGGAACCTCTAACAAGCCCACTCAAAACAGCCACTGCCCTATAACGCTTTTAACAAAAGCACATGCCTCTGTGACCCAAAAAGTGACACCCAAAACTGCTCTATTCTAATTGCTGAAGATATCTCCCCCACATTTATGTAAAAAGACCTCTAAACAAAACTGTTTAGCCCGTCAATGGTTAATACATCAATATCCCCAGTTTAACGCTACAATATATTTATCAATATTTATCAATAATTAGAGATAAATTAATTAGAGATAAATTCACTCTCCAGCTCCTCTAAACCACTCAACACGCATATAAACGAGACATCATGCGATCAAGCACATCCTGTCCTCAAAAACCATCATAGAAAACAATAAAGAACCTCTTTTGAAGTCTTAAAACAACCACGCAAAACTCTTTTTATGCCATTCTCATCAAGGAACTTTTCTCCCCAAAAATGATCTGAGTGATCTTATAAGAAGAGTTTTGTCTAGAGTTGTCAGCCTTGTCAGTTTAGTCAGTTAACTCTAACCCCTATAGTATTTTTTTTAATGAGATAAAAAATTAAAAACATTATATTTCAATAAGTTAGTATTTTAATGATACAACCATTATTAAGATACACCAAATAAATACAATCAATAATATATATTTGTCAGTTATCTGTCAGTAAATTGAACTGACAAAATGATTATTTTAGTGAGTGATTAAAATGTGCTTTATGAAAAGCATGTGATCCTTTAAAGCCTTCAAAAGATAGTTTGTAACTCATAAGAAATGCTATCAAGACGTATTTATAGATTAAAGGTTGGTACTTAAAAAAATAATAAGAGTAAAAAGTTATTTTAAAACATATTAAGTGAATTT
>NZ_JAQITG010000097.1:0-1407 GCF_028618615.1 Bartonella sp. AU15XJBT
TATTTGCACTGAAATCGAGCTATTTTTTATCAATATAAAAAATGAAATTAAGAAAAGATAAACTATCGCAAACTATGCACTTTACTTTATCATTAAAATTATAATAATGATAAAAAATATTGACTTTATTTAATTGTAAAAAAGAGTAATATTAAAATGAAAAATATCATTCTTATGATTTTGATCGCAAATATTCTATCGGCTTGTGCATTAGCACCAAAGCTCAAACAACCAAATGATAGGAACCGTGTACCTATTAATAAAACAATCCCTGCCGAAATTAAACGAGGAGACAGATGAAAAAGCGATTTATTGTAACAGGAATGATGACCCTTTTGGTAGTACTAAATTTAACTCTAACATCTAATTTCAGTTGGGGTTCTGCGACTCAAAGTTCAACTGTCCAAACTCCTTCCTCTTTTTCAAAAGCAGAATATCTGAAAATTATTGAGTTGTTAACACAACAAATTAAGACAACCGAAGATCAGATCAAAAACGCGGAACAACTCTATAAATCTATAACAGGAAATAAAATACGAAACCTAGGAATGCAGCCGAAGTTATTCATAGAAGATTCGCTTTTTATCTATCCCACCCCACACAAAACCTACGTGGGAATGCCTACTACACAATTCAGACAACGTGACCATTTAGAAAAGCTTATGACTAAAATTAACACGCAAGAGATGAGGGTCTTATTCTCATATCTTAGCCTGAAGAGGCAGTACGAAATAATTAATAAGCGTCTTCAATATAGTGGAATTGTCGATAAAGCTGTAAGCTTGCAAGCTTTCGAAGATGCAGAAAAACGCTTTATACAAATTGTCGATTTCGTAAATGATATAAATAAAACAAAAGATCTGAGAGAAGTTTTTGACCTGCAAACACGCATCAGAAATATGTCAGCCGTACTCCAAAATGAATATGCAAAGCTACAAATGGTCAGAAATTTAAGCAATAATGAAGAGCTTCTTATCGAAATACAAAAACGTAAATTGTATGAAAAAATTATATCCAATGCCCACACGCGTGTGCCTCAAGTAAGATTTTAGCCACTAAAGCTCTTTACAATATTGGCTTTTTTTCATGAAAACAAAATCCAATGTAGAAGATTCGGTCCTATATCCCAACAATTCAAAGAGACACAGAGCTTTTATCAAAGCCAAGATAATAGCAGTGAAAATTTGGGCAATGTATAAATGCAAATGGCATGTATCTATGTTCCAAGGTAATAAAAAATTGAAAATTTGTTAAAGAGGAATGCCATGAACTTTACTGTGTTCACGCAACTTTTCAATAAAATTGATCAGATAACACAAACATATGTCACGGATATTTCCTCAAAAGCAATTGTTACAATCACACCCTTTGTATCAATCGGCCTCACAATCGCTTTCATCATCTATG
>NZ_JAQITG010000098.1:0-1403 GCF_028618615.1 Bartonella sp. AU15XJBT
GTCAAAATCACCCGTTGTCTCATATTCAACAACAAAGCCATCACCTGCATCAAATTTCATGCCCCCACCAGCTTCCATGGTTACATAGTCGATACTTTCCTTCAGATAGCCTTTGTCGCCCTCACTCCACCACACAAGGCTTTCATTGCGCTGATAAACATCCTTAAAATCCTGATCCTTGTTGCTCAGAAACTTAATCTTCCCCTTATCTGCCGTAAGATGTATCTTGCCCTCACTTTTTGCCCCTATGGCTTTAAGTGTGAGATCCCCATCCTTGGCATGCATGGAAAGGTTGCCACCCGTTTCTATCGTGGTTTTGGTTGTGGTAACTTCGGTTGATTGTTGACGAAACTTATTCTTTTGCTTCGATTCATCGCCTTCTTTGCCTCTCAGATCTAAATCAAAACTGTTAAAGTCTTGCTCTGAAACCGCGTTGAGAGCACCACCACTGGTGAAATCCCCATCACCCTTGGCTTTAAATTTTCCCGCAAGATTAAGCTCACCCCCTGTAACAATGGTTAGATCGCCATCACTGTTAACTTCTGCCAAATGGTGATGAGAACTTTGAGCATCATAATGCCCTTTTTCCAAGCTTTGCTTATTCTCACTCTCTAGTACCAATGAACCAATGGTCGCAGAACCACCGACAGTCACCGTCGTCGAACCGCCACTGCTCCATTGCCCACCACTCATGCTTAAATCGCCAAGGGAGAGAATATTCAAATCCTGAACAGAGATGATTTGAGACTGCTGCCCCTCTCGATCAACAAAACCAAATTCATTCGTGTCACGGATCTTGGCAGTACCATCAATGATGGTCTTCGCATTGAGGGTGATGATATTCCCCAAGATAACCCCTGACGAATTGGCTAAAAGATCACCACTGTTGAGATCGACAGCACCGCTGCCAAGCAAAAAACCACCATCATTAAACAAAGTTTGCGTGGTCGAAACATGCAATGCATCATCACTCAAGATAGCACCGCTATTGCTAAAACGGTTCGCGTTCAGAGTGATGCCATTGCCTTTCAAACGTGCACTGGCAAGGTTTCCTTGCTGCGTTTTTGCCCCATAAACATCTTGTGCTAAAGAAGTGTTTGGCGCCAAATAAACGTGGGGCACTAAGACCTCTTGTCCGTCGACAAGGTGGGTCTCAAGCCAGATCATATCCTCTTTGATCCCAGCAATCTGCTGAGGTGTTAAGGGCTTGCCTAGCTCTAACCCCAAAGGACCTTGCTGCTCCACAGCATTGTCATAGAGCCTTTGCATTTGAGCATTGGGATCTTCAACATCAAGAAGAGTGCGATTGCCTGTTAGCTCAAAGATTTGCTCACCCACCAGACGAGATTCAAAATAAGCATCCCCCAACTTTTTAAACACGTGCTCAGGCTTATAATTGCCAA
>NZ_JAQITG010000099.1:0-1372 GCF_028618615.1 Bartonella sp. AU15XJBT
ATAACGCATCCCACCGCCTTCAAAACGGCGTGATTTAAAGTCAACGGTGCCACTAAATATGTCACCTCTCCCTCCACACATCGCCCACCCCGTCTTCGTACCTAGATCAAAACAAAGAATCGTGTTATTCACCGCGCCGCTCCATACATAACGTGTTTTATAAGATTGTTTTTTTTCGAAAGCGGGTAGAGAAAGGTGTGTAAATTGGATAAAGATGTCATTGATATCATTTCATTAATAGTACCAACGTTCATATCATGTTTTGGAATATGGTTAGGTTGTAGAAACCGAAAAATAGATCTTATAAACTTCACTAAACAATTAAGACAGCTGCAAAGACAATCTGAAGCAGCAAAAGGACACCTCTCTATTCTATTGGAAGAAAAGAGAATAAGAGATTTGGGTCCAAATCTAGAGGCTGTTATAGAGAAAGAAACATGCGCATATAAGAAAGGTAAAAATTTCTTTCTTGACGTATATGTAACCATAAAAAATCCTACAAAACATTCAATAAAAATGAATAATTTTCGTATATCTGATGAAAGCCCATTTGCATTTGTTGAAGGTATTTTTCTAGGAGAGTATCCGCTACCTTTAACCCTTGAAAAGGAAAAATACATGAGTTTTAAAAATCCTTTTCCAGCAGACTTAAATGAGCAAGACATATGCAATTATTATAATTTAAAGGAAGATGAAGAAAGACTATTTATTCTCGTAGTTCGCCACCTCAACCCAAATATCGAAACTGTACCAATCTTTATCATTGAACACACTTCATCAAATCATCCAGAAAGAGTGGTTCAAACCAAGTTTTGGACAGAGTTTTTACTTGCTTTTGAAGATGAAAATTCTCAAGAATAAGGTAATTTGTAAATTTTCTCTTCTTGTCTTTCTATTATTTTATCTCTTTTATGTACCTCCTTTATAAGTTTTTGAATTTTTTTATCAAAACAATAAAGTTGAATAGCTAGTTGAATATTGACCATCGTAGATAAACAAAGCGCTGCTATTAAACCCATCTCTCTCTCCTCACTTACTTTTCTTCTTATTCTTCTGAGACTTTTCTTTTACAGATTCACCACGCTGCTTAAGCTCGTCTTTAAGCCTCTCAATTTCTTCATCACGTGATTGAGCTTCGAGTGTTAGTCTATGTATACGATAATCTCTCTCTCTTAACGCGTCTTTATACTCTTCTATATCTTGTTTCAGTGTTTTAATTTCTTCACCACGGGATTTAACTTCTGCTTCATCCTCTGGATTCAGTTTATTCTGTTGGTTCAATTTCTCAATTTGTTCATCAAGGTATTCAATTTCTGCTGTTAGTTTCTCTATAGTTTCACTTTTCTCATCCAACTTTTCTTCATACTCATCT